>CACNJC010000004.1 GCA_902620585.1 uncultured Pelagibacteraceae bacterium | reverse complement strand
ATCGATAGTTTGATTAATAAAATAAAAGAAAAATTAAGTAAAAAATTCACGTCTAATAATACTGCTTTAATCACAAGAGAAAGACATAGACTTAAACTTAATCAATGCTTAAAAGAAATAGATAATTTTCTTAAAAAAGATCAAAATGAAGATTTAGAATTAGCTGCCGAAGATCTAAGAATGGCTACACGACATCTTGGAAGTATTGTCGGCAAAGTTGATATCGAGGAAATCCTTGGATCTATATTTAAAGATTTTTGCATAGGTAAATAAAATATCTCTTGTATTCCTAATATACCTCGTTACATTCACCTTATGACTAAACATAGCTATGATGTAGTTGTAATAGGGGGTGGACATGCTGGATGCGAGGCAGCAGCAGCATCTGCTAGAATGGGCGTTAATACTGCACTTTTTACACATAAAATTGAGACAATTGGTGAAATGTCGTGCAATCCTGCTATTGGAGGGCTTGGAAAAGGGCATCTTGTTAGAGAAATAGATGCTTTAGATGGTGTAATGGGTGTTGTAGCTGATAAATCAGGTATTCAATTTAGATTATTAAATAGAAGCAGAGGCCCAGCAGTGCAGGGACCACGTACTCAGTCAGATAGAGCTCTTTACAAAGAACATATGCAAAAGATTTTATTAAATTATAGAAATTTAGAGGTAATAGCTGATCCCGTCGTTAAATTTTTATTCGAAGGTGCAAAAATTATAGGTTTTGTATGTCAAAGCGGCAAGGAAGTTAGAACTAAAGAACTAATTTTAACTACTGGCACTTTTCTTAATGGATTAATACATATTGGTGAAACTCAAATACCAGCAGGTAGATTTGATGAAAAACCATCTACAGGTTTAAGTGAACAGTTAATAAAATTTAAAATGCAGATAGGGAGATTGAAGACAGGAACCCCACCCAGACTAGATGGTAATACAATTAATTATGATGACTTAGAAATGCAGCCAGCAGATGATGATCATTATTATTTCTCTTTCCTTACAAATAAAATCAAAAACAAACAAGTTAAGTGTGGAATGACTTATACTAATGATGAAGTACATCAGATTATTAATAAAAACATTAAAAGAAGCGCTATGTATTCTGGAAATATAAAAGGAGTAGGCCCAAGATATTGCCCATCTATCGAAGATAAAATTGTTAAGTTTAAAGAGAAACAAAGGCATCAGATTTTCCTAGAACCCGAGGGATTGAATGATAATACTATTTACCCAAACGGTATATCAACCTCATTACCAGAAGAAGTTCAGCTTAAAATATTAGCTAAAATCAAGGGTTTAGAGCATGTAAAGATGAAAAGAGCAGGATATGCGATTGAATATGATTTTGTTGATCCAAGAGAACTTAAGCTGTCTTTAGAGACTAAAAAAATTAAATCACTCTTTTTAGCTGGACAAATTAATGGAACGACAGGGTATGAAGAAGCAGCCGCACAAGGTTTGGTAGCCGGCGTAAATGCTGCAATGAAGATAAGAAATATGGGTGAATTTATTTTAAATAGGTCTAACTCTTATATTGGAGTAATGATTGATGACTTAGTTACAAAAGGAGTTACTGAACCCTACAGAATGTTTACATCACGTGCGGAATATAGATTAATATTAAGAGCAGATAACGCAGATCAAAGATTAACACCTTTGGGAATTAAAAATAATTTAATTCAAAAAAATAGAAAAAGTTTTTTTTTAGATAAAGAAAAAAAATTATCCCAGTTAACTACACACTTAAAATCAAATTTTCTATCTCCGAACCAAGCAAAAAAATATGAAATTAAAATTGCAATGGATGGTGTTAAAAGATCAGTATTAGAAGTTATTGGACAACGAAATGTAAATATGGCTAAAATAAGGCAGATATTTCCTTCAATTCCGCAATATAATGCCTCTTTGGATAAACAGGTTGAAATAGATGCACACTACCTCGGATATCTAGATAGACAATCTCATGATATTGAAACTTTTAAAAAAGATGAGTCGATTGTCATCCCTTTCGATTTTAAATATGATACATTAAGTGGTTTATCAAATGAAATTAAGTCAAAACTTAACAAAATACGTCCTCATACCTTAGGTCAAGCACTTAGGATAGATGGTGTTACCCCAGCAGCAGCTATTATCATCCTTTCGCAGCTTAAAAGAATGAAAGTAAGAGCTACTGGTTAATGAATGAGCATGAATCAGTAATTATACTTAAAAACAAGCTTAAATTTAATGATTTATCCATTAAAAAAATCAAAAAATTTATAAATTTTTTGCTAAAATACAATAATCGCTACAATCTAATCTCCAAAAACACTGAGAAAGAGGTCTGGAGTAGGCATGTCTTAGACTCAGCTCAGCTAATAAGCTTTTTGAATACTGATAAAAACTTAAAAATATCAGATTTAGGGTCTGGAGCAGGTTTTCCTGGTATTATTTTGGCCATATATGATAATAATTTCAAGTTTCACGTGAAATTATATGAAAAATCTTCAGTAAAAAGAAACTTTCTTAATATGGTAAAACACAAATTAGCCCTCAAAAACGTAGAGGTTAAAGATAATGTTTATGATAAATTTTTATCCACAGATATTATTGTATGTAGGGCTTTTAAGAAACTTAACGAAATCATTAGAATTTCACGTGAAATTACGGAAAAACCACACAAATTAATAATTTTAAAGGGTAAAAATGCACAGATTGAAATTAATAATGTTTCATTAGATAAAAATTACAGCTATAAGTTAATAAGTAGCATCACTGATAAAAATTCTAAAATAATATTAATAGATGCAAAAAAAAATGACAGCTAAGTCTACAATAGCGATAATTAATCAAAAGGGTGGAGTGGGCAAAACTACTACTGTCATCAATCTCGCTACAGCATTGTCCATTTTGGGTCAAAATAATTTAATTATAGATTTAGATCCTCAAGGAAACGCTACCACTGGCCTAGGTAAGTCCAATAATGATGAAAACAATAATGTTTATAATTTATTAATAAAAAAAATAGAATTAGGAGAGGCTATACAAAAAACAGAAATCAAAAACTTAGATATAATTGGATCGAATGTAAACTTATCAGGGATAGAAGTAGAGACAGCAAATGACTCTGATAGAGCTTTTGTTTTAAAACACATTTTAGAAAAAGGAAAAAAAGATTCTTTATTGAAATACGATAATATCTTTATAGACTGTCCGCCATCGCTTAGCTTGTTAACAATTATGGCTTTAGTTGCCTCAGACGAATTATTAGTTCCCCTGCAGACAGAATTTTTTGCTCTCGAAGGGATAACACAGTTAGTTAAAACTATAGAAAGAATTAAAGTTAATTTAAATCCTAAACTAAAAGTAAAAGGTATTTTATTAACGATGTTTGATAAAAGAAATAAACTATCTTCACAAGTAGATAAAGAAGCAAGAAATTATTTTAAAGAAAAAGTTTACAAAACTGTAATACCTCGAAATGTTAGATTATCAGAAGCACCATCTCATGGATTGCCATGCGTAATATACGACAAATCATGTTTAGGAAGTAAAGCATATTTTAAGTTAGCCAATGAATTTGTAGAAAAAAATCTTAAAGTAGAAAGTGCAGCATGAGTCCAACTAAAAAAAAAGGTCTGGGAAGAGGTTTAACTGCTTTATTTGGCGACCAAAAACCAGAAAGTAAAAAAAGTGTAAAAATTAATATTTCAAGAAACAAAGTTAGTGTAGCTGATTTAAGCCCTAACAAATATCAGCCAAGAATTCATTTTGATAAAGAAAAACTCAATGAATTAGCTAATTCTATAAAGAAAAATGGCATTATTCAGCCTATAGCTGTAAGAGAAGATAAGGAAGATCCTGGAAGATATCAGATTATTGCTGGAGAACGAAGATGGTTAGCTGCTCAACAAGCAGGCCTGCATGAGGTGCCAATTGTGATTTTGGATCTAGATGATAATGAAGCGCTAGAAGTAGCTATTGTAGAAAATATTCAGCGTGATGATTTAAATATTATAGAAGAGGCTAAAGGATATCAAAGATTATCCGATGAATTTGGTTATGATCATGAAAAAATTGCAAATTTTATGTCAAAAAGTAGAAGTCATATAAGTAATACATTGCGTTTGTTAACATTACCTAAAGATGTCATTGGTTTGATTGAGGAGGGCAATTTAACAGCAGGTCAAGCTAGACCATTAATTGGATTACCAAGCGCAACAAACATTGCAGAGGAAATTGTAGCCAAAAACTTAAGCGCGAGAAGCGTCGAATTATTAGTTAGATCAAAGAAGGGACCGCAAAAAACTGGTCAAATTAAAATCGATTCTAACATTTTAGACGTACAAAATAGAATACAACAAAATCTTGGTTTAAATGTAAATATACATAACAAGAAGAATAATTCTGGCAAGATTACAATTTTATATAAAAATCTTGAACAGTTTGAACTTATCTCAAATTTACTTAAGCGGAATTAGCCGTTGTACAAAGATCAATAATTAAGTTTTTAATTAGTAAATCCTTTCTTATTGAGGAATTGGATTTAATTTTAATTTCTGCTTCGTAAATTTTCTTAAGGGCTAACTTAATTTTATCTTTATTCCATTTTTTTGATTGATCTATTATAATCGGTTTATCTTTCCAAAAAATAGGTGGTTTTAAACTTGTTATTAATGTTTCTATATTCAGCGCATTTTTTTTCATTTCTATAATTTCATTGAGCTTGTTAATTCTTTGATTAATTGTATTTAGATAATAAATATTATTTTCAGCTTCAAATACAGTGTCTGCTAACAACTTATTAGTGCTGACTTTGTTTCCTTTAATAGCTTCATCTTTCAAGAGGTTAAAATCGTTATTTGAACTGGTATTTAATAATTGTTCAATCTTATCACGGTTTATTTCTTTACTATTGAAACAAATTTTAATTTTTTCTATTTCATTGTTTACTTTGTCTCTATCCAGTCCTGTTGTTTCTATTATAAAATTAATAATTTCATTATTTAAGCCTTTAAGGGAACTAAGTTCATTCGCAATAATTTTTCTTATCGATATGATGTTATCTTGATAGCAGGGTACAATTCCTAGGTTTTTTGATTTTTCAAAAAAGTTCCTAAGTTTTGATTTTTTTTCAAGCACTTCAGAGAAAAGAAAAATTCTCTCATTATTTAAAATAGATTGGGTTTCTTCAAGAAGTTCTAATATTTTGTCATTTACTTCGTTTATAAATATTACTTTTTCCTCATTGAATAAAGATTTATTCGAAATCTCATTCACTAATAAATTTTTGTTTTTTAGAATTTCGTTTTGAGTTAAATTTATTAATTCTTTTTTTTGGTTTATTTTTTTTAGCTTGTCTTTAAATTCTTTTTTAAGTCCTTGGTTTTCACCATAAAATAAAAAAATTTTATAATTACCTATTTCTCGTAGGCTTTGTTCCAGTATATAGCTTTTAAATATCATCTAATTTCAAATTTATTTTTTTTAAAATCTCTTCTAGAGTATTCTCTATTAAATTATCGATTAATTTTTTCTCATTATCTAATGTTGTTGCATAACTATCTGCTACCAAATAATCTCCACTGTTTGATATACTAGTTGTATGTTCAATATTTGTATTTAATAATTTGAATATAAGGTCAATATGTAAAGTTACCTGATATTTTGTTATTTCGTTTTTAATGTTTTTTTCTTTTGTTCTTTTTTCTTTTTTGGAATTAAAATTTATAATTAATTCGTTTTGACTGTTTTTTTTTGAATAAGTGAGTAAGTTATTTTTAAGCTTAAAATTTACTCTTTTGTCTCCCGAGACAATAATATCTTTTATTAAAAAGTTATTATTTTGTGATACATTTAAAACTTTAAAACCACATCCCATAGTTAGAAACATAAATAGCAATAAAGTTATTTTAAAGATTAATTTTAACATTAGTTTTTTACAATATAATTTATTATTTTGTTTTTTATAAATATTGTTTTTATAATTTTAGCATTTTTTAGATATTTATTTGCCTTAGATGATTTAAGTATTAATTGATTTATATCTTTTTCACTCAAATTTTGCTTTATATTAAGCACATCTCTTGTCTTCCCATTTACTTGTACAGCCATATTTATTGTAGATCTTTTAAGTATTTTTTCATCTATTTTTGGCCATTTATTCACGTCTTTACAACCTAGAATAGTCAAACATTCATGAGCTAAATGAGGAGTGAAAGGTAACATTAACTTCATTAACTTAATCATGTTATCTGATAATGATTTCGTACTTATTTCCAATCTCATTGAGTCACTAAAATATCTATAAGCCTCATAAAAATTTGCAACAGCTACATTAAACTGAAAATTTTTAATTGCATTGTCAATTTTGTATGAAAACAAATTAATTTTTTCTTCAAAAATTTTATTTTTATTATTACTTTTAACCTTATTATCTCTTTTTAAAATCGTTTGATTTAAATTCCAAATCTTTTGTAAAAATTTATTTGCTGAAAAAACTCCAGTATCAGACCATTGTACATCTTTCTCTGGAGGACTGTCAGATAAGATAAACCATCTAACCGCGTCTGCACCATATTCTTTAATCATTATTTCAGGATCTACAGTATTTTTTTTTGATTTTGACATTGACTCAGAAGGTCCAACAGTTACTTCTGATTTATCTTTTATTTTAATTACCTTTTTTTCAGAAATTATTTGAACCTCATCCGGATAAAGCCAATTACCATTTGTGTCTTTATAAGTTTCGTGACAGACCATACCTTGTGTGAACAAATTGCTAAAAGGTTCAGAGTACTTGATCTTTTTATTGGATTTTTTAATCGCTCTCATAAAAAAACGAGAATAAAGCAAATGCAATATAGCATGTTCAATACCGCCGATATATTGATCTACTGGCATCCAATAATTTACCTTTTCATTACTGAAAGGAGCTTTTTTGTTTTGAGGCGAACAAAATCTTAAAAAGTACCATGATGAGTCAACAAAAGTATCTAAAGTGTCAGTTTCTCTAATAGCTGATTTACCAGTTTTTTTATGAGTAGTTTTTTTCCAATTAGGATGATTTTCTAACGGATTACCAGATGACTTAAGATCTGCATCATTAGGAAGTTTTATTGGAAGTTCACTTTTATCTACTGGTACAATTGATCCATCTTCAAGATATATCATTGGAATTGGACAACCCCAATATCTTTGTCGTGAAATACCCCAATCTTTTAATCTAAACAAAGTTTGTTTTTTCCCAATTTTTTTTTTAACAATAGTATCAATAATTTTTATTTTAGCATCATTTACAGTTAACCCGTTTAAGAATTCTGAATTTACCATTTTTCCGTCACCTACGAAAGCTTCAAGCATTTCTTTATTGTTATCGAATTTTTTTTCATTCGAAACAACTCTAATTATTGGAAGCTTATATTTTTTAGCGAAATCAAAATCTCTCTGATCATGTGCTGGGCAACCGAAAATTGCGCCATTTCCGTAATCCATCAAAACGAAATTTGCAACGTAAATTGGAATTTTTTTATCTTTAATAAAAGGGTGTTCTGCAAAAAGATTTGTGTTGTATCCTAACTTCTCTGCGTTAGCCAAGGCTTCTTCAGTGGTTCCAATTTTAGAACAATGATCTTTAAATTTTTCAAAATCTGGTTTTTGTTTAAAACCTTTACAAATTTCATGATCTACAGATACAGCGATAAAACTAGCTCCAAAAATTGTATCTGGTCTAGTTGTAAATATGGATAAATGTTTTTTATTGCCTACAATTTTAAAATTTAGTTCACATCCAATAGATTTTCCTATCCAGTTTTTTTGCATAAGTTTTACCTTTTCAGGCCAACCGGGAAGTTTCTCTAAATCGTTTAAAAGTTCATTAGAAAATTTAGAAATATTAAAAAACCATTGGGATAATTTTTTTCTTTCAACAACTGCGTTAGACCTCCAGCCTCTACCATCTATAACTTGTTCATTCGCTAAAACAGTATTTTCCGCTGGATCCCAGTTAACATAAGTTTCTTTTCGTGAAACGAAGCCATTATTATAAAAATCAATGAATAGTTCTTGTTGATGTTTATAGTAATCTTCATCGCAAGTAGAAATTTCTAAATCCCAGTCAATTGATAAACCTAACATTTTTAATTGACTTTTCATTACCTTAATATTTTGTTTAGTCCAATCTCTAGGATTAAGCTCGTTAAGTTTAGCAGCATTTTCTGCCGGCAACCCAAACGAGTCCCATCCCATTGGATGTAACACATTAAAGCCATTCATAAACTTATACCTAGCAATTACATCCCCAATGGTATAATTTCTTACGTGTCCCATGTGTATCTTCCCAGATGGATAAGGGAACATTTCTAAACAATAAAATTTTTTACCATTTCGATTGTATAGTTTTGAAGAAGAGAATTTTTTTTGCCATTTTTTTTCAATTACTTGAAAATTTACTCTTTCCATTTAAGATTTATCTTTTCTTTTTTTTCTTAGAATCTTTTTCTAATTCAACCGCTTTACGTAAAATAGTGCTTCTAAGTTCTTGACCAATTTTTGAGTTGTTAAGCAAGGCAGTTTTACAGTTTAAATTCTCAGAACAATTTTTTTTATGTACTATAATTTTTAAGCTATCACTTCTGATTTCATTAGAAAGAAATCTTATTGAAATTTTAATAGACTCTCTTGAGTTATCTCCAGTATACCAGTCAGAAACAATAACTCCACCTGAATAGTCAACTGTATTTAAAGGCAGAAAATCTAAAATTTCTAATGAAGCTCTCCACATAGGATTAGAAGAGCTAAATTCAAAATTGGTATTGCCGCCTCTTCTTAAAAGACTATCAATAGAAGCTCCTCTTCCCTCTTTAATATTTTGCTTAGCTCTTTCTTGAGCATTGGTAGGTACTTTTCTAGTATCAACCTTCTCTGGTTTAAGGGCATTACATGAACTTAAAACTATTAGTAACGCTAGGAAGATGAGAAAATGTTTGTATTTATTTGTCATAAGTCTGAATATGTTCTTTTTAGTGCTTAAAGAAAAATAAAAAAGCGGTTAGTTTTATTAAATTCTATCTTTAATAGAAAAACTATACAAAAAGTGTTGTAATTATACAACATAATCATGAAATATTGCGAAAAAGGATGATTTTACCTTAAAAAATAGCTTCAAAATGATAATTTTCATCAGTTTTAATTATTAAAACATAAACAAAGGACAATAAAAATGAAAACTATAATGAAAACTTTATTCGTTGCAGTAACATCTTTGTCTCTAATGTTATCAGTAAATGCTGGTGAGTTAAGTGTTAGCGGTACAGCTAAAGCTACTTACAACATTGCAGCTGGTAAACAAGGTGAGGCAGGTATTGGTATTACGAACGAATTAAATTTCACAGCAAGTGGTGAAATGGACAACGGTTATGCATGGACGTATTCAATGGAATTAGATCCAGATGAAACAGACGGTAGTGCATTAAACGATGACTCACAAATTGGTATAACTTTGAACGACATGGGAACAGTTAAAATTTGTGTATCAGAATGTTCTAATAACAAAAAATACTTTTTCGATCAGTCGGCTTACACTTCAATGTCAGACACAGGTGTATCGCCAGGGATTACATACCCAGCTGACGAATTAAGCTACGCTACACTTCAGTATCACACTCCAGAATTACCTTTTTCAACAAAAGGTACTTTTGCGTATGGTAATACTAAGACAGATGCACAGTCAGGAAACTATGATGCAGCAGCAGGTATAAACTCAATCACGGCTTATTCTTTAACGACTTCGCCGGTAGAAGGTTTAAGTGCAGCAGCTTCATACTATCAAGTTAATGACTACGACGACGGTCTAACAAATGAGAACCAACTTGAAGAAGGTGGTGCATGGGGTCTTAAATACGCTATGGGTAACTTTACTATAGGTTATGGTAAATCATTCAAAGCTCCAGAAAGCACAGACTTAACAACAACAACTGTTGAGTACTATGAAAATAGAGGTGTTTCTATAGCAATGGCAGTAAATGATGCTTTATCAGTATCTTACACAGACGAAGTATCTGAGTCTAACGCACAACATAGTCCAACTGTGACTTATGATGTTGAGTTACAATCAGTACAAGCTGCTTACTCATTAGGTGGTGCAACATTATCTCTAGCTAGAGCTAGCTACGACAATGTAAGCTACGTAAATGGAGATGACCAAACTGAGACAATTATTGCAATGACATTTGCATTCTAATAATTCGATTAGTTAACGAAATTAAAAGGGGCGATTTTCGCCCCTTTTTTTTTGGAAAATTTAAAAATAATCTAAAAAAAACGACTTGATAAATCTTTAGTTTTTTTCTTAATTTCCGAAGATAATGCTATGGAGTTGCAATTGATTAAATTAAGCTTATTTAAATTATATAATCGTATTCCACCTAACGGCGTTAAATTTTCTTTAATCAATAATTTTAAAAGATTAAATTTAACTATACCTAAAAACCCTTTCTTTTCTTTATATGATGTTAAAAATAACCGTGAAAAAATTATATTAGAACAACCTTGAGCCTTTTTTATTTTAAGTTCTTTAATATTATGTGCAGAGCCAATTATTTTTAAATTAGAATTTTTTAAGTGGACAATCTTTAAACTTTTATTGTAGGCTGAAATATAAACACCGTCTGCTTTTAAAACATAAGCTAGTTTTATGTCATTTGACACATAAAAGTCTATATTTCTTGTTCTACAGGCTTTTCTAAAAAGCATAAGTTTATCAATACTTTCGCTCTTTTTCTTAGATCTATATATTATATTAAATTTATTTGAGTTTTTTATATTTCTTAAATTTATATCTTTGATATTTTCTATTATAAAAAAATATTTATTTTTAAGTATAAACATATGAGCATCATAATTGAAAGATTTAATAAAATAAAATCTAATATTAAAGAAGTATCAAATACTAATGCTGAAACTATAGTAGCTGTAAGTAAAACATTTACTCTTGATCATATTATGCCGTTAATAGATTATGGTCATATGCACTATGGAGAAAATAAAGTGCAAGAAGCTCAAGCCAAATGGAGCAAAATAAAAAGTGAAATTAATGGGCTTAAACTTCACATGATAGGTAAATTACAGAGCAATAAGGCAATCAAAGCAGTTGAGCTATTTGATTATATTCACTCTGTTGATAGCCAAAAATTAGCCGATGTATTATCTAAAAGTCAAAATAAAATAAATAAATCAATTAATTATTTCATACAAGTTAATATAGGTAACGAAAATCAAAAATCAGGAATACCTTATAATGAGGTTGATGCTTTTTATGATTATTGTAGTAAAGAGAAAAAAATGAATATTTTAGGTTTGATGGCCATACCTCCAAATGATGATAAAACCGAAACATATTTTAAAAATTTATCAGAATTAAATTCATCTTTAGGATTAAAAGAATTAAGTATGGGTATGTCATCAGATTATTTAAAAGCTATAAATTATAAAGCCACCTATCTACGAATTGGGAGTTCAATTTTTGGTGAGAGATCTTAATTAATATAGACAATTGTTTTTTTGTTTATAGATTTGACTAAATTTATTAAATCCTTTTTGTATAAAGCAACACAACCAGCTGTACTTTTGTAGTTTTTTTTTGCTACATGAATAAAAATAGCACTTCCTTTACCTTTTATAACTGGCTTAGAATTAAAGTTTAAAACTAATATAATATCGTAACTGCTATCATTTCTGTAGAGTTTTTCAGCGCTATAATGAAAAGGAAATTTTATAAGTTTATTATATTTTTGTGAAGTTGAGTCATTACACCAGCCCATATCTTTCTTAATAGTTATCTTTTTAATCTTTGTCTTTAAAGTTTTTACCCTATCTTTTCTGAACAAAATGCACTTAATTTTAAATTTTCCTTTAGGAGTTATTAAGTCACCCTCCTTTTTTTTAATAGCAATTCCCCTTTTACCAACAGCACATTTTACTTTATAGTTACCCATAATTAGTTTTTTATTTTTTACAAAAATATGCATAGAATAAATGTTTTAGCACTTGGACCAAAAAACTTTAACACTTCATTAGACGAACTTAAAGAACATTTAAATTTTAAACTAACTATTGCAAGTGATGATTTAGAAAGACAAATATCCAATGTTTTTGATGTTTTATTTGTACATGAAGATTGTCTTAAAAACATTAATATTAAGAAAAAATTATTAGAACAAAAAAATAAGATTAAAATATTAGTTTCTAGTTCAATAAAAAAAAATATTGATAATTTTACAGATATTCTTATTTTACCGACAAAAATAAAAGATATTAATAAAATTATTGAAGATACAGTTGTAAAAAAAGATTTTAATAAAAATTCTTCAATTAAAATAAAAGAATATGTTTTAGATAAAAATGAAAAAAAACTATCGAAAAACAATGTTTTTATTCTTTTAACAGAAAAAGAAATTCAACTACTAGAACTATTTTTGGCTAATAAAAAATCAATTAGTAAAAGTGATATTTTGGAAAAGGTTTGGAAATATTCAGCAGATGCCGATACGCATACAGTTGAAACTCATATATATAGATTAAGGAAAAAAATTAAAACAAAATTCTTAGATGATAGTTTTATCTTAAATGACAAGAATGGATATATGTTATGAAAAAAAGAAACAAAATAGCCTTAGACCTTTTTACAAAAAAATATCGAAAAAGAATAATAAAACCAAAAAAAGGAAAAGGAAGTTTTAAAAGAAGGAAGAAATAATTTAATTTAGACGCGCTCCTATAATTTGAATTACTTTAGATGACAAATTAGTTCCAGTGTTTAGACTTTCTTTTAAAGATTTGTTATTTATAATTCCATGAAGAAAGCCACCAGCAAATAAGTCACCTGCTCCTGTTAAATCTCTAATCTTAAGATCTTTCTTAGCAGAACATTCAGCAATTTTATCACCACTAATTGCTATTGCTCCTTTTTCTCCTCGTGTAATAATGATTAATTTACCAATTTTTTTTGCAAAATTTATAACGTCATCAAATTTTTTTACTTCAAAAAGAGACATAATTTCTTGTTCATTTGCAAATGTAATATCGATTTTATTTTTGACCAATTCTAGAAAATGAGGTTTGTGTCTTTCAACGCAAAATAAGTCTGACAACGACATTGCAACTTTATTTGAATTTTTGATTGCTTTATCAAACGCTTTCTTAGGCTCTCCCTCATCCCAAAGATAACCCTCGAGAAATAAAATTTCACTTTTTTTTATTGCATCAATGTTTAAATCTTTGTCACTAATTTTTCCAGCAGTTCCAAGAAAAGTCACCATTGTTCTTTCAGAGTCGGGAGTTATTAAAATTAGGCAAGTCCCTGTGGGAATTATCTCTTTCTTCTTTGTGTAAAAGAATTTTACATTTTCTTTTTTTAATCCTTCTTCATATTTAGCACCAAGTTCATCATCATTTATTTTACCAATGAAACCAACTTCATTTCCTAATTGTGACAGACCCACTATTGAATTTGCAACAGAACCACCAGAGACTGTACTCTCAATTTTAAGAGTTGATAGTAATTTCGTAAATTCACTTTCATTAACAAGTTTCATAGTACTTTTTGTTAATTTATTATTAATGAGAAATTCATCGTTTACTTTACAAATAACATCAACGATTGCGTTCCCTATTCCTATAATTTTCATTTAAGCTTTTTTAGTTTTAATTGGTTTTATTCTATTTGGATAACAGCTTTTACAAATTTTACAAGTTATTCCAAAACAATCTCTAGCTTTACAATATTCTCTTCCGTACCAAATTATTTGTAAATGAAGTTTATTCCAATATTTTTTTGGAAAGATTTCTTTTAAGTCCTTTTCTGTTTGCACAACATTTTTTCCGTTTGTTAAGCCCCATCTTTGAGCAAGTCTATGAATATGTGTGTCTACTGGAAAAGCTGGAAACCCAAATCCTTGAGACATTACAACGCTAGCCGTCTTATGACCAACTCCAGGCAATTGTTCTAATTCTTCATAAGTTCTTGGTACTTTTCCATTATATTTTTCAACTAAAGTTTTTGAGAGGTAGAATATACTTTTTGCTTTGACTCTAAAAATTCCAATTCTTTTAATAAGTCGCTCAATCTTTTTTCTTCCAAGGTTTACAAAGTGTTTAGGCTTATTGTATCTAGGATAAATATTTTTTGTAACATTATTAACATTTACATCAGTACATTGAGCTGAAAGCAAAACAGATATTAATAAAGTAAATGTATTTTTATATTTTAAAGGTATAGGAACTTTAGGATAAGTTTTATTTAAGATCTTTAGAATGATCCTAGATTTTTTTTTGTTATTCACTTAAAATTTAGTAAATCTTGCATTGAGTAAAGACCTGGTTTTTTTTTCATTAACCATTTAGCAGCAACTAAAGCACCATCTGAGTATAGAGCTCTATCAAATGACTCATGATTTAAGGTCACAATTTCCTTACCGCTAGAGAACATGACTTTATGTTCTCCGATAACTTCTCCTTTTCTAAGTGAATTAAAGTTTATTCTTTTGCTATAGGGAAAAGTTTTTTTATTAAGAAATTTTTTTCCAATCATATTTTTAAAATTTTTATTTTTTCCCAAAGCTATACCATTTCCTAGCATTAGAGCTGTTCCAGAGGGATAATCTATTTTGTGTTTATGGTGAACTTCGTAAACCTTGCTTAAAAAACTATTTCCTAAAGATTTAGAAGCTATTTCAGTTAAATACATAAGCAAGTTAACTCCTAAACTCATATTCCCTGCTTTTAGAATCGGAATCTTTAGAGAATAACTTCTAATCTTTTTTTCTTGGTTATTATTGAAGCCTGTAGTGCCAATGACGACTCTTTTTTTTAATTTAGAGGCAATTTTTAATACGTCCAAAGTGCATCTAGGAACTGTAAAATCTATGATAACGTCGACCTTTTTAAAAGTTTCGTCCGTATTTAATTCTGGTGTTATTCCAAAAATTTTTTTATCAATTTTTTTATTTTCAGTTAAAGAAACTAATTTATAATTTTTATTAGATTTAGAGGATTTAATGAGTTGTTTACCCATTCTTCCCATACACCCAGTAATTGCTATTTTAATTTGTTTCATTATTTTATTAAGTAAATAGTTACAATAATAAAGATTACAATTACAGCCCAAATAGATAAATTGCTAATAAATTGTTTTAATTTATTATTTGTTGATAAAAAACCTGGCAAGATTAAAGCTAGTACTGCTAAAAGAAATATCGCAGACATTATTTGATCAGCTTGCATTTAAATTATGACCTTTTCCAAAATTTTTTAGCCTTTTCAAAAAAGCTTTTTATTATTGGATCTGGTTTACTCGTTTCTATTGTATTAAATTCTTCTAAGATTTCTTTTTGTCTTTTAGTTAGAGATGTCGGAACTTGCGTTATAATTCTTATGTAAAGATCTCCAAATAAGTTCCTTCTCAACAGAGGCATCCCTTTCCCTTTTAATCTAAATTGTTTTCCATGTTGTGTACCAGCTGGAATTTTGATTTTAGATTTTCCACCATCAATAGATGGAACTTCGACAGTCGTTCCTAAAGTTGCATCTGAAAAAGAAACAGGGAGTTCATAATACAAATTTTCTTCAGATCTTTTAAATATACTATGATTTTCAATTGAGATAAAAAGATAAAGGTCACCATTAGACCCACCTTTTGATCCAGCTTCACCTTTACCAGATAATCTAATTCTTGTTCCATCGTCAACTCCTTTTGGAATTTTTACTGTTACATTTTCGTTACCCTGCACTTTTCCATTACCACTACAATTTTTACATGGGTTTCCTATTTTCTCACCGTACCCGCTACATTGGGGGCATGTCTGTTGTATTGTAAAAAAACCTTGATTGGTTCTAACCTTTCCTCTCCCCGCACAATAACCACACTTGACGGGCTTCGATCCTTTTGCAGCTCCGCTACCTAAACACGAAGAACATTTTTTAAAAGTAGAGTATTTAACATTTTTCTCTATTCCTTTATAAGCTTCTTCTAAGTTAATATTTACATCGTATCTTAAATCATTTCCTCTATTACTTGATCTTCTTGAAGTTCCTTGACCGCCACCAAAATCTCCAAAAAAATCCTCGAATATATCTGAGAATGAAGATGCATTGAAATCAAACCCTCCAAATCCTTGTCCACCACCTGCTGACCCTTCAAATGCAGCATGTCCAAATTGATCATAATTTGTTTTTCTTTTTTCATCAGAAAGCACATGATATGCTTCACTTGCTTCTTTAAATTTTTCCTCTGAGGATTTATCGCCTTTAGTTTTATCTGGGTGATATTTTAATGCTAGCTTACGGTAGGCTTTTTTTATTTCATCTTTTGATGCAGATTTATTTATACCTAAGACATCATAGTAATCTCTTTTTGCCACAGGACGTCTCCTTATCAATTATCTTAGGCGCTTTTTTCTTTATCTTCTTTTACGTCTTCAAAATCTGCATCTACAACGTTATCTTTTGCTTCTTGTTTTGAATCTTTAGGATTTTCATCTTTGGCATCTGGTTTTTGTTGACTTTTATAAACTGCCTCACCTAATTTCATTGAAGCCTGAATTAAACTTTGTGTTTTTTTCTTTATATCTTCAGAGTCTGTGCCTTCTAAAGACTTTTTAAGTTCTGTAATTCCATTTTCAATAGCCTTTTTCTCGTCTGCAGAAATTTTATCTCCATGCTCTTTCAAACTTTTTTCTGTAGAAAATACTAAACTGTCAGCTTGGTTTCTTGCGTCTACAGCTTCTCTTTTCTTTTTATCTGCTTCTTTGTTTGCTTCTGCATCTTTGACCATTTTTTGAATTTCTTCTTCTGATAAACCTCCTGAGGCCTGAATTTGAATTTTTTGTTCTTTTCCAGTTCCTTTATCTTTAGCAGATACGTTTACAATTCCATTTGCATCAATATCAAATGTAACTTCAATTTGAGGAGTTCCTCTTGGTGCTGGAGGAATTCCAACTAATTCAAAATTTCCTAAAATCTTATTGTCTGATGCCATTTCTCTTTCACCTTGTAAAACTCTAATTGAAACAGCTGGCTGATTGTCTTCAGCAGTTGAAAATACTTGGCTTTTTTTAGTTGGAATGGTTGTATTTTTTTCAATAAGTTTAGTTGATACACCCCCTAGCGTTTCTATCCCTAAGGATAAAGGAGTTACATCTAATAACAAAACATCTTTTACATCACCTTGTAACACACCTGCTTGTATAGCAGCACCCATTGCAACAACTTCATCTGGATTTACACTTTTGTTTGGTTCTTTACCAAAAAAGTTTTTTACAGTCTCCACAATTTTTGGCATTCTAGTCATTCCACCGACTAGCACTACTTCGTTGATTTCAGCAGCTGAAAAGCCAGAGTCTTTTAATGCTACTTTGCACGGTTCTAATGTTCTCTCAACCAAATCTGAGACCAAGGCTTCTAACTTTGCTCTAGTTAATTTTAAATTAACATGTTTAGGTCCAGTTTTATCTGCTGTGATAAAAGGTAAATTAATTTCTGTTTGCGCTGCTGAAGATAATTCTATTTTAGCTTTTTCTGCTGCTTCTTTCAATCTTTGTAAGGCAAGTTTATCATTTCTAAGATCAATTCCATTGTCTTTTTTAAATTCGTCTATTAAATAATTTACTATTGAGTCATCAAAATCTTCACCTCCTAAAAAGGTGTCTCCATTAGTTGATTTAACTTCGAAAACGCCATCACCTATTTCTAATATCGACACATCAAATGTTCCACCACCTAAATCATAAACCGCTATTTTTTGTCCATTTTTTTTGTCTAATCCATAAGCTAACGCTGCAGCTGTAGGTTCATTGATGATTCTTAAAACTTCTAATCCTGCAATTTTTCCAGCGTCTTTTGTTGCTTGTCTTTGGGCGTCATTAAAATAAGCCGGAACTGTAATCACAGCTTTTGTGACTGCTTGACCCAAATATTTTTCCGCAGTTTCTTTCATTTTTTGTAAAACAAAAGCAGATATTTGAGAAGGAGAATATTTTTTTCCTTTTCCTTCAACCCAAGCTTCACCGTTATCTGATTTAACTATTTGAAATGGAACTCTTCCAATATCTTTTTTAACTGTTTCATCTTCAAAAGACCTACCAATTAATCTTTTGGCTGCGAAAATTGTATCTTTTGCATTCGTGACAGCTTGTCTTTTTGCTGGCTGACCAACAAGTTTCTCGTCATTTTCTAAAAAAGCTACAACTGAAGGTGTAGTTCTTGCTCCTTCAGTGTTTTCTAAAACTTTTGCTTGTGAACCATCCATGATAGAAACACATGAATTAGTTGTTCCTAAGTCTATTCCAATTACTTTGCTCATTTTTTAATTTCCTTTTATTGTACGACTTTTATATGGGTGTTTTTTTTCCTTCTACAAGGCTATTTACCTTCTTTTTTTTGATTATTTTCCTCAGTTTTGTGGGTTTTTTTCTTAGCAACGCTCACAAGAGACGGCCTTAATAGCCTTTCCCCTAACATATAACCTGGTTGAATTTCTTCAAGAATACTTCCGGTGTCTTTATTTTCATCCTCAACTTCTGACATCGCCTGGTGTAAATTGGGGTCAAATTTTAGATTTTTAGTTTTAATTTTTTTTATCCTATTTTTTTCGAATATATTGATTAAATCCTTTTCAATAATAGTTATATTTTCCAGGAATTTATCTAAATCTTTATTTTCTTTAAGTATTTCATCGTTTTTAATAGCTGTTTTAGCTCTTTGTAAATTATCTAAAATTACTAAACTTTCTTTTGCAAAATTAAAAGATCCAAATTCAAAAGCATCTTTAATTTCTTTTTCAAATCTACGTCTTTGATTTTCTATTTCTGCTAGAGATCTCAAGAGTTTTTCATCAGTTTCTTTTAGTTTTTCTTCTAATGATTTTTCCTCTTTTAACATCTGAGGTGTTTCATCATTCTTCTCTGAAGAATCATTATTTTTTTGATCATTTTTATCCATAATAGTTGCTATATAGTTATTTAAATCTAAATTACTAGATATTTATGAAAAAAATTTTAGTTGGCACTCACAATAAAGGTAAATTCAAAGAAATTAGCTATTTGATCTCTAAAAAGATAAAGAAAGTTTCACCAATTAAACTCAATATTAAAAGCCCAAAAGAAACAGGAAAAAGCTTTACTGCGAATGCAAAACTAAAAGCAAATTATTTTTCTAAATTTACGAGACTACCGGTTATTTCAGATGACTCAGGACTATGTATTAATATTTTAAAGGGTAAACCAGGAATTTATTCTGCTAGATGGGCAAAAAAACATGGGAGTTTTTTTAAAGCTATGAAATTTATATTAAAAAAAATGAAAAAAAAGAAAAACAGATCTGCTATTTTTGTTTGCAGTTTATCTTTTAAATATCCAAATAAAAAAATTATTACTGTTACCGGAAAAATAAAAGGAGAGATATCAAAATCAATACTCGGAAAAAATGGCTTTGGTTATGATCCTATTTTTATTCCTAATTCAGCATCTATTACTTTCGGTCAAATGTCTAAGTCTAAAAAAATTAGAATTGATCATAGATATATCGCATTTAAAAAATTAAAAAAGATAGTTAAAATTTTATAAATTTGTTATTTTCAACTTTATATATACTTAGGTCTTGTATAATTCGTTTACTATTAAAACTAAAAGTTCCAATTTTTCCTTTGATTTTCCCTTTAAATGAAAAGTCGTTTATTGAATTAATATTCCCATTTTTTTTCCAGACATAATAAATTAAGCCCAGTGCATCATAAGCTAAAATTGTCATCTCACTAGGAAAGTTATTAAAAGTTTTAAAATAATTATCCTTGTATTTTTTGAATTCTTTATAATTTACAGATGGATAATATAAACTTTTTACTGTATTTTCATAAAAGATACTTTCATCAAACCATTGATTAACCGTTGTAAATAAGACTTTGTCTTGATCAACATCAGTAAACACTAAAGAAGTTAAAACACTTTTCAAACTACTTCCAAAGTCAATTATAATTACCGAGTCAAAATTTACATCACCCAAAGTATACCTCTGTTCCAATCTTTCTAGCTGACGCTTTGATTGTTCATCATCTTTATCTTCAAACATTTTTTTTCTTAACTCTAAATTTTTTTTTCTTTGAGAATAGTTTGTTAAAGTTTCAATTTCTCCAGTTAAAATTTTAGGATCTGGATTATATTTAAATACCTTGTATCCTTTTAAATCTAATTTATTTAATTTATTTTCAATTAAATCAGTGTAATTATTTTGTGGTATGAGAATTATAGTTTTATTTTTTTTTTGTTTTTTTATAAATTTTACAATAGCTTTCATTTGAGACTCCAAACTAATTCCAATACTTATAATATTTTGTTGGAACTCAGGGTTAATGTTTGAAGGTGAAATAAAAGTTATGTCATTAAATTTCTTCACTGCATTAAAGTCATCATTGTTAATAGGTCCAATTACAACATTAATACCTTTTGATTTGATCTCTTTAATTGCTTCATTTAACTTTTCTTTATCACCCGTTCCAGAGTCTTGAGGTATTATGAAAACATTTTTATCGTTAATTTCATTAAGAGCTAATTGTAAAGAGTATAAAAGAGATATCCCAATTTCTTTATATTCCCCACTTAAAGGTGCAAGTAACCCAATTTTAAGCGAACTACCATTTTCAGCATTAAGTAAATTAAAATTAAAAAAGATAAATAAATAGGATATTATTATTAAAAATTTTTTTTTCATAAAATGAAATTATCTACAAAGAGTTTATATATCGTTTCAACACCTATTGGAAATCTAGAAGATATAACTTTAAGGGCTATTGAAACATTAAAAAATTCAGACATTATCTTATGTGAGGATACTAGGCATTCTCTCAAGTTATTGAACCATTTTAAAATTAAAAAAAAAATATTTTCTTATCATAAGTTTAACGAAAAAAAGGAGTTAAATAAAATTATAAAATATTTAAATGACGGCAAAATTTTGTCATTAATATCAGATGCGGGCACACCTGCATTATCGGACCCTGGCCGTCTATTAATTCAAACATGCGTTGATGAAGGCGTAAACATTATACCTATCCCAGGTGTTTCTTCAATCGTTTCTGCAATGAGTGTTTCAGGATTCAAAGATCAATTCTTTTTTTATGGTTTTTTACCTAAAACAGAGAATGAAGTAAAAAAAGTTTTATTATCGCTTTCTGAGCTAACTTGTTCGCTAGTTTTTTTTATTCCAGCAAAAAAAATTAACTTTTACTTAAAAAGATTCAAAACTTTTTTCTCAAGCCGAAAAATATTGATTGCTAAAGAAATAACTAAGCTTCATGAAACATTTTACAGAGAAAATATCGATCAGATAAAATTGTTTAAAACTTCGATTAAAGGTGAGTTAACAGTTGTAATATCAGAAAAAAATATTAAAGATAAAATTCTTGATGAAGATAAAATTATAAAAAAAGCAAGGTTATATTTGAAAAAGTATACTTTAAAAGATGTGGTCGAATTATTATTTGAGTCAGAACAAGTAAATAAAAAGAAGATCTATCAAATATGTTTAGATATAAAAAGAAAAGATGAAAAAAATATTTAACTTAATATTAATATTATTTTTAGTTTCTTGCACTTCAGTAACTAGATTTGGAACCGGTGTTGATATAACATTTGATCCCAGAACAATTGGAATGCAAATTGATGACACGATTATGCAAAAAAATCTTACAGCAAGACTAGCATTGACTGATAAAAAATATTTTTTAACAATTCAATCAGAGGTTATTGATGGACGTATATTTTTGTCGGGCAAGGTAACGGCTCCCGAGGACAAAATAAAGATTACAAAAATTGCATGGGAAACTAAAGGTGTTAGATCAGTAAAAAATGCAATTACCATTAAAGGACAAACTAACTTTAAAGGTACAGCAAAAGATATTCTTATTACTAGCCAACTAAGATCAGCCTTAATATTTAATAAAAAAACAAAGTCTAGAAACTATACTTTAGAAACCATAAATAAGAATATTTATATTTTTGGTATAGCGATGGATGAGAATGAGAAAAAAGAAGTTATTAATGAGGCTAATAAAATTTACGATGTAAAAGAAATTTTTCCTTCAATTTATTTAGCGTCAGAGTTAAGTAGAAATAAACTTTAATTTGAATAATCAATAACATCTGAAGAGTAAGCAGCTACAGAAGCTAAGTTAAGTATGTCAGATGTACTTGATCTTAATGGCGCTACCTCAATTGGTAAACCTAATCCAATTAATAAAGGACCAATTAGTTTTGCTCCCCCATAAACTTTCATTAGTTTAGTAGATATAGCAGCGCTGTGCAGAGCGGGCATAATTAATATGTTTGCGTTACCTACGATTTTGGAGAAAGGATATGTTTCTTTATAAATTGGGTTCAAAGCTACATCCGGTTGCATTTCTCCATCAAAATCAAAATCTACATTTTCCTTTTTTAAAATCTCAATAGCATCTCTAACATGTTTTGTATTTTTAGATATGGGATTACCGAATGTTGAGTGTGAAAGAAATGCAACTTTAGGATCAAATCCAAATAATCTAGCAACACGCACGCACGATTTTGAAACATTAACAAGTCTTTGTGCTGAAGGAAAGTCTTGAACATTAGTATCTGCTACTAAAATTGTTTTCCCTTTAGAATTTATCATAGTCATTCCAAAAATTTCCTCTCCAGGTCTAGGTTCGACAACTTTTTTTAATTTCTCAATTGAAGCTGCATAATGTCTAATATTGCCAGTAACCATTGCATCTGCATCTTTACATGCTATCATTGATGATCCCCAAGCAATACGATCATTTCTTACCAGTCGATCAACGTCTCTTTCTAATTGCCCTTCTCTCTGCAATTTTTTATAGAGATGTTTGACGTATTTATCTCTTTTCTCCTTATCGGTGGAATTAACTATTTCAATTTGATGATTTTCATCTAAACCAATTTTTTTTAATTGTTCCCTAATTCTTTTTTCAGCACCTATAAGAATAGGTGTGCCAAGTTTGTTTTTTCCGAATTCAATTGCTGCTTTAAGCATATTTTCATCTTCACCCTCAGCAAATATTACTCTTTTCGGATTTTTTCTTACCTTTGCGTTAATACCTTGCATTAAGGACATAGACGGATCCAAACGATTGGTTAGTTCATCCTTATAGCTATCGAGATCTATTATTTTTTTTCTTGCTACACCACTTTTTATAGCTGCCTCAGCTACAGCAGATGGTATTACACTAATTAGTCTGGGATCAAATGTTGAGGGTATGATATAATCTTTTCCATATTTTGGTCTATCACCACCATAAGCTGAAACAACTTCGTCTGGCACATCTTCTCTAGCTAAAGAGGCAATTGCTTTTGCTGCAGCAACTTTCATTTCCTCGTTTATTGTCTTTGCTCTCACATCTAATGCTCCCCTAAATATATAAGGGAAACCAATTAAATTATTTACTTGATTTGGGTAATCAGATCTCCCAGTCGCTATAATTGCATCAGATCTTACTTCGTTAATAATTTCAGGTTTAATTTCTGGGTCAGGGTTTGCACAAGCAAAAATGATCGGATTTTTTGCCATTGATTTAATCATTGCTTTTGAAACAACATCTTTAGCTGATAAACCTAAAAAGACATCTGCACCTTTCATTGCTTCTTCTAATGTTCTTAATTTAGTATTAGCTGCAAAGGCTGATTTAAACTGATCTATATTTTTTCTTCCTTGATAAATTATTCCTTTGCTATCACACATAATGATATTTTCACTTTTAGCACCAGAACTTTTAAACAAGTTTGTACAAGCTTGAGCTGAAGCACCAGCTCCATTGACTACTATTTTTATATTTTCAATTTTTTTATTTGATATCTCTAATGCATTTATCAAAGCTGCTAAAGTGATAATCGCCGTACCATGCTGGTCATCATGAAAAATTGGTATATCTAAAGTTTCTTTAAGCTTTTGTTCTATAACAAAACAATCTGGAGCAGCAATATCCTCAAGATTTATTCCACCAAAGGTTCCACTTATATTTTTTATAGTTTCAACAATTGAATTTACATTGTTATTATTAATTTCAATATCAATAGAGTCAATATCAGCAAATCTTTTAAATAAAACTGACTTTCCTTCCATCACAGGTTTTGAGGCAAGAGATCCAAGATTCCCTAAACCCAGAATTGCAGATCCATTGCTTATAACTGCAACTAAATTTCCTTTACTAGTATAGTCGTAAGCAAGCTCAGGATTTTTTGCTATTTCTCTAACTGGTGCTGCAACACCTGGCGAATAGGCTAAAGATAAATCTCTTTTTGTTGTTAAAGGCTTAGACGAAGAAATCTCAATTTTGCCTGACTTTCCTTTTATATGAAAATCCAATGCTTCTTTATCTGAATAATGATCTATTTTAGATTTTTTTGTCATTTATATTATGAGTATGTAATATAACTTTATTTGTGGCTTAATTTAGAAATAATATGAATCTGTTATCTTCAACATATATTTTTAGTTTTTTTACTTTATTAAGTAGAGTTTTAGGCTATCTCAGAGATATACTAATTGCAATATTTTTAGGAGCGTCAATTTCCGCAGATGCTTTTTTTGTGGCTTTTAGACTTCCAAATACATTTAGAAGGTTATTTGCTGAAGGTACGTTTAATGCTGCGTTTATTCCAAGTTATACTTCTGCAAAAATGGACGGAAAGACAAAAGGTAAAAATTTTGCTGATGATGTTCTAAGTCTTTTAATTTTAATTTTACTATTTTTAGTTTTAATAGCTGAAATATTTACACCCTACTTAATATATTTAATTGCCCCTGGTTTTTTGGAAGATAATCAAAAATTCAATCTTGCAGTTGAACTTACTAGAATAACGTTTCCGTTTTTATTATTTGTAAGTCTTTCCTCTTTTTTTTCAGGCGTATTAAACTCAAACAATAAATTTGGAGCAGCGGCCTCAGCTCCAATCATACTTAATATTATATTGATATTAAGTTTAGTAACCTCATATGCTTATAATTTGAACTATGAAAAACAACTATCTTATGGAGTGACTTTAGCAGGGATTATTCAATTGATTTATTTAATATTTTTTACCACAAAATATTATAAACCAACTTTTTCCTTTAAAATTAAATTAAGCAGAAAAGTAAAATTATTTTTTAAAAAACTTCTCCCAAGTATTTTATCCTCCGGAGTCACCCAAATAAATATTTTAGTAGGCACAATTATTGCATCTTTTGAAGCTAGTGCAGTATCGTATTTATACTATGCCGATCGTATATATCAAATTAATCTAGCTATAGCTGGTGTCGCGGTGGGAACTGTTTCATTACCAGTTTTATCTAAAGCTTTTAAGCAAAAGAATATTTTAAAAATTTCTAACATACAAAGTAAGTCAGTTGAACTATCTCTTTTATTTTCTATACCAGCTAGCCTAGGCTTGATTTTAGCTTCTCATGAAATTGTGAATGCACTATTCGGATATGGATCTTTTAATGCAGAAGATATTAAGATGACTGCTTCAGCGTTAATGTATTTTGGTTATGGAATACCAGCTTTTGCTTTAGTAAAAATTTTTTCGAATTTCTTTTTTGCACGAAACAATACAAAAATACCTTTTTATATTTCAAGTTTTATCGTTTTGTTAAATATAGTTATTAGCATAACTTTTTTTAGTAAAATTGGATTCATTATCATTCCGATAGCGACTTCATTATCAACATGGGTTGGCGTGATGATATATATTTTCTTGCTTAACATTAAAAATTATTTATTACTTAAAGCCTATCTGCAAAAAAGTATTCTAAAAATAATTTTTTCAACAATTTTAATGTCTTTTCTACTAGTTTTAGCTTTAGATCATTATTCAGATTATTTAGATTATACTTATAAATTCAAATCTGTTTATTTAATTGTAATTGTTGGTTTTGTTGCAAGTATTTATTTGATATCGTGTTATCTTACTGGGGTTTTAAAAAAGAGTAATTTTAAAGAATATTAAAATGAATAATAAAAAATTAGTATTTTCAGGTGTTCAGCCAACTGGAAATCTACATCTGGGCAATTACCTTGGAGCTCTAAAAAATTTCGTTTTATTACAGAAGGAGTCCAAATGTATTTATTGTGTTGTAGATCTTCACGCGATAACTGTTTTTCAAAAACCTGAAACACTAAGGAGCAATATTTTGGAGACTACTGCAGGTTTCATTGCATCTGGATTAGATCCTGTGAAAAGTATCATTTTCAATCAATCGTCAGTTTCAGGCCATGCAGAACTAGCGTGGATTTTTAGTTGCGTATCTAGATTAGGTTGGTTAAATAGAATGACACAATTTAAAGACAAAGCTGGTTCTGATAAGGAAAAAGCAAGTGTGGGTCTATATATTTATCCCAATTTAATGGCAGCTGATATTTTATTGTATAAAGCAACTCATGTGCCTGTTGGCGCAGATCAAAAACAACATTTAGAGTTATCACGTGATATTGCGCAAAAATTTAATAAAGATTTTAATTGTGCAGGATTTTTTCCATTACCAGAACCTTTAATTCCAAAAAATGTTTCTAGAGTAATGAGTTTAAGAGATGGTACAAAAAAGATGAGTAAAACTGAGGAGTCAGATTATTCTAGAATTAATTTAAAAGACAGCGCAGACGACATTGAAAAAAAGATAAAAAAAGCAAAGTCAGATTCCAGTGTTATTCCAGACAATATCAAATCTTTAGAAAATAAACCTGAAGCATTCAACTTATTAAGTATTTATTCTGAAGTATCAAAAATAAATTTAGATAAAGTCTTAAAAGAAATGTCGGGTAAAGATTATTCTTATGTAAAAAAAAATCTTACAGATCTTTTGATAAGTGAAATATGTCCAGTTGGAAAAGAGATAAAAAAATTGATGGGCGATAAGACGCATTTAGAAAATATTCTTCAAAAAGGCTCAGAAAAGGCTAGAATAATAGCTGAGGAAAACCTTAAAAATATACGTGAAAAAATTGGCTTGATATAATATAAAAAGCTATGATCCATACTGAACCTACACCAAATCCAGATTCATTAAAATTTTTATCAGAAAATGTTATCTCCTCTATAGGAACTGAAGAATTTCAAAAAAAAGAAATTAGTAAAATATCAAATCCATTTATAAAAGAATTGCTAAGCTTTAAGGGAGTAGAACTAGTATTACTTTCAGAGAATTTTTTATCTGTAAAAAAAACGAAAGACATATCCTGGGATGAATTAAAACCAATGGTAATCTCACATTTAAATCATTATTTTGAAAGTAGTAAAAAACCTATATTAACAAAAGAAAAATTTAATAATCTTGACAATAAAGATAAAAATAACGAGGTTGTTAAAAAAATAATTGAAGTATTGGATACAAAAATTAGACCTGCGGTTGCTAAAGACGGTGGAGATATTAAGTTCAAGTCTTTTGAGGACGGCGTTGTAAAGGTTGAATTACAAGGAAGTTGCTCAGGGTGCCCAAGTTCTCTAATGACTCTAAAACAAGGTGTTCAAAATCTTTTAAAACATTATGTTAAAGAGGTTAAATCTGTAGAGGCTGTTTAAAATGAAAAAAAATTTAACTTATAGAGATAAATTATTAGAGTTAGCACAAATTTATGGTGTTAGAGAAATTCAAGAATACACTAAAAGAAGAAAAAATTTAACTACAGGTCAGTTAGAATTAATTTTAAGAAAAAATAAAATAATAATCCCAAAAGATTTTAAAACTAGTTTTTTTAAAGAAAACTTTTCAAAACCTTTATCAAAAGTTTCAAAACAAATCGATAATTTTAAAGAGGAGTCCTCTAAAACAGCTAGCAAATTTTCAAGAAGAATAACTTATTTTAAAGAAGACAGCTCTAGATCAGTATCTAGCTTTTTTTATAACTTATGGAGATTGGTCGGAAAAGCGGGTCTCGGCTTCTTAAATATTATACCTAAATTAGGTCGAACTTATTATAATTTTTTTGTTGAGATATTCACTGACTTATTTCACGGAATCTACAGTCAGCAACTAAGCAAAGGAAAAAAAGTTGGCCAAGTTATAGCAGCGTTGTTTGTAGTCGCAGGAGTAATAACTATTATAGTTTCTGGTATCTCTACATTTAAAGATTTTAAAGATATTGAAAAAGAGCAAATAGTAAAAAAAGAACTTCCGACAACAGAAAAGGTAATTAAAAAACCAAAACTTGAGAAAGAAGTTAAAAAATTAAAACCTAAAAAAGAAGTAAAAAAAATAAAACCTAAAGATAAAAAAAGTAAAGAAAAAGTTTCTGAAGTAATCTTACCTGACTTGAATTTAAAAACCCAAACTGTTTTAAATTTGTTTGAAGATGTAAATTATGATCTTAAAAATGTGAGAATAAAAAAAAGAGTTAAACCAATATATTTTACACAATTTCCGAAAGATTTAGATGAAATTCAGAGCGTCCAACTGAAAAAAGAAACTTTTATTAAAATTGTTCTTCCATTGATTGTGGCAGAGAACGAAAAAATACTAGATGACAGATATAAACTGAATAAAATTACATCCAGAAAAATTACAACAGATGAAGAAAAACAGTGGTTGAGGCAAAAGTTTTTAGAATACAAGGTTAAAAAAGGAAGCGTTGAAGAATTAAAAAATAGAATGGATGTAATTCCTGTTTCTATAGCATTAGCTCAAGCAGCAAAAGAAAGTGGATGGGGAACTTCTCGATTTGCCCTTGAGGGAAATGCAATATTTGGGCAGTGGACTTGGACAGGAAAAGGGATTGAACCTTTGTTAAAAGACAAATCCAAAAATCATAAAATTCTAAGATTCCCAATTTTGAGAGCATCAGTTAAATCTTATAAAAATAATTTAAATACGCATAAGAGTTACAAAGAATTTAGAGCTAAAAGACGAGATATGAGAGAAAGAAAAAAGAAAATCACAGGTTTAGCACTTACAAAAACACTAGACAGCTATGCGCAAACAGGGGACAAATACACAAAAATTTTAGAACAGATTATTATTCAGAATAAATTAACTGATTTTGAACTAGTCAGATTAGAAAATTCAATTGAAAAAAAAGAATTAAATTTATAAATATTATTTTTCTGCAACAACAAATTGAATTCCTAGCCATCTCCAAAATCCATCAAAAACCTTCAAAGAACAATTAATTCTACCACGCTCACCAATAAATTTTTCAGTAATTTTAATTTCTAGAACATTCTCATCTGCAAAAGAAATGTTAGAATTTCTCCATTTATTACCTTCGTTTGAAAAGCAGTTAATATTTTCTAGATTATCTAAATTATTATTGAAAAAAATTTTTACATCAGGAGGATTCTTAGATTGTAATAAATATTTGTCCTCAGGAACAATTTTTTGATATTTAAAAGGTAAAGTTTTCATTAAGGTTTTGAATCTACTTAATTCACCGTATTTTTCATTGATTGGAAATCTTGGAAGTTCCCATAAGTCTTTTGTTTCATCAATAACGCCAGAATGTTGACCAAAGGCATAACTAAATCCAAGTTCTTTAATTATTTTTTTAAATTCTTCACTATACTCACCAAATGGATACGAAAAAAACTTAGATTGCATTCCCAACTTATCATTGAAAATTTTGATTGATTTTAAGATATCATTTTTAATTGTTTCTGGACTTTCATCTACTAAGTACTCATGTGAATGGCTGTGATTCCCAATCTCTACATTTTCTGCGTTATGTAGTTCAACTATTTGATCCCAATTCATATAGTTAAAAGATCCAACTTCTCTAGTATTAACAAATAAAATAAATGGTATCTTTTTTTTTTTTAAAATCGGCCAAGCATTTTCGTAAAATGACAATAAACCATCGTCAATAGTTAATAATAATTTTCTTTCATTTTTTTCTTTAGATAAACTTTCTTCGAAATTATACGGGTTGATAAATTTTATCCCTTCATTTTCAATTATTTTTAATTGTTCTTTAAAAATTTCCAATTTTATATTTGTAGATGGGTACTTGCTCTCATTAAATCGGTGATACATCACTGATATTAAGCCATAATCATCAATTGTTTTTGCAAGTAGAGTTGAATAGTAATTGTTTTGAGGAAATAAAAAAATTATAAATATAAAAATGATAAGAGATTTTTTGATAATAAATTGCACAGGCAAGGACGATAAAGTTGGTTTAAAAATGAATAATAAGTTTTTTGTTCATGCTTTTCAAAATAATATAAATAAAAATGATATCCTAGTCACGACCATATTAGATTTAACAACTAAGCACAAAGCAAAAATTGATAAAAATTTTTCTATTCTTGTAAATAAAGGTCCTGGTAGTTTTTCAACATTACGGGTAGCGCTCTCTGTTGCTAAAGGAATAAAAATATCAAATAATATTAAATTATTTGGATATAAAGATTCAGATTTACCTCAATTTAACCTTGAAAATATTGAAGTTTTAATTAATCAAAATTTAATAGAAAAAAAATTGATAAACCCACTATATTTAAGTTAAATTGACACAATTTATGAATTCAATAGAAGAAAAATGCAAATCAAAGGGGGTCAGGTTAACTGATCAAAGAAAGGTTATAGCTCAAGTTATTTCAAACTCTAAAGAAAAATATGGCTCTAAAGATCATCCAGATGTCGATGAGCTACATAAGAGAGTAAGTGAAATAGATAATAAGATCAGCATTGCAACAGTTTATAGAACTGTAAAATTATTTGAAGAGTCAGGTATTGTTGAAAAACACGATTTTAAAGGTGGTAAGGCGAGATACGAACAAACTTTTGACGAGCACCATGATCACTTGATTGATATTAATAGTGGAGAAATAGTTGAATTTGTAGATAAAGAAATTGAAAAATTACAACATGAAGTAGCAAAAAAATTAGGTTACAAACTTGTTGATCATAAATTAGAATTATACGGTTCAAAAATTAAAAAATAAATTGTTAAAAAAAATTTTCATCAAAACTTTAGGCTGTCAAATGAATGCGTACGATAGCGATCGTATTTTGGATTTAATTAAAAAGAATAATTATGTCCCAACTAATGATATCAAAGAAGCTGACTGTTATATTTTAAATACTTGTCACATAAGGGAAAAAGCTACAGACAAAGTTTATCATGAAGTTGGAAGAGTAAAGAAAGAATTTAGAGATAAGAAAAAACCAATTGTATTAATTACTGGCTGTGTAGCTCAAGCAGAGGGAGAAGTTCTTTTACAAAAAGAAAAATATATAGATGGGGTTATTGGGCCTCAATCCTATCATGAAATCAATAAAGTAATTTCAAATTTAGAAATTAAAGATGAAAGAATTAATGAAACAGAGTTTGAAACTATTGCAAAGTTTGATCAGTTAGATTTAGTACATAATACGAATGATGACATTTCATCTTTTCTAACAATTCAGGAAGGTTGTGATAAATTTTGTAAATTTTGTGTTGTCCCTTATACTAGGGGACCTGAATACTCGAGGTCACCATTACAAATTATATCTGAAGCAAAACAACTTGTAGAAAATGGATGTAAAGAAATTATTTTATTAGGACAAAACGTAAATGCTTATAATTTTAAAAACAAAAAGCTTTCCGATCTTTTATATTCTTTGAGTGAAATAAAAGATTTACAAAGAATTAGGTATACCACTTCACATCCAAAAGATTTTACAGAAGACCTAATTGAAGTTCATGGCAAATGTAAAAAATTGATGCCACTTCTTCACCTCCCAGTTCAAAGTGGATCAACAAAAATTTTGAAAAGTATGAATAGAAATCATACTGTTGAAGAATATCTAGAAGTGATTAATAAACTTAAAGCAAAAAATCCTTCTATAAAATTTTCAAGTGACTTTATAATAGCTTATCCTGGTGAAACAGAAAATGATTTCGATAAATCATTGAAATTAATGAAGCAAGTTGAATACATAAACTCGTATTCGTTTATTTTTAGTGCCAGACCTGGAACACCTGCAGCTAACTTAGGAAAAATTCAGCTAGAAATTGCTAAGGAAAGATTATCTATTTTTCAAAAAGTTGCTGATAAAATTAAAAGTAATTACAGAAATGGTCTTATAAATTCCTATGTGAAAGTATTGTTTGAAAATAAAGCAAGAAGCGAGAATAAATATTTTGGAAGAGATGAGCATTTTAATTCTGTAATTGTAAACAGCAATGAAGATCTATCGGGTATGATTAAGACAGTACAAATTAATAGCTGTAATCACAACACTTTATTCGGTGAGGTCGTTTTAAATGACAAACCAAAAGAATATGCAGCATAACAGATATGTCGGAAATAAGTAAATTAGACCAAAGTTTAACTATAAGAAAAATAGACTCAGATACAATTAATATTCAAATTAATAATAATACGATGCTTATGTCAATCGTCGGTCAATTTGATCAAAATTTAAAAGAGTTGAGTAAATTAACAGACACAAATGTATTTTTTAGAGGAAATTCCATAACCTGCAAAGGAAAAATGGGAAATTTGAAAGATTTCTCTAAAGCTATTAAATTTTTAGTAAGCAAATATCTTTTGACTAATCTTATTGAAAAAGGCGATATTATAATGTCAGTTAAAAAAAATATGAAGTTAGAAGAATCAAACATTAAATCTTTCAAACAACTGATTAAAACTCCGAGAAAATCAGTAATTGCAAGATCTGAAAAACAATCCGATTATATAAAGGCTCTTAAAGAAAATGATATTATTTTGTCACTAGGACCAGCTGGAACTGGAAAAAGTTTTTTAGCAGTTTCTGTAGCAGTAACTTTATTAATGGAAAAAAAAATAGAGCGGGTAATTTTATCTAGACCAGCGGTAGAAGCGGGTGAAAAACTGGGGTTTTTACCTGGAGATATGAAAGAGAAAGTAGATCCATACTTAAGACCTTTGTACGATGCGTTATATGAACTATTTGGAGCGGAAAAAATAGATAAAAGGATTGAAACTGGTGAAATTGAAATTGCTCCCTTAGCATTTATGAGAGGTAGAACATTAAAAAATTGTTTTGCTATTTTGGATGAAGCACAAAATGCTACTGAAACTCAAATAAAAATGTTTTTAACTAGAATTGGTGAAAATTCAAAATTGGTTGTTAATGGAGATCCATCCCAAATTGATTTAATAAACAAATCTCATTCTGGATTAGTAAAATCAAAAAATATTTTAAAGGAATTAGAAGAAATTAAGATTATAGAATTTGATCATACTGATGTAGTAAGACATCCATTAGTTTCAAAGATTATTCGGGCTTATCAAAAAAAAAGCACTGATGATAAAAATTAATGTAATTTTAGATAACAAAAGTTGGAAAAAATATATTAAAAGTCCAAATAGTTATATCAAGAAAAAAATAAAGTTACTAAACAAAAAAAATAAACTATACAAAAATAAATGTTTAATATGTAGTTTGCTATTGTCAGATACACAAAATATCAAAAGACTAAATAACAAATTTAGAAACAAGAATAAATCTGCTGATGTTTTATCTTTTCCTTTTTATAAAAAAAAAAAATTAAATGATATTTTAAAAAAGAATAAAGAAATTTACTTAGGGGATATAATTATAAATTTAAATAAAATTAAAGATAAGCGTGATAAAAAAAATTTCAAAACCGAACTAAACAAATTATGGATTCACGGGCTTGTTCATTTATTTGGCTATAGACATAAATTAAATAAAGATTTTTATTCTATGAGTAAAATAGAAAAAAAGTATTTTAAATATATTAGTTAGATGATTGAAAAAATATTAAACAGTCGAACTTATATGCTATATCTATTGCCTTTTTGTTTTGGATTAGTTTCAGTTTTAAGTTTTCAGCCATTTAATTTATCTTTTGTTAATTTTATTTTATTACCAATTGTCTTTTTATTACTAGTTTACATAAAAAATAGATCAAAAAGTATTTATAGAAAAAAACCATACCGCAGAAACTTATTTACTTTTGGTTGTGTTTTTGGGTTTGGTTTTTATCTAGGTGGAATTCACTGGATTACATATTCCTTAACATTCGATGAAAGCTTTAAATTTTTAATTCCATTTGCTCTAATTCTCATACCACTTTTTTTAAGCTTTTTTACAGGTCTTACTACTCTAATAGTTGGTCAATTTTTAAATTATAATATTTCATCCATCTTACTTTTTTCAGGTTCGCTCGCTATATCAGATTATGTCAGAGGAAAAATTTTAACTGGCTTCCCATGGAATCTTTGGGGATATAGTTGGTCATGGTTCACAGAAATTCTGCAAGTACTAAATTTTTTAGGTCTCTACGCTTTTAATCTTATTACTATAACTTTATTTACTATTCCTGCAGTCTTATTTTTTAGATATAGCTCAAGTAAAAAGGTACTCATATTAAGTTCTGTTTTTTTATTTGTTTTCCTCACATATATTTATGGAACATTTACAATTAATAAGAATAACGCTGTAATAGATTATATAAATAAAAATGATAGCATATACACAAAAGTTATCTCACCAGATTTTGAATTAAAATATTATTTATCAATTGAAGAAGTAGAAATTAAGATAAAAAAATTAATTAGATATAGTGATCCAGATCCAAACAGAAAAACTCTTTTTATTTGGCCAGAGGGGGTTTTTACTGGTTATAATTATAACGAAATTTCACAATTTAGTAACTTAATAAAAGAAAACTTTAGTGAAAAACATTTGATATTACTGGGGTTAAATACATTTGATAAAACTTCGTCCACGTTTTTTAATAGTTTAATTCTAGTAAATAATAAATTTGAAATTATTTATAGATATAATAAAAAAAAACTTGTTCCTTTTGGTGAGTTCTTACCATTTAATAAATTTTTGAATAAATTTGGACTGAAAAAAATTACAGAAGGTTACAGTTCTTTTTCAAGAGGAAAAATTCAAGAAAACATAATAATAGATAATGTAAATATTTTACCGTTGATTTGCTACGAAATAATTTTTCCAGAATTGGCACAAAATGCAAAAGAGAAAACTAATCTTATCGTCAATATTTCTGAAGATGGATGGTTTGGTAGTTCAATAGGTCCCCATCAGCATTTTGCTAAAGCAATATTTAGGTCGATAGAAAACAATTCATTTCTAGTGAGATCAGCAAATAGAGGAATTAGTGCAATTATCAACAATAAAGGTGAAATAATTAAGAAATTAAATATTAAAGAAGCAGGAAATATAGAGATGCAAATTCCCTTACTTCAATCAAAATATAAAAATAAAAATGATTTGATATTTTTTTCTCTTTTATTTACATATCTATTTATCTTTTTAATTTTTAAAAATAAAAAATAATGCAAGATAATAAATATCTATTTACAAGTGAGTCAGTTTCTGAAGGTCATCCCGATAAAGTTTGCGACAGAATTTCAGATATGGTTGTTGATTTATATTTATCCAATGATCCATTTTCTCGAGTAGCTTGTGAAACTTTAACAACAACTAATAAAGTTGTACTAGCAGGAGAGGTACGGGGCCCAAAAATTGATAAAGATAATATTATAAGCAAAGTAAGGAACTGCATTAAAGATATAGGTTATGATCAAAAAGGCTTCAGTTGGAAAACAGCTAATATTGAAACATTTTTACACGAACAATCCACAGATATAGCTATGGGCGTTGACTCAAAAGATAATAAAGATGAAGGCGCGGGTGACCAAGGAATTATGTTTGGATATGCATGTAAAGAAACTGAGGATTTAATGCCTGCTCCAATTTATTATTCTCATAAAATTTTAAGATTAATGGCAGAAGACAGAAAAAAAGGAATTCTTAGAGGCATAGAGCCAGACTCAAAAAGTCAAGTAACAATGCTTTATGAAAACAATAAACCTACCAAAGTTACATCATTGGTAATATCAACTCAACATTCAAAAGATTTAAATCAAGAGCAGGTAAAAGAATTAGTCATGCCTTATATCAAAAAATCTATTCCAGAAAATTACATTAAAGAATTAAACCAAAAAGAAATTTATATAAATCCGACAGGTCAATTTATAATTGGTGGTCCAGATGGAGACACTGGTTTAACAGGTAGAAAAATCATTGTCGATACTTATGGCGGAGCAGCTCCACATGGAGGTGGGGCTTTTTCAGGCAAAGATCCAACAAAAGTTGATAGATCCGCCGCTTATGCTGCAAGGTATCTATCTAAGAATATAGTTTCAGCAGGTGTTTCTAATAAATGCTTAATTCAATTAGCTTACGCTATTGGCGTTTCTAAACCTTTATCTATTTTCATAAAACTTGCAGAAGGAGATGAAGATAAAATTAAGATGGTCAAAAAAATTATAGATGAAAATTTTGATTTATCTCCAAGGGGAATAAGAGAAATGTTAAAGTTAAATAAACCAATATATGAGATTACCTCAGCTTATGGTCATTTTGGCAGGAAACCTTCGAATAATGGTCAATTTACTTGGGAAAAAACTGATAAGGCAGATTTATTCAAATTGTAATCTTGAAAAAACCATAATTTTCATTATTATTAAACTATTGTTGGATTAATTCAAAATGGGCAGGTGCCCATTTTTTTTTAGGAGCATTAAAAATGTTAAATAGAGGATTAGATAAATTAGAATTATTAAGAATTGTCGACGCGGTTGCCAATGAAAAATCTATTGATAAAGAGCTTGTTATTGGCTCAATGGAAAGTGCTATTCAAAAAGCGGCTCTTACCAAATTTGGAAATGAGAACAATATTGAAGTCATAATTGACAGAGAAAGTGGTGATATAAAAATTCAAAAAGTTTTAGATATCGTAGAAACTGTTGAGGATCCTTCAAAAGAAATAAATTTAAGCGATGCAAAAAAAATAAATTCAGGAAATAATGATCTAAAAATTGGAGATAAAATTTATGAGGAATTACCTCAAGTAGATTTTGGTAGAATTGCAGCTCAAAGTGCTAAGCAAGTTATTAGCTCCAGAGTTCGTGAAGCTGAAAAAAATAGACAATATGAGGATTTTATTGATAAGCAAGGTCAAATTCTAAGTGGAATAATCAAGCGTTTGGAATATGGAAATGTTATCGTTGATTTAGGAAAAGCTGAAGGTGTAATCAAAAAAGATGAGTTAATTCCAAGAGAAGTTCTCAAAAATGGTGATAGAGTAAAAGCTTATTGTTACGAAGTCAAAAAAGAGATAAAAGGTCATCAAATATTCTTATCTAGAGCACATCCCCAGTTTTTAGCTAGACTGTTTTTCCAAGAAGTTCCCGAAATTTATGAGGGAACTATAGAGATAAAATCTGTAGCAAGAGATCCTGGTAGTAGAGCTAAAATATGTGTTCATTCCCAAGACTCCTCTATAGACCCTGTAGGAGCTTGTGTTGGAATGAGAGGTAGTAGAGTTCAAACAATAGTAAACGAGCTACACGGTGAAAAGATAGATATAATCAAGTGGACAGAGGATTTACCAACTTTAATTTCAGAGTCACTTTCTCCAGCAGAGATACAAAAAGTTTTAATTGATCAAGAAAATAAAAGAATAGATATAATTTTGACTGAAGAAAATTTGAGTAAAGCAATTGGACGAAGAGGGCAGAATGTAAGGTTGGCATCTAAATTAACAAATTATGAAATTGATATTTTAACAGATAAAGAAGACTCCGAGAGAAGACAAGCTGAATTTAAAGATAGGACTGAAACCTTAATTAAAAATTTAGAAGTTGATGAAACCCTAGGACAACTTTTAGTGTCAGAAGGTTTTACTAGTATCGAAGATATTGCACAATCTACACCAGAAGATATTTCAAAGATAGATGCTATTGATGAAGAAACAGCAAAAGAACTAATTAGTAGATCTAAAGATACTTTGATTAAAGAAAAAGAGGAAGTTGCTCAGAAACTAAAAGAACTTGGAGTTGAAGAGTCTTTAATAAATTTAAAAGGCATGACTCAAGGCATGTTAGTAATTTTAGGGCAAAAAAACATAAAAAAATTAAATGACTTTGCAGATCTATCTTCAGACGAGCTGATCGGTGGATTTGATGAAGTTAAAGGTAAAAAAATTAGAATAGAAGGATACCTGGAGGAATTTTCTTTATCTAGAAAAGAAGCAGACCAATTAATAATGTCTGCTAGAGAGATAGTTTACAAGTAATGTTATGGAAAAAAAAGATAGAAAAAAGACACTTACTATTTCATCAAGTTTAAAAAAAAAAATTGATACTAGCGCTATCAAATCAGATGGAAAAAAATCATTCTCTGTAGAAAAGAAAAAACCTTTTAGACCTAGTAAGAGTAGCAATAAAACTAATCAATATTTCACACAGCCTAGTAATTTTGAGGCAAAAAAGAAAAATTTTGCACGAAAATTTGTAGAACAGCAAGCAACCAAAGCTTTTATAAAAAAAGCAGATAAACCAACTGGAAAAAGTAAATTAAGACTTAAAAATCCAATAGACAAAAGAGATTTTAAACTTACCGTGTCTCGAGCTTTAAATGTAGAAGAGATAGAAATTAAGCAAAGGAGTTTAGCATCTGTTAAGCGAGCAAGACTAAAAGAAAAAAAAAATAAACCAGAAGGAGAAGAGAAAAAAGAATTTAAAAAAGTTATTAGAGATGTGAAAATACCTGAACAAATTACAATCCAAGAGTTATCTAATCGTATGGCTGAAAAATCTAGCGATATAATTAAATTTTTGTTTAATATGAAAGTTATTGCAACAATTAATCATAATATAGACAAAGATACTGCAGAATATATTGTTAAAGAATTCGGGCATAATCCGTTAATAGAAAACGAGCCAACATTAGAAAAAAATCAAATTAAGGAGAAATTAGAAGGGGATGTTAAAATTAGGCCTCCCATTGTTACAATTATGGGCCATGTTGACCATGGAAAAACTTCTTTGCTAGACTCTTTAAGAGACTCAAACGTTGTATCTGGAGAACATGGAGGTATTACTCAACATATTGGAGCTTATCAAGTTAAAACAGACAACAATAAAGCAATAACTTTTATTGATACGCCCGGCCATGCTGCATTTACAGAAATGCGTGCAAGAGGCTCAAAAATCACAGATATTGTAGTCTTAGTTGTTGCAGCTGATGATGGAATAAAACCACAAACTGTTGAAGCAATAAAACATGCAAAAGCTGCAAATGTTCCGATAATAGTTGCAATAAATAAATGTGATCTTCCAGAAAAGAATATAAGCAAAATTAAAAATGAAATGATGCAATATGAATTAATTGCAGAAGATTTAAGTGGAGATACTTTATTTGTTGAAGTATCTGCATTAAAAAAAACAAACTTAGATAAGCTAAAGGAAAGTATTTTATTACAAGCAGAAATTTTAGATTTAAAAGCTTCTTACTCAGGTCAAGCTAAAGGTGTCGTAATAGAATCAAAAATTGATAAAGGGAAAGGTCCAGTATCAACAATATTAATTAAAAATGGAAATCTTAAAAAAGGGGATTATTTTATTTGTGGTGATACATGGGGCAAAATAAGAGCAATGATAAACTATGAAGGAAAAAATATTGAAGAAGCTTTACCATCAATGCCAGTTGAAATTCTTGGAATGAATAGTTCCGCATTTGCTGGAGCAGAGTTCTTGGTCACAAATGATGAAAATGTAGCTAAAGAAATGGTACAATATAAAAAAGATAATCTTGCTAAAAATAAGATACTAGCAAAAGATAAGACAACTCTATTTGATAAATCTAAAGAAAAAGATGAGTTAAATATAATCATAAAATCAGATGTTCAAGGTTCAAGTGAAGCACTTAAAATGGCAATAAATAAAATTGAACACAGCGAGGTCGAGGCCAAGATAATTTTATCAGATATAGGCATGATCAACGAAACAGATGTTTCTTTAGCCAAAGCTTCAAATGCAATTTTAATTGGTTTTAATGTTAAACCAAATAGAGAAGCAAAAAAATTAGCTGAAGATCAAAAAATTGATATTCAATATTTTAATATTATTTACAAAGCTTTAGAGTATGTAGAAAAATCTTTATCTGGGTTGTTAGAGCCAGATATAAAAGAAAAAATATTAGGGTCAGCAGAAATACAAAAAATATTTAAGGTATCTAGTGCTGGTAAAATTGCAGGTTCAAAAGTAATTAATGGTGAAATAAAAAGTAAATCTAAAGCAAGAATAATTAGAGATGGCGTTGTTGTCTATAATGGTGAAATTCAAAGTATTTTTAGAGAAAAAAATCAAGTTAAAGAGGTAGGAACAGGATTAGAGTGTGGAATTAGCATTAAAGATTTTATTGATTTTAAAGAAAAAGACGTAATAGAATCCTACTTAGCAGAAGAAATTCAGAGGTCAATTTAATGGGAAACCAATCATCTCAACGAACTTTTAGTCAAAGACAATTAAGAGTAGGAGAATTAGTAAAACAAAGTCTAGGGGAATTATTTATAAGAAACGAGGCTAAAATACCCTCAATTAATTCAAAATTAATTACTGTTACAGAGGTAAGAATGACTCCAGATTTAAAAACAGCTAGAGTTTACGTAATACCCTTAGGGGGAGTAGATATGAAGGAATCAGTAAGGATCTTGACTGAATACTCGCATCTTGTTAGAAAAGCCTTGTCAAAAAGGCTAGATATTAAGTTTCTTCCTAAACTCACATTTGTAGAAGATAACTCATTTGAATATGCTGAAAAGATTGAGAAAATTATAAAAAAAATAAAAATAAATGATACAGAAAAAAAAAGGTGCAATTAAATTATTAGCAATCCATGAAAAGGATGTTGGTTCTACTGAAGTTCAGATAGGCTTATTGACTGAAAAAATATCAAAACTTTCAGAACATTTTAAAAATTTCAAAAAAGACAAGCATTCAACATTAGGATTAACTAAATCTGTGAACAAAAGAAAAAAATTACTTAATTATCTAAAAAAAAGAAATCCAGATTCATATCAAAAAGTAATTAAAGAACTAAATATAAGGAAATAATGTTTAAAATTAGTAAAGAAGAAATTGTAATTAATGGAAAAAAAATAACTCTAGAAACAGGAAGAATTGCTCGCCAAGCTGACGGCGCAATTATTGCTACATGTGGAGAAACAGTTGTCATAGCAACTGCTGTAGGGGCAAAAAAACTTAATGAAGGTCAAGATTATTTTCCACTATCAGTTAATTATCAAGAGAAATATTATGCAGCCGGAAAAATACCAGGAGGTTACTTTAAAAGAGAAGCTAGACCTACTGAAGCAGAAACTTTAATTTCAAGACTTATAGATAGACCTATAAGACCATTATTTCCATCAAGTTTTATGAACGAAGTACAATTATTGCCAACGGTTTTGTCCTATGATGGAGAAAACCAACCAGATATATTATCTATAATTGCTTCTTCAGCAGCTCTAGCTATATCAGGTCTACCTTTTCAAGGGCCAATTGCTGCCAGCAGAGTTGGGTTTAAAGATGGTAAATACCTATTAAATCCTTCACCAACAGAGTTACAAGATTCAAAATTAGATTTAGTTGTAGCTGGAACAAAAGATGCAGTTTTGATGGTTGAATCAGAAACTTCTGGGTTAACAGAGAAAGAAATGTTAGACGCTGTTAAATTCGGACATGAAAATTTCGTACCGATAATAGAGGTAATAGAAAAATTAGCAAAAAAAGCTGGCAAGCCTAAATGGGAAGTTGAAGAAATAGATCTTTCGGATGTAAAAAAGAAAATTTCTACTAATTTCGAAAAAGATTTAAGAAAAGCATTTAAAGAAATCGATAAAAAGAAAAGATCAACTGCAATTTCAGAAATCGATACAAAATGCAAAGAAATGTTTTCTGAAAATGAAAATGTTACAGAAAATCAAGCAATGACACAATTAAAATCGTTAGAGAAAGATATTGTTAGAACAGCAATTTTAAAAGATAAAAAAAGAATAGATGGAAGAGGACTTGCAGATGTAAGACAGATAAAATGTGAGGTAGGCGTACTGCCAAGAGCACATGGATCGGCTTTGTTCACAAGAGGTGAAACCCAAGCTTTAGTAGTTACCACTCTTGGGATGTCTGATGACGAGCAAAGACTTGAAAGCCTGGATGGAATGCAAAGATCAAATTTTATGCTTCACTATAACTTTCCACCTTTTTCAGTTGGTGAATGTGGAAGAATAGGTACTGGTAGAAGAGAAATAGGTCATGGGAAACTAGCTTGGAGAGCAATTAATTCGTCTTTACCAAAAAAAGAGAATTTTCCTTACACATTAAGAGTAGTTTCTGAAATAACAGAGTCAAATGGATCGTCTTCAATGGCAACAGTTTGTGGAACCTCTTTATCTCTTATGGATGCAGGAGTTCCAATAAAAGAGCCAGTTGCTGGAATAGCAATGGGTTTAATTAAAGAGGGGAATGATTTTTCAGTATTGTCAGATATTTTGGGAGATGAGGATCATCTAGGAGATATGGACTTTAAAGTAGCTGGAACTAGAAATGGAATAACATCCCTTCAAATGGATATAAAGATTACAGGTATTACATTTGAAATTATGGAAAAAGCATTGAACCAGGCCAAGGATGGTCGAGAAAAAATTTTAGTAGAGATGAATAAAGCGATAAAATCTTCAAGAAAAGAATTTTCAAAACACACACCTAAGATGGAAACAATTAAAGTTGATAAAAAAGATATTGCTACAGTAATTGGGAAAGGTGGAGCTACTATTAGGGAAATAGTTGAAACATCTGGTGCAAAAGTAGATGTAAAAGATACAGGTGAAGTTACCGTTGCAGCTCCAGATGAAGATTCAAGAAATAAAGCATTAGAATTTATTAAAAATTTAATCGCAAAACCAGAGGTTGGAAAAATCTACAAAGGTAAAGTAGTCAAAATCATGGAATTTGGGGCTTTTGTAAATTTTTTAGGAAAACAAGATGGTTTAGTACACATATCAGAGCTTGCATCTAAAAGAGTAGCTAAAGTAGGAGATGTCGTTAAAGAAGGAGATGAAGTTTCTGTTAAAGTAGTTGGTTTTGACAGAGGAAAAGTTAAGTTATCTATAAAACAAGCTGTAGCTTAAATTTTATACTCAAAATTTTGAGTTTTCTCATTTACTTGCAATTCGAAAGCACCATTATTTAAGTGAAATTTTCTAGCCATCTCAGTCAGAGGGGATAAAGTCACTAATCTATTTAAATGATGAGATTGTTTTATTTTTTTAAAAACTTCTTTAACAATTAGTTTTCCTCCTCCTTTTTTTTTAGACCAAACTGTATAGGCAATAGCTATTTTTCCAACATTTCTATCTCTTAAAGTGCTTTGCAAATGGGCATCCTTTGTCATTAAATCAAGTTCCTCGACTGTTTTTGGTATATCGTTGGTAAATCCAAAACACATAATTGCACAAATTTCATCTCTATATTTTACACCATATATTTTACGTCCATATTCAGTTCTAAATTTTAAATCCAGCTCAGGTCTAACGGGATCTTCTTTAACATTACAAGTTTTAAGTTCTACTAATTCAGCTCCTTTGATCCAATCAAAAAAGTTATTTAATTTTTCTTTTACCTTTTTATTAAATTTCTTCATTTTTAATCTTATTAGATAAAGTTTTTAATTTTATTTTATTATTGTTAAGATTGTACTTCTGCTATGCATTTTGTGTAGACTAGGTAATATTTTTTGGATCAGGCATTCCTACTTTATTATAGCCAGCATCTACATAATGAATTTCACCCGTAACTCCTGACGCGAGGTCACTCAATAGATATAAGGCTGAATTTCCAACATCATTGATATCTACATTTCTTTTTAAAAATGAGTGATTTTCATTCCATTTATATAAGAATTTTGCATCCCCAATTGCTGAGGCAGCCAAAGTTTTAATTGGGCCAGCACTTATTGCGTTTACCCTTATTCCTTTCACTCCAAGATCTCTAGCTAAATATTTTACGCTCGCCTCAAGTGCAGATTTACAAACACCCATGACATTATAATTAGGAATAGCTTTAGTAGATTCATACGTCAGCGTAATAATACTTCCACCATTTTTCATCAATTTTGATGCTTCTCTAGCCACCTCTGTAAATGAAAAGCAAGATATAAGCATGCTTTTTAAAAAATTTTCTCTGCTTGTATTTAAGTATTCACCTGAAAGTTCTGATTTATCTGAAAATGCCACTGCATGCACAACAAAATCAATTTCTCCCCAATCAGATTTTATATTTTCAAAAAGTTTGATAACTTCATTTTTTTTTTCCACGTCGCAACTAAATGTCGTTTTTGAGTTTAATTTTTCCGCCAGAGGAACAACTCTTTTTTTTAAAGAATCTCCTAAATAAGTAAAAGCTAAATCAGCACCTGCTTCTGATAATTTTTTTGATATACCCCAAGCTATAGACCGTTCGTTAGCTACGCCCATTATTAAACCCTTTTTTCCCTTCATCAAGCTCATAATTTATATTTTTTCAAAAACCAAAGTTGCATTGGTTCCCCCAAAACCAAAACTGTTAGACATAATTGCATTAAGATTTACATTTTTTTCAACTTTAGTTACAATTGGATACTTTTTTGCTTCTTCGTCCATATCAGTAATATTTACTGAAGCTGCAATAAAATTATTTTTCATCATTATCAAACTATAAATGGCTTCATGAACTGAAGTAGCTCCCAATGAATGACCTGCTAAAGACTTAGTTGAGCTAATTTTAGGTTTGTAATCACTAAATACTTCTCCAACTGCTTTTAGTTCTGTAATATCTCCCACGGGAGTTGATGTTCCATGAGTATTAATATAATCAATTTTTTTATTTGCAGTTCCTAAAGCCATCTTCATACATCTAACTGCACCCTCACCTGATGGAGCTACCATATCAAAACCATCTGAAGTTGCTCCATAACCTGTAAGTTCAGCGTAAATTTTTGCACCTCTGGCTTTTGCGTGTTCATATTCTTCTAAAACTAATACACCGCCTCCTCCAGAAATGACGAATCCATCTCTAGTTTTATCATATGGTCTTGAAGCTTTATCTGGTGTGCTATTATATTTAGATGACAATGCTGTCATTGCATCAAACATTGCTGTCATAGCAAAATGAACTTCATCACTCCCTCCAGCAAATATAATTTTTTGTTTACCAAGTTGAATTAATTCCATAGCGTTTCCTATACAGTGTCCACTTGTTGCACATGCTGAGCTTATTGTATAATTGACACCCTTAATTTTGAAAGGAACGGCTAAAGTTGCAGAAGCTGTACTTGACATTGTCCTGGGCACAACAAAAGGACCCATTCTCTTCGGACTCTTTTCCCGAGTTTTATCAGCTGCTAAAATTACGTTTTCTATTGAAGGCCCTCCAGATCCCATAATCATCCCAGTGGATATATTACTTACATCTTTATCATCAAGACCAGAGTCTTTTACAGCTTCATTCATAGAAATATAATTATAAGCTGAACCAGGGCCCATAAACCTTATAAATTTTCTATCTACATGATCTTCAAGTTTTATATTTGGTTTACCGTGAACATGACTTTTTAAATTATATTCTTTGTATTCTTCAGAAAATGAAATTCCAGACTTTGAGTCTAAAAGAGATTTGTAAACTTCGTTTTGATTATTACCAAGACAAGATACAATTCCAACACCTGTAACAACTACTCTTTTCATGATTTGAATAACCCTACTTTTAAATTTTCAGCCGTATATATTGTTTTTCCATCAGCATTTAGTATACCATTAGCCAATCCTACTACAGCACCTTCTTTTTTTAAAATTCTTTTCATATTTATTTCATAGGTAGCTTTTTTTACGTTTTTTAATACTTCTCCAGTGAATTTAACAGTGTTTACACCTAAGGCTCTTCCTTTTCCTGGCTCCCCAATCCAGCCTAAATAAAACCCAACTAATTGCCACATAGCATCTAGACCTAAACAACCTGGCATTACAGGGTCGTTTTGAAAATGACAATTAAAAAACCAAAGATTATCTTTGATATCTAATTCAGCTTTGATAATACCTTTTTTAAACTCTCCAACACCTTTTTTAATTTCAGTTATTCTGTCGAACATTAACATTGGGGGCAAAGGTAGCTTAGCATTACCTTCTCCAAATAACTTTCCTTCACCACAAGAAATTAATTCTTCGTAGTTATAACTATTTTTTTGCATAAGTTAGGTTAATAGTTTTTACTTGATTTATATACAATTTAATATAAATAATTGTGAATTATAACAAAAAACAATGTAGTTTATGAACCAAAAGAACGGAATTATAAATAAATTAAGAACTTCAGGTCTTAGACCCACAAAACAAAGAATATTATTAGCCCAAAATTTATTTATCAGAAATAAAACATTTCATTTCACAGTTGAAAAACTTGAAAAAGAAATTAACAAAAATGGAAATGAAAAAGTTTCACTAGCAACAATTTACAATACTGTCGAAGCATTCACTAAAGCTGGGTACTTAAAAGAAATCCTAACTAGTAAAAATAAAAGTTATTATGATACGAACATAAAGTCGCACCATCATTTTTACGACGAAACAACCAAGGAGCTTACTGACATTAATTACAACCAAGTAAAATTAAATAAGCTTCCAACCCCTCCCAAAGGAAAAAAAATTAAGAGCTTTGAGGTCGTAATTAGAATCCAAAAATAAGCACTCTAATATTGACTTTATAGTTTAGAATAATTATAAACTAAAAAGATTTAATTTATAATTTATGAGTGTAGAATATAAAAAAAACAGCAACGGAAAATGCCCAGTGATGCACGGAGGTGTCACTAAAGCGGGAGAGTCAAACACGTCTCGACTTTGGCCTAATAGTATTAATTTAGATATTCTGCATCAACACGATACAAAGACTAATCCATTACCTGGATTTGATTACAAAAAAGAAGTTAAAAAGTTAAATTTTAAAGCTCTAAAAAAAGATTTACTAAAATTAATGACGGATAGCCAAGAATGGTGGCCTGCAGATTTAGGAAGTTATACAGGTCTAATGGTCAGATTGACTTGGCATCAAGTCGGAACTTATAGAGAATTTGACGGTAGACCAAACGTTGGATCGCACAGGTTTTCTCCTCAAGACTCGTGGCCAGATAATACAAACTTAGACAAAGCTAGACGTTTACTTTGGCCAATTAAAAAAAAATATGGAAATAGATTAAGTTGGTCAGATTTGATGGTTTTAGCTGGTACGATGGCTTATGAGAAAGCTGGTTTTAAAACTTTTGGGTTTTCATTCGGAAGAGAAGATATATGGGGGCCAGAAAAAGATGTTTACTGGGGTAAAGAAACAGTTCCATTAGCTGTAAACAGATATGGAGATCCACAAGATCGTTCTTCTCTAGAGGCTCCATTAGCAGCGTCTCATTTTCAATTAGTATACGTTAATCCAGAGGGAGTAGAAGGAAAACCAGATCCAGTCAGAACTGCCATGGATGTTAGAGAAACTTTTGGGAGAATGGGTATGAACGACGTGGAAACAGCTGCGTTAACTGTAGGTGGTCATTCAATAGGAAGAGCACATGGTAATGGCGATCCTGCAAATTTAGGGCCAGAGCCAGCAGGAGCAGATATTCAAGAACAAGGTTTTGGATGGGTTCAAAAAAATGGTGGTACGGGTGTAAACCAAATTACATCAGGCCTTGAGGGTGCTTGGACAACCAATCCAGATAAATGGGATCATCAATATTTAGATCTTTTACTAAATTATGAGTGGGAAAGTAAAAAAAGCCCAGCAGGTGCTTGGCAGTGGGAACCAATTAATCTTGAGGAAGAAAAGAAACCAGTTGATTTGGGCGATCGAACAAAGAAAGCCAGATTAATGTTCACTGATGCTGATATGGCCATGGCGATGGATCCAGAATATAGAAAAATTTCAGAAAAATTTTATAAAGATCCAAAATTCTTTGAGGACTCATTTGCGAGAGCTTGGTTTAAGTTAACGCACAGAACGATGGGAAATAAGTCAAACTACATAGGTCCTTGGGCGCCTAAAGAAGATCTTCTTTGGCAAGGTAATGTTCAACCTTCTAAAAAGAAATTTAACGTAGAAAAAGTTAAAAAAATGATTGCAGCAAGTAAATTAAGTAATAGCGATCTAATAATTACTGCTTGGGATAGCGCTAGAACATACAGAAGAACAGATAAAAGAGGTGGTGCAAACGGAGCAAGAATTCGGTTAAATCCAATGAAAAATTGGGATGCAAATGAACCTAAAAGACTTTCAAAGGTGTTGAAAGTATTAGAGAATATTGCGAAGAAAACAGGTGCATCTATTGCCGATACAATTATTCTTGCAGGAAATGTTGGTTTAGAAAAAGCGATCAAAAAAGGGGGCTCTAAAGTCAAAGTTCCATTTCATCCAGGTAGAGGTGACTCGACTCAAGCACAAACAGAAAATAGAAATTTTAAATGGTTAGAACCCTTACATGATGGATTTAGAAATTTTGTAAAATCAGATTATTCTGTAATGCCAGAGGAACTTTTACTAGAGCGTGCATCTTTGATGGGTTTAACTGCACAAGAAATGACGTGCTTAGTTGGAGGCATGAGAGTTTTAGGAACAAACCATGAGTCAGCAAAAAATAAAGGCATGTTTACAGAAAAAGTAGGTTCTTTAACAAATGATTTCTTTTTAAATTTAGTTGATATGAAATATATATGGAAACCTACAGGTAAAAACTCCTACGACATTATCGATCGTAAAACTAACAAAGTAAAGTATACAGCATCTAGAGCAGATTTAGTATTTGGTTCTAATTCAATATTACGATCATATGCTGAAGTATATGCTCAAGACGACAATAAGGAAAAATTTGTCAAAGACTTCGTTGCAGTGTGGACGAAAATTATGAACGCTGATAGATCAGAAATTAGAAAGTTAAATTAGAAAATGGTTGAATTAACACACGGAATTTTTACTGCTGCAAAAAACATTTACAACAATAATAAGGGTTCAATACTAAGAACGATAGTCTATACAATTGGCCATTTTGCGATAGCAATAACTGTACTAATGTTAATTGCAAATGTCTCTTTTATGATTGCATTAACAGATGCAATTGTAGAACCTTTAGCTAATGCAGTTTGGTATTTTATGCTGGATAAATTTTGGGCATCAAAAATGAGAAGTTAAAGAAGCCCCCATAAGCTCTCCTTTTTCAGCCAACCCTTGTAACCACTAGTTTTTACTTTGCACCAATCATCTTTACATCTAATTATTTTACTTAATCTACCCTTTCTAAGAATAACAAGAGGTCTAGAATATATAGTAGGCTTTTTGAACATTATTAAATTATCATCAATAACTATAGCCGATTTTTTTTTTGAAAGTTGAGATATATGTATCCAGCCAGTGTTATTTTCGTGATCTCTAATTTTTCTAAAATTATCAGATTTATCTTGTACTAAAACTGGTAAAAATTTTTTTTTGTAAAAAATTTTAACTGGATATTCTCGAGATGGACCTTGTCTCAAATTAACCTTGTCATAACGAAGCGTTAAAAAATATTCATCTTGAGAAAAACTAGGACTTTCAAAGAATAAGATACTAGATATAACTAAAATTATTTTTAACATTTATTAATACATTTCGGGTTTATTGAAATTTTAGATTTTCTAAAATCAGTTTTTAAAGCGTCGAAAATTAATATTTGGTTATTTAATTTATCTTTTGAATTTAAGATACTTTTTAAAACTTCATTTGCTTGTAAAGATCCCATAATACCTGCAACAGGTGAAAATATTCCTTCCATTTGACAGTTATTTTCAAGACTTGGGGGACTAGGCATAAAGCATCTGTAACATGGCCCTTTTTTTTTAAAATCAAATTTCATAAGATGACCATCAAATTTACTTATTGCGGAAGTTATTAATATTTTCTTATTCTTTAAACAATAATCGTTGATTAGATACCTTGTTTTATAATTATCTGTACCATCACATATAATATCAAAGTTATTGAGAATCTTATCGATGTTTTGTTGTGTTATTTTTTGGTTGTAGGTAATAATTTTTATTTTTCTATTTATTTTATTTATTGCCTTTTTTGCCTGTTTAACTTTTAATTTTCCAATATCTGAAGAACAAAAAAGGACCTGTCTGTTAAGATTTGAAATTTCAACTTTATCAAAATCTACTATGCCAATTTTACCTACCCCAGAGGCAGCTAAGTATGTAAGCAATGGACAACCTAAACCACCTAAACCAACAATAAGCACATTGGCAGAAAATATTTTTTTTTGTCCTGAAAAGCCAATCTTTTTTAGTACTATTTGTTTCTCAAATCTTTGAAATTGATCAAAATTACCTTTCATACTTTTAATTATTTAGTTCCAGTTGACCCAAATCCACCATCTCCTCTTTCAGTTATATTTAAATCATCTACCTCTACTAGTTGAGCCTTAACAACAGGACAAATAACAATTTGTGCGATACGAGATCCTTTTTCAATCTTAAAAGGTTCATTTCCATGATTAATTAAAATAACTTTAATTTCACCCCTATAATCTGCATCAATTGTACCAGGAGTGTTTAGTACACTTATTTTATTTTTAGCAGCTAAACCTGATCTAGGCCTTATCTGAGCCTCATACCCTTTAGGAATTGAAAGAGCTAAACCAGTTGGAATTATAACGGTTTTACCTGGTTCAATTTTTAAATTGTCATGTATATTAGCGCTAAGGTCCATACCTGATGAACCGATTGTTTCGTATTTTGGTAAAGAGACTTGCTTTGATAATCTTTTAATTAATACTTTTATCATTTATTAAAAGCTTATCTAATATGATATTAGCAATTTTATTAGCAATATAACTTTTTTTATTCTTAGGTATAGAAATCACTTTACCTGTTTGATCAATTATTGATACTTTATTAAAGTCTGAATTAAAACCCAAGTTTTTGTTACTAACATTATTTGCAACAATTAAATCACAATATTTTTCTCTAAGTTTAACTTTTGCGTTTTGAATAACTTTTTCTGTTTCTGCACAAAAGCCAACTACTATTTTGGGTCTGTCTTTATTGCTTTTACATAAAAATTCTAAAATATCAGGATTTTTTTCAAATTTTATTGAATTCATTCTATTATCAGTTTTCTTAATTTTATTTTTACTTTTATAAATTGGTTTGAAGTCTGAAACTGCAGCAGTACAAACAGCTATATCTACTGGCAGAGATTTTTTTACCTCACACATCATTTCTTTCGCTGAAACAATATTTTTAATTTTTAAATCTTTGAAAGGAATTAAGTTTGATGGGCCTGAAATTAACTTTGTTTCAATACCAAGTTTTCTTAAAGCCAAAGCTACTTCATATCCCTGTTTTCCACTCGACTCGTTAGAAATATACCTTACGGGATCTAAGTATTCTCTTGTTGGACCAGTGGTTACTAAAGCTTTAAACTTTTTTTTAATTACTAAATTTTTCTTATCAAAATAATCTTTTATATAAGAATAAATCTGCCTTGGGCTCGACATTTTTCCCTCGCCATACTCACCACAAGCCATTTCACCTTTTTCTGGTCCAATAAAAATATAACCATAATCCTGTAAAATTCTAAAATTATTTTGCGTAGCCTTATGTAGCCACATTCGAACATTCATTGCTGGAACCAAAAGAATATCTTTATCAGATGCCAACAAAACTGTGGTCGCTAAATCTTCTGCTTTCCCAATGCTTAGTTTTGTCATAAAATTTGCGGTAGTCGGCAAAACAACAATAAGGTCAGCCCATCTAGATAAAGAAATATGATCAATTTCAGCTTCGCTGTTTTTATCAAAAATATCTTCAAATGTTTTATTTTTCGTTAGGGTTGTTACCGATAATGGTGTAACAAATTCTTTTCCACTTTTAGTCAAAATAGTTTTTATATTAACATTGTTTTTTTTTAACAATCTTATGAGATCAAGGGCTTTATACGCTGATATACCACCCCCTATTACAATCAAAATTTTCTTATTTTTAAGTGACATAACTTTATTAAAATACTAATAGCGCAACAATTACAATACCAAAAAAACTAATAATTAAATTGTTTCTAAAATTTTTAATCTTCATTTGCTCTATTTCTAGATTTTTATTATTTCCTAACCCCAAATTAAGTTTTCCTTCAGCCATTAATTGAAGAGCATAATTAGCTTTATCCATTAAATCAGGAAAATCTGGTATTCTTTTAATTATCTCTGTTGAAGTATTAATTGCAGTATCTAAAGTAGATTTAGGGCTTTTAATGTCCTTTAACCAGTCCTCTAAAACTGGCCTGGAAACTTCCCAAATATTAGTTTCAGGGTACAATTTTCTAGCTACTCCTTCAACTACGACCATTGTTTTTTGAAGAAGGAGTAAAGGAGTTTGAGTTTGCATATTAAACTTTTCAGTGATTTCAAACAATTGAGCTAATAAATTTCCCCCAGATATATCTTTAATAGATTGACCAAAAATTGGCTCACCTACTGACCTTAGCGCCTGTGCAAACTCCTCTTTGGAAGTTTCTTGAGGTACAAGGCCGGCTTTAAAATGCACTTCAGCAACTTTTATGTAATCTCTTTGAATAAACCCGTATAAAATTTCAGCTAAAAATTTTCTGTTATTTTTATCCAATCGACCCATTATGCCAAAATCAACTGGAATAATATTTCCATTTCGATCTACAAATAAATTTCCTTGATGCATATCTCCATGAAAAAAACCATCTTTAATGGCTTGTTTTAGAAAGTGTTGAATTAATTTTTCTGCTAGTAGCTTCAAATCTACGCCGTGATTTTTAAGCTTATCAAGTTCTCTTATTGAAACTCCATCAACTTTGTCTAATGTAAGAATTCTTTTAGTTGTATAATTCCAATAAATTTTGGGAACATTAAAACCTTCATCATTTTTCGTATTTTCATATAATTCATTTGCAGCAGCAGCCTCGAAACGCAAATCCATTTCAATATTTGTGATTTCACGAAGAAGGTGAACAACCTCTACTAGTTTTAATCTTTTTGCTTTTGTAAAAGTATTTTCAACTAAATAAGCAAATAACATTAAAGCATCTAATTCCTCATTAAATAATTTTTCTATATCTGGCCTTAAAATCTTAATAGCTACTTCTCTACTTTCATTCTCGTATTTGATTTTTGCTATATGAACTTGTGCGATAGATGCCGCAGCTATAGGTTCGCTAAGATCATCTATATTTTTAAATTGTTCATCTCCTATTTCTTTCTTTATTATTTTTTTGGCTTCAAAAGTATTAAAAGCAGGAAGTTTATCTTGTAATTTTTCCAAACTTTTAGCCAGCTCATCTCCAATTATATCAGGTCTGGTGGCAAGAAACTGCCCAAGTTTAATAAATGTTGTGCCCATTCCTTCAAGTGCTGCGCAAAGCTTGTCTCCAGGTTGTAAGTCATTATTTAAAGTTCTCTTATGCGATCCAATAGAAATAACATCGAAAAAAAAATTTATAGTTAAGGGTAAATTGTATATTTGATTGATAGTATCTATTGCTCCAGAAATAGATAGCTTTCTAGCAATTTTAAATAACTGAAAAACTCTTTTAAACATTTAAATTTTCCATCCAGAATGTATAGCAGAAATACCGTTTGTAAGATTCCTATATTTGACGTTAGAAAAGCCGTGTTTTTTCATCAAATTTTTAAGTTCTTCTTGATTATAAAACTCATTTATACTTTTAATTAAATAATCATAAGGTTTTGATGATCCAACAATGTATTTACCGACCATTGGTATTAACTTTGAATATTGTTTGTAAAAAAGATTAATTATTTCATTGTCTACTTTTGAAAATTCTAAACACATAAATCTACCTCCAGGTTTAAGGACCCTGAAAGCTTCTTTTAAAGATAAATCTATATCGGAAACATTTCTGATGCCAAAGCTTATTGTATAAAAATTATATGTATTGTCTTTAAACGGCAGTTTTTCTGCATTAGCTTTGTACCAACTGATATTTTCAAATTTTTTAAGGTTAGATTTGCCAGCATTAAACATCTCACTATTAGGTTCTACACAAGAAATTTTTGACAAATTTTTGTATTTTCTTGAAAAAAGTTTTGCAACATCTCCAGTTCCTGATGCAACGTCTATTAAGGTTTCATTAGGTTGAGGATTCATCCAATCAATTAGTTTATTTTTCCAAATACGATGAATTCCAAGAGACATAATATCATTCATTAAATCGTATTTTTTATAGACCTTTTCAAATACAGAATTGACTAGCTTTTTTTTGTTTTGAATACTACTTTTCATAAATAAATTATATGCCAGAATTACCTGAAGTTGAAGTTGTTAAAAAGTCTCTAGATAAAGCAGTGACTAACAAAACTATAAAAAGGATAAAAATACACGATGTTAATTTAAGATATAAGATCAACAAAATGGAAGTAAAAAAGGTCAATGGATTGAAAATTTTAAGAATAAAACGAAGATCTAAATATCTAATTTTTTTCTTCAATAAAGACCTAGCCATGTTAGTTCATCTTGGCATGACAGGAAAATTTATAATAATAAAAAAAAATATTCAAAGGCAAAAAACTAGTTTCTACTATGAAATAAATAAAACAAACAGTAAGCATGATAGATTAGAATTTTTATTTTCAAATAAACTTAAATTGATTTACAATGACATAAGAAAATTTGGTTTTATAAAATTTTTTTCAGCTAAAAGTATCAGTAAAAACCCACATCTAAATTTGTTAGGTCCAGAACCTTTAGATAACAAGTTTAACCTTATGTACTTTAAAAAATATTTAGTTGGCAGAAAAAGAAATATTAAAGATCTATTAATGGATCAAAAATTTGTATCTGGTATTGGTAATATTTATGCAAATGAAATTCTTTTTCTAAGTAGGATAATGCCTACTAGAAAAGTAAGTTCTTTAAAAATTAAAGAATTGAAGAAGATTTTGATATTTACCAAAAAAGTTTTAAAAAAAGCTATATTTTTAGGAGGCTCATCAATTAAGGATTTCTCAAACGTGAGTGGAAAAAAAGGAAAATTTCAACAAGTTTTCAAAGTTTATGGAAAAATTGGTCATAATTGTTCTAACTCAGATTGCACTGGTTTAATAAAAAAAATTGTAATAGCTAACCGGGCAAGCTTTCTTTGTCCAAAATGCCAAAAATAATAAAGTTGACCCTATTATTACTGGCATATATACATTTTAAAAAAATATGCCAAATACAAAATCTGCAATTAGAAGGGTTAGAAGAGTTAAAAAGCAGACTCAGATTAATAAAATCAGAAAAAGTAAGTACAAAAACGCTATCAAGGAAATGGAATTAATTATTAAATCAAAAAATAAGGAAAAAATAAAAAAATTTTACCCTAAATTTCAATCAATTCTAATGCAGGTTGCTAAGTCAGGTGTAGTGAGCAAAAAAACAGCGGCTAGAAAAATTTCTAGAGTTTCAAAAAAAATTAAAATTTAAATAAACAATTTTCAGTTGATATTTTTATTAGATATTAGTTTTTCAATAAATGGAAACTATATTTAGTTTCTTTTTATAGTTGTAATAAATTTATTTTTTTTTTCTATCTTGACGTTAATAGTACAACCAAAAAAAATTTATTTTTAATTACAACCTCCAGATACTTGCAAAATTTTTAAAAACAGCGTTTAAAGGAATTTCTTCAAAAAAAAAACTACATGGACAAATATAATACAAAAAAACAAAATGTTTATATTTCTGAAGAAGAGAAAACTTTAGATTGGTCCGATATACAGTCTTCATTTAAAAAAACTTTTGGCAGTGAAATTTATAATAGTTGGTTAGAAAAAATCTCGTTAGTAAAAGAGTACAATGATTACTTAATACTGAGCGTTCCAACTAGATTTTTTAGAGATTGGATAGTGTCAAGGTATTTAGACAAAATTTTAGAACAAGTAAAAAGCTTTAAACTTAGTTTAAATAGAATAGAGTTTAAGATTGTAGAAGAGGTTAAAAATAACAATGATTTAGTAAATAAAACAAACGAAATAAATAAAGTTACAGAAATCAGAGACTCTATTTTAAATTATAATAGACTCAATCCGAATTTGAATTTTGAAAGTTTTATTCAAGGAAAAAGTAATGATATTGCTTTATCTTATTCAAAAAAAGTATGTGAACACCTTTCAAGATATAACCCATTATATGTTTGTGGAGGAGTAGGGCTAGGCAAAACTCATCTGTTAAATGCTATCGGTTTAGAGCTTCAATCGGAAAACAATGTTATGTTTATTTCAGCCGAGCGTTTTATGTATCATTTTATTAAATCAATTAAAAAGAACGATATGGTTAATTTTAAAGATTTCTTTAGGAAATCATCAGTTTTTATCATTGACGACATTCAATTTATTAGAGGTAAAGAAAGCTTACAGGAAGAGTTCTTCCACACATTTAATAGTTTGATAGACAAAGGCTCTCAAATCATTATATCAGCCGATAGAACACCTATGAAGCTTGATAGGGTTCAAGAGAGAATTAAATCGAGGTTAGCAGGTGGACTGGTAGTTGATATTGATATTCCAGATTTGGAATTAAAAAGAAAGATTATTAAAAAAAGGATTGTAGAAATGCAAAGTCAATTTAAGGAAAACATAAATTTAAATGATGATGTTATTACTTATATTGCTAATGAAAGTAAAACAAGTATCAGAGAATTAATTGGTATCTTAAATAGAGTCGTAGCATTTAGTAGAGTTCACAATAAAGATTTAACTATTAATGACTGCAAAAATATATTGAAAGATATTTTTACGCAAATAAGAGTTATAACGGTAGATAAAATACAAAATGTTGTATCAAATTATTTTAATATTCAACTAAGTGAAATGCTATCTCAAAGACGTTCTAGGCCTTTAGCTAGGCCAAGACAAATTGCCATGTACCTTGCAAAAAAAATGACAACAAGATCTCTTCCAGAAATAGGCAGAAGATTTGCAAACAGAGATCACACTACAGTTATACACGCCGTAAAAACTATTACAAGACTATCTGAGCAAGACGATGAAATGAAAAAAAATATAAATCAAATAAAAAATCTTTTACAAGAATAATAATAAAGATGCAGTTTATTGTTAAAAGGGATATATTATTAAAATCACTAAATTTTGTCCAGGGAGTAGTTGAAAAGAAAAATACCCTGCCAATTCTTTCAAATGTTTTAATTCAATTAAAAGATAATAAATTGTCAATAGTTGCAACTGACTTAGATATTGTTTTTTACGATGAAATAAGTGAAGTAAAGATTTTAAAAGAGGGAAGCACTACAACTTCCGCAGCTATCCTTTACGATATACTTAGGAAAATATCCTCAGACTCAGAATTAAATTTTGACCTTAAATCAGAGAATAAATTAAGTCTAAAAAGCGATAATTCTGATTTTAATTTACTTTGTTTGCCGACAGACAATTTTCCATCATTTGCTGATGAATTTGAAGGTCATGAAATTTCCCTAGACAATAATAGATTTTTAAAACTTCTAAATAAAACTAAAATTGCAATCTCGAACGATGACACAAGACATTATTTAAATGGTATCTTTTTGCACCTTACAGAGGGGCATGGCAGAAACTTTCTAACAGGTGTGGCCACTGATAGTCATAGGCTCTCATCAAGTAGCCTAGAAATAGAAAATACAGAAAATTTTTCATCTTTAATACTACCTAGAAAAACTGTTTTTCAACTTTGTACATTATTGGCTGAAACAAATGAAAAAATGCTAATGCAGACAAGTGAAAATAAAGTGAAGTTTACCTTAGGAAAAATGAAATTGATTTCCAAAGTAATAGATGGAAAATTTCCAGATTATAAAAAAGTTGTGCCTACGAAAAACGAAAAATCTCTAATAGTACCTTCTAAAGATTTTATAAGTTCAATAGAGAGAGTGGCAAGTGTTTCTTTAGACAGAAAAGAGGGTGTAAAATTAGTTATAAATAAAGAAAATATTCAACTTTCTGTAAATAGTGCTAATTCTGGCGAAGGGAATGAAGTCATTAAAGCAAATTTTAACTCCGATAATTTAAGTATAAGTTTTAACTCAAAATATTTAATTGATATAGCGTCCGAAATTGAAGATAAAAATTTGAAAATGAATTTAAAAGATTCAGTATCTCCTGTGTTAATCGAAGACTTTTCAGATAAAAACAGTTATTATGTTATAATGCCTATGAAAATATAACTTTTCTACAATTTAAAATTTTTTTTTTATTTTAAGCTAAAATCGTTGGAACACAATCATTCTAAGCAATAGATCTAACTAGCCATTTTATATTAACCTAAAAAAATGTTATAAATAATTATCTAATTAAAAACAATGTCAAAAAATTCAGCATTAAAATCCAATCCAAATTATGGTGCGGACTCTATTAAGGTTCTTAAAGGCTTAGATGCAGTAAGAAAAAGACCTGGTATGTACATCGGAGATACTGACGATGGCTCAGGTTTGCACCATATGGTTTTTGAAGTTATCGATAATGCTATCGATGAAGCTTTAGCTGGCCACTGTAAAAATATTTCCGTTACAATTAACAAGGATAATACTGTTACCGTAGAAGATGATGGCAGAGGTATCCCGGTAGACATGCATAAAACTGAGAAGATTTCTGCTGCAGAAGTTATAATGACCCAACTGCACGCTGGGGGAAAATTTGACCATGACTCTTATAAAGTATCAGGTGGTCTTCATGGTGTTGGAGTTTCAGTCGTTAATGCATTATCAGAAAAACTGGAGCTTAATATTTATAGAGATGGGAAAGAATATGCTGTAATTTTTAATAATGGAAATACACTTAAACCACTTAAACAAATCGGAAAAACAAAAAAAAGAGGGACAAAAATTAATTTTTTACCGTCAAAGAGTGTATTTTCGTCTACTAAATTTAGCTCTTTAACAATTGAAAAGCGAATAAGGGAATTAGCTTTTTTAAATAAAGGTATATGTATTAAGCTAAATGACCTGACATCTAAAAAAGATAAAGAATTTGTCCATAAATATGATGGTGGAATTGTTGAGTTTGTAAAACACATAAATAACAAAAAACCAATTTTAGTTAACAAAAATGAGAAAGAAGTTTTTAAAAAACCCGTTTATGTCACAGCAATGAAAAACAATGTGATAGTAGAATGTTCATTCGAGTGGAATGCTGGATATTCTGAGGATGTTCTGCCTTTTACAAATAATATTCCTCAAAAAGATGGAGGTACTCACCTATTAGGTTTTAGAAGTGCATTAACGAGAGTGATCAATAAATATTCAAATGATAGAAATAGCAAAAAAAATAAGATTACTTTATCAGGAGAGGACATCAAAGAAGGATTAACTGCAGTTCTATCTATAAAAATGCCAGATCCAAAGTTTTCTTCTCAGACGAAAGATAAACTAGTATCATCTGAGATTAGATTAATAGTCGAAAGCATTATTAATGATAAAGTTTCAACTTGGTTTGATCAAAATCCCTCAATAGCCAAGATAGTACTAGAAAAGATTACTCAAGCGGCAATGGCAAGAGATGTTGCAAGAAAAGCTAGAGATAGCGTTAGAAGAAAAGGAACTTTTGAACTATCAGGGTTACCTGGTAAACTTGCTGACTGTCAAATACAGAGAAAAGAAGGTACCGAACTATTTATAGTTGAGGGAGACTCAGCTGGTGGATCTGCTAAACAAGGTAGAGTTCGTGAATATCAAGCAGTTTTACCTTTAAGAGGAAAGATTTTGAACACTTATGTTAATGGTAAATTAAATGGCAATGATCATGACACAAAAACACTTTCTAAAATGATGTCTTCAAATGAAATTGTAACTTTAATTAATGCTCTTGGCACGGGGTCTAAAGATTTTAATATCGAAAATTTAAGATATGAAAAAATTGTTATCATGACCGATGCTGATGTTGATGGATCTCATATAAGAACCTTACTACTTACATTTTTTAATAATCATCCCTTTAATCAATTAATTGAAAATGGCCATATTTTTTTAGCTCAACCTCCTCTATTTAAAATAACAAAGTCTAACAAAAGTATTTATATAAAAGATGAAAAAGAACTTGAAGAATATATGTTAAAAAATTTAGGAAAGGCGGATAAGAAATTTAAAAAAGGTACAAATGAGTATAAAAAATTTTTACAAGAACAAAGAGAAAAGCTTTCTATTCAAAGATTTAAAGGCCTAGGTGAAATGAATCCAGAGGAACTATGGGAAACTACATTGAATCCAGAAAACCGGACTATGTTAAAAGTTCAATATACTAAAGGGACTAAAGAAAAATCTAAAGAAGATCAAAAAATGATAAAAATCCTTATGGGAGACGAAGTGGCTCCAAGAAAAGACTTTATTACGAGTAATGCTTTAGATGTTACAAACCTAGATATTTAAAATACAATGAATTTTTCTACTCTCTTCAGGTTGGGAGAAAACCTCAATTTAGATAGAAAAACCTTAGTCATTTTAAGATGGATAGCAATAATAGGCCAGTTTACAGCAATTAATTTAGTATATTTTTATCTAAAATTAGATTTCCTAGTTCTAATTACATATTTAATTTTATTTATAGGAATATTAACTAATGTCTACCTTCAGTTTACTATAAAATCTGTTATTTTGAAGGACTTATATGCCAGTATATTCTTAGTATATGATTTGATACAGTTGTCAGCATTACTTTATTTAACGGGTGGTATTTCAAATCCATTTTCAATTTTAATCATTGTGCCGGCGATAGTTTCATCTACGTTTTTAAGTATGGGAACGACTATGATATTAGGCATCTTAACTGTTATTTTTTTATTTTCTTTAACTATTTTTCATTATCCATTGCCTGGAATACATGACAACTCTTTTACTTTTCCTAAATTTTATTTAGTTGGTTATTTTTTGGCAATTATTGTTTGCTTGATATTTTTATGTTACTTTGGAATCAGATTTTCTGGTGAAAGCAAAAGAAGATCTGATGCAGTAACTAAATTACAACAAGTAATAGCAAAAGAGTACGAGTTAGAGTCTCTTGGAGGACAAGCAGCAGCGGCAGCACATTCACTGGGAACACCATTGGCAACAATAAGTGTAGTTGCGTCAGAGCTCAAAAAAGAACTTGGAAATAGTAGTGAACATTCTAAAGATATCGATTTATTAGTTAGCCAAACAAAGAGATGTGGTGAAATTTTAAAAAAAATTTCAAAAAAACAAATCAAAGATGATGAATTTTTCTCTAAAACTAAATTTGAAGATTTACTTAGTGAGGTAATCTCATCATTTAAAGAATCTTCCTCAAAAAATATAAAATTGATCTTGAAGGAAGATAAAAATAAATTTTCTTTTCAAAGATCACCGGAAATAATTTACGGTTTGAGAAATTTCCTAGGTAACGCAGTTAAATTTTCTAAAAGTAAAGTTGAAGTAATCTTATCAAGTAATGAAAAAAATATTGAAATATTAATTAAAGATGATGGCCCAGGTTTTCCAGACGATATCATAGAAATATTAGGAGAACCCTATATTAAATCTAAATCTTTTCAAATTAATAGTAATGCAGGAACTGGTTTAGGAACCTTTTTAGGTAAAACTCTCTTAGAAAGACGTGGAGCCAAGCTTTATTTTTTAAATGATAGAAATAAAAATGGGGCTACAGTGAGAGTCAAGTGGAATTTAAGAGATTTAATTAACTAGGCTCTTGTTGAGTTATACAATGTATTGCTCCGAATCCCCAAATTAATAAAGAACAATCTATCGGAATAATCTTTTTATTTTTAAAATGTTTTTTAAAAATTTTAATTACCATTTTATCTTTGTAGTCATTGAAAATGGGAACCAAAACTATTCTATTTGCAATATAGAAGTTTAGATAAGTAGCTGGAACTCTTATTCCATTAATATATTTTGCTTTAGGCATTGGAATTTTGATAATTTTTATTTGTTTTGTTTTTATCGATTTCTTTAAAATTTCATAGTTCTCTTTTAATGGTTTGTAGTTAATGTCATTTCTATTACTTTCATGCGCTAAAAAAATTTTTTTTTCACTTACAAATCTTGCAATATCATCTATATGGCCATGAGTGTCATCACCTGCAATTCCTTTATTAAGCCACAAAACTTCTTTAATTCCTAAATATTTTTTAAATATGTATTCATATTCTTTTTTTTTAAGGCCGGGATTTCGGACTTGTATATTACTTTGTAAACATTCACGAGTTGTTAAAAGAACTCCTTTGCCGTTAACGTCTATGGATCCTCCTTCCAAGATTATTCTTTTATTTTTTATAGTTGGAGTTATGGAACTTAAACGAACATAATTCTTTATTTTAGTACATATCTTATTATCATGGTCAAAATTTTTATATTTTGCCCATCCATTAAAACCCCAATCTACCAAGACTTTTTGGTTATTCTTATTTTTAACAAAAATGGGGAAAGAGTCTCTAAGCCATGCTCTATTTGTCTTACAAATTCTAAAGTTTATATTATTGGTATTAATAAAATATTTTTTTAAAAATAAATTTATATGTTTTTTAATTGATTTTTTTTCTATAAGAATATTAACCTTCTGGTAATTTGAGATTTTGGAAATTATCTCACAAAAAACAAATGGTATAAATTTAAACTTATTAGGCCAATCTTTTTTATTATGTGGCCAGGCTATCCAAGTAGACTTTTGCTTTTCCCACTCGGCAGGCATCCTATAGTTAAGATCTTTAGAATCTTTAAGCATCTTTAGGATTTTTCAATATACCTTTATAATAATCTATTCTTCTATCTCTAAAAAATGGCCAATGTCTTCTTACATTTTCTATCTTTTTAAAATCTATATCACAAATAATAATTTTTTCAGCTAAACTTGCTTTTTTAATAATATTTCCGCTTGGATCAAATATAACGCTATTACCCCAAAATTCTAATTTCTTCGAGCCTTGTTTTTCTATACCGATTCTATTTATAGCAGCAACATATACACCATTAGCTATCGCATGAGATCGCTGGACTGACAACCATGAGTCAAGCTGGGTTTTTCCAAATTTTTTCTTTTCTTTTGGATGCCAGCCTATTGCTGTTGGATAAAAAAGTATCTCTGCTCCTTTCAAAGCTGTTAATCTTGCAGCTTCAGGAAACCATTGATCCCAACAAATTAAAGTTCCTAAGTTACCTTTTGAGGTTTTAAAGGATCTAAAACCAAGATCTCCAGGGGTAAAGTAAAATTTTTCATAATATTGAGGATCATCTGGTATATGCATTTTTCTATATTTGCCTTTTATTTTTCCATACTCGTTTATAACTACACAAGTATTATGATAAATACCCGAAGTTCTTTTCTCAAATAAAGATAAAAGGAGTATTATTTTTAGCTTTTTAGCAATTAAAGAAAACATATCAGTGGTCGGTCCTGGAATCTTTTCTGCTAAATTAAAATTTGAGTGTTTTTCTGTCTGACAAAAATAATTTGTTAAAAATAATTCTGGCAAACAAATAATTTCTGCACCTTTTTTTTTAGCTTTATATATTTTTGATATTGCGTTATTTATATTTTTCTTTTTTTCAGATGACATTTTCATCTGTATCAAGGCTACTCTCGTCTTTTTCATCTTATTTAAATATTTTTTGGAAATTTCTTTTTTCTCTACTTTTCCAATTTTGACGGTGATATGCATCACTCGCAATTAAAGGTAAAACACTTGTTGCTTCAGCAAACACCATTTGCTCCTTAGCAATATCTACTTTTCCCCATGAACTAGCTTCTTTTAAAGTTGAACTGCTGCAAGCTCCATCTCTTGTGTCAGCTACAGTAATTTGAATAGCATACTTATGCATATCAACTTGTTTGCCTAATAGTTCAGCACATACAACTGTGTCTTGAATAAAATTTTTAGGAACCCCCCCACCTACCATTAGCAAGCCAGACTGTTTTGATTTAATTTTTATTTCGGTTAATTCCCTCATTTCTCTAATTGAGTCAATTGTTATATGTTTATCAGGGTTTTCTTCTTGATGCATAACTAATCCAAAACCTGCAGAACTATCAGTAAAAGCGGGGCAAAAAATTGGAACACCATTGTCAAAAGCTGTTTCAATAAGAGAGCCTTTTTTTTTAGCTTTTGTTTTTAAATACTTACCTAATTCAAGTATAAATTCTCTTGAAGTATAAGGTTTAGGTTGAAGGGAATTGGCAATCTCACAAATAGCTTTATCACAAGCTTGTAGTTCTTCTTCATCTATATACGTGTCATAAATTCTGTCAATATAGTTTTTTCTAAGTTCTGTATCATCTTGAAATTGAGATCCTTGATAGTGTTTAAAACCTAAAGCCTCAAAAAAATCCATATCTATAATAGAGGCACCAGTAGCTACTACTGCATCAACCATATTATATTTGATTAAATCTGAATACAATTTCATACAACCACCAGCAGATGTTGATCCAGCAATAGTTAGAAAAATGGAACAATTTTCATCTGATATCATTTCATTAAAAATATTAGCTGCTTTTGCTGTATCCCTTGATGTGAACGACATTTTGCTCATACCGTCAATTATCTTTCTGGCGTCAAAAGAAGTAATATCAATATGTTCTACGGGGCTATTTAAAAATGATTTCTTGTTATGTCCAATTTTAGGACCATTTTTTTTTATCATTAAGCAACCAAGTAATTAATTTTACTTGAGTCTTCATATAAAGACATTATTGGTTTATCATTTATTTCAAAAATTGCATTTGAATAAAAACCGTTAAATTTTGTTCTGAAAGTCAATCCATAAGCTCCAAGTTGCCCTAGCTCAATGTAGTCACCTTCTTTAATATTATTTGGTAACAAAAAAGGTCCCTTCATATAATCTATACTATCGCAAGTCGGGCCAAAGAAGCTAAATGGTGTTAATTTTTTTGAATGTACTCTGCCATTAGTAATCATTTTGCTTGGTAGTACAAAATTAGGAACTCCCGCATCAAATAAGGACCCATAAGTACCATCATTTATATACAGGTTTTGTTTTTTTCTTAAAACCACCTTAACGATTGTCGAACCACTTTCAGCGACAATTGCTCTACCGGGTTCACAAATGATTTGGGGTGTTTTTGTTAATTTTAAATTTTTTAGTGATCTCTTAATCTCGTTAATATAATTAATAATTGGTTCTGGATTAAGATCAGGATAAATTGATGGAAAACCACCTCCTACATTTATTACGTCAGGTATAATTTTAGTTTTTTTAATGATATTTCCAATTTCACTAATACCTTTAGAATAAGATATTTTATGCATACATTGAGAACCCACATGAAAGCTTATCCCAAGTTTTTTCGAGTGGTCTTTACATAGTCTTACAAGGCCTAAAGCTTCATTTGGAAGGGCTCCAAATTTTCTCGACAAGTCAATTTCAGCATGCTCATTAGAAATAGCTATTCTTACATATAAGTTAAGATCTTTGGCTTGATTAGTGGCTTCAAGAATTTTTCTAAGCTCATCTTTATGATCTAATGCAAAATTTCTGACTCCATAATCGTAATATGCTGATGAAATACTTTCGATGCTTTTAATAGTGTGCATAAAGTATAAGTTAGCATCAGGTTTTATCTTTTTAATCAGTTTAATTTCATTTAAAGACGCTACATCAAAATCTTCAATTTCATTTGAAATAATTTGTTTAATGACTTTAACATTAGGATTGGTCTTGACTGCGTATAAAATCTTACCTGGGAAATTTTCCTTGAAAAATTTTGTGGATTTTTTTATCGCTTCTGGCCGTATACAGTATACGGGGTAATCTGGTTTTAATTCATTAACTAATTCGTTAACGTTCTTAAATTTTCGCATTTCATGTGTCCCTCGTTAGTTTACACAGAAGGTTTTTAAAAAATTTGTATAAAAAAAACCTTATTTATTCGCATTTAAGCGTTTTTGACTTTATGTCAAGAAAAAAAACCCCTTTTGAAACATTGTAATTCAGGATTTTATAACTATATGAACATCATATGAGAGCACAAAAAAATTATCCAAAACAACTAAATCTGTCGGATTTTTCCGACAAGTCTCTACTTATCCTTGATGATGACGATCCATTGCGGGGCAGGCTCTCAAGAGCCATGGAAAAGAAAGGTTTTCTTCCAAAAGAGGCTAAAAATGTGGCTGAGGGACTTCAAATAGTAAAAAATAGCCCTCCTAACTTTGCTATTATAGACCTTAGGCTAGAGGATGGAAGTGGAATTGATGTAGTTAAAGAATTATCTAAAAATAAACAAGATTGTAGAATTGTAATGTTAACCGGATACGGGAATTTACCTACTGCTGTAGCGGCAGTTAAGGCAGGTGCTATAGATTACATAGCTAAACCTGTGGATGCAGATGATGTCGAAGCAGCACTATTGGCTTCACCTGAGTCGAAAGCAAAACCGCCAGAAAATCCAATGTCCGCAGACAGAGTGAAATGGGAACATATTCATAGAGTTTTTGAATTATGTAACCGTAATGTATCTGAAACAGCTAGAAGACTCAAAATGCATAGAAGGACACTCCAAAGAATTTTATCTAAAAGATCCCCAAAATAAATTAAAGAATTTTTTTTATTTTCTTTATTTGATTAATTGAAAAAGTTACTAAAAGAATTTTAAATAACTCGGCTAACAAAAAGGGTTCTGCACCTAGTTTAAATAATGGTTTATCCCAACCTATCAATTGTCCCAGCCAAATTAATCCAAAAAGATAAATTATACTAACTGCAAACAACAATTTTAGAAAATTCTTTATTAGATTATCGCTGTAGTCAAACTTACCAGCAATAAAAGCAGCTGCTAAAAATCCAATTAAATAACCCATGGTAGGACCAGTAAAATACATAAGACCTACTCCTTTTTCTGGAGTCCCTGAAAAAACTGGTAGCCCTATTATTCCCTCAAATAAATAAAGAGTTATAGTTGTTACTGCAAGTTTCCACCCTAGACCAATACCAATTACCAATACAACAAGAGTTTGCATTGTCATAGGAACTGGAAAAAAAGGTATCTTAACTTTTGATGAAATAGCGAGACACATTGTACCAATAAAAACTATAAGTAAATTTTTAATCAGTTTATGCTGCGAAATATTTTTAACAATTTCCATTTATATATATTTATCTTTTTTTTAAATTAAATCTACCTATTTGTTAGCTGAACAAATACATCTTCTAAATCACCATCTTCTGTCACAATATCTAGTATTTTTACGTTATTTTTACTTAAATAATTAACAACTTCACCAAAATTAAATGAAGTTTTTTCATAAGTCACTGAAATAGAATCACTTGAATTTACTTTAAACTTAATTCCGTTCATTTGTAAATTTTTACTAGACTCAATTTTTTCAACTTTAATATTAATTTTTTTGGTTTTAATTCTATCTAAAAGTTTTTGAGTTGTATCGAGGGCAACTAGGTTTCCTTTATTTAAAATTGCTATTCGATCACACATTTCTTGAGCTTCAAATAAATAATGTGTTGTTAATATAACTGTAACACCTTCCTTATTTAGTTTTTTGACATTGCTCCAAAGGTTATTTCTCAATTCGACATCAACGCCTGCTGTAGGTTCGTCTAAAATGAGTATAGGAGGCTGATGTACCATAGCTTTTGCAATTAGTAGTCTTCTTTTCATCCCTCCAGATAAACTTCTTGAATAAGCATCAGCCTTTTTCTCTAGCGCTACAATCTTTAAAATTAAGTCAGTAATCATCTCTTTTTTTGTCACCCCATATAAGCCAGCTTGAAGCTCTAGTAACTTTTTAGGACTGAAAAAAGCATCTAAATTTACTTCTTGTGGAACTATACCAATTGAAGCTTTTACTTGCCTCGGATTTTTGTCTATATCAAAACCCCACACATTTATCTTACCTTCTGTTTTTGAGACAGTTCCACCCAAAATACTTAGAAAAGTTGTTTTACCTGCTCCATTAGGTCCTAGTAAACCAAACACCTCTCCTTGTTTGACTTGAAAATTTAAATCATTAAGAGCTTTATTTTCTATTTCATTTTTAGTCCCAGAGTAAATCTTAGTAAGATTTTCAACAGTTAAAGCAAATTTATTCATAGTTTGATTAAATATAGGTCAAAAATTAATGTAATATATATATATGAGTTCAATAAAAAAAACAGATCATTTTTATTTAGTAGATGGCTCAGGTTATATTTTTCGAGCTTATTACGCTTTACCACCTCTATCTCGAAAAAGCGATGGATTACCAACTGGAGCAGTAAGTGGTTTTTGTTCAATGCTCTTTAAACTTTTAGAAGATGTGAGATCGGATGACTCAAAAAATAAACCTACCCATTTTGCAGTAATATTTGACTCTGCTAGAAAAAATTTTAGAAATGATATCTATAGTGACTATAAAGCCAATCGTACAGAGGCTCCTGATGATCTAGTGCCGCAATTTGAATATATTAGAAAGTCAGTAGAAGCTTTCAATTTACCATCTATAGAGCTTTTAAATTATGAAGCTGATGATTTAATAGCAACTTATTCTAAACAAATTACTGAGGCAGGAGCTAAAGTGACTGTAATTTCTTCAGATAAAGATTTAATGCAACTAGTGTCAAAAAAGATAAGATTATTTGATCCAATGAAAAGCAAGGTAATTGGAGATAAAGAAGTTTTAGAAAAATTTGGAGTGAAGCCTGAACAAGTGATTGATGTACAATCACTAGCTGGCGATTCTTCTGATAACATTCCTGGTGTTCCTGGAATAGGAATAAAGACAGCATCTGAATTGATAAATAAATATAAAAATCTTGATAACTTGTTGAAGAAAGCACAAGAAATTAAGCAAAATAAAAGAAGAGAAACCTTATTAGCTAATAAAGAAAAAGCACTACTAAGCAAAAAATTAGTTACGTTAAAAGAAGACGTACCAATAAAGAATGATCCAAGTGAATTTTTAATTAAATCAGTTGATAAAGATAAACTTTATAACTTTTTAAGAGAAATGGAATTTAACAGATTGCTAAGTCAAGCAATTAGTTTTTATGGCGAGCCAGGTTCAAAAATTCTAAACTCAGCTGATAATTCAAAAAAGATATCAAAAATTGATACGAAGCTTTACAAAAAAATTTTAAAAGAAAAAGACTTAAATAAATTAATTGAAGATTTAAATAAACAAAGTATCATTGCCGTAGATACAGAAACATCTTCTCTAAATCCGCAAGAAGCTGAATTAATTGGTGTGTCCGTTAGTTACAAACCAAATATATCATTTTACATTCCTGTTGGACATAAAAATTTAGAAAGTTTAAAGGCAGATTTTGTGATCAGAAAATTAAAACCAATTTTAGAAGATACAAGCATAAAAAAAGTAGGTCAAAATATTAAATATGATTATATAATTTTTAAAAAACTCGGAATTGAATTAGAGTCAATAGAGGATACTATGCTTTTATCTTACACACTGGATGCAGGAAATAACCGTCACAACATGGATACTTTGTCAGAATTGCATTTAGGTCACAAAACAATAACTTATAAAGATTTAGTTGGCTCGGGTAAAAATCAATTAAATTTTTCAGAAATTGATTTAGACAAAGCTACTGAATATGCCGCAGAAGACGCAGACGTTACACTTAGATTGTATAAGATACTATCTGACAGAGTTGACAGTGAAAAACTTAACAATGTTTATGAAATATTTGAGAAGCCAATGATTAAGATTTTGTCGAAATTAGAGTCCAACGGTATTAAAGTTGATGAAAACTACTTAAAAGAATTATCAAAAAAATTTAGCACAAGACTTATTAAGATAGAAAAAGAAATTTATAAAATTTGTGGAAAAGAATTTAATATAGGGTCACCAAAACAACTAGGAGAAATAATATATAATGATTTAAAAATAGCTAAGTTAAAAAAAACAAAAAAAGGTAGTTTAGCTACTAGTGCAAAAATTTTAGAGGATTTAGCATTATCAGGACATAAATTTCCAAATTTGGTTTTAGAATGGAGACAGGTTTCAAAATTGAAAAGCACTTATACAGACGCTCTTCAAGACCATATAAGCAAGAAAACAAAGAGAGTTCATACCTCTTTCCTTCTTGCTGCAACTAACACAGGTAGGCTAGCTTCAAGTGATCCTAATTTACAAAACATTCCAATAAAATCGCCTGATGGAAAAGAAATAAGAAAAGCATTTATTGCAGAAAAAGATAATATTTTAATTTCTGCAGATTATAATCAAATTGAAATGAGAATTCTTGCCGACATGGCAGATGTAAAGGAATTAAAAAAAGCTTTTAAAAATAATTTAGACATACACAATTTAACCGCTAGTCAAGTTTTTGATGTTCCAATAACAAAAGTTTCTGAAGACCAAAGAAGAAAAGCTAAAGCTATTAATTTTGGTATTATTTATGGAATTACTCAATATGGTTTAGCAAAACAAATTTCAGTTTCTAATGAAGACGCTCAAGAATTTATAAACTCCTACTTTAAAAAGTTTCCTGAAATTAAAGATTATATGCAATCAACAATTAAAAGCTGTAGAAAATATGGGTATGTTTCAAATATTTTTGGAAGAAGAATTCATTTAAAAGGAATAAATGACAAAAATTTTAGTGTAAGAAGTTTTCAAGAGAGAGCTGCGATTAACGCTCCTATACAAGGTTCTGCTGCTGATATAATTAGATTAGCAATGATTAAAATTGATAACATGTTAGAAAAAAAACAAAAGGCAAAAATGTTACTTCAAATTCATGATGAATTGATTTTTGAATGTATGAAAAAAGATGTGACTAGTGTGAAGAAATTAATTCAAGATGCCATGACTTCTGTTTCTAGTTCACAACATCATTTGTTTTCTATTCCTTTAAAGATTAGTATTAATTCAGGAAATAATTGGGGAGAGGCACACTAGACGCCTAAATTTTGACATTAAGTTCTTGAGAATGATTATATGGCACAAACAATTGCACTAGTAGATGATGACAGAAATATTTTAACAGGCATAAGTATTGCACTAGAAAGAGAAGGCTTTAAAGTTCAAACTTATATTGACGGAGAGTCAGCATTAATAGGTTTAACAAGAAACCCTCCAGATTTAGCTGTACTGGACATCAAGATGCCAAGAATGGATGGAGAAGAATTGTTAAAAAAATTAAGAAAAAAAATATCGATACCAATAATTTTTTTAACATCAAAAGATGAAGAGGTTGACGAATTACTAGGTTTAAAATTAGGAGCTGATGATTTTGTTAAAAAATCAGGCGGTTTTTCTACTAAAGTTCTAATCGAAAGAATAAGAGTACAATTAAGAAAAAAAAATAATGTGGTAGATGATACAAAAAATATTATTAGCCATGGAAAATTGAAACTAGATCCCTCTCAACTAGAATGTGAATGGGCTGGAAAACCTTTACCTGATAAACTCACAACCACTGAATTTTTAATTGTTAAAGAGCTTGCAAAAAGGCCAGGAGTAATAAAAGAAAGAGCCCATTTGATGGATATTGCCTATAAAGAAAATACTGAAATTGAAGATAGAACTATTGATAGTCATGTTAAAAGAATAAGAAAAAAGTTCAAAAAAGTAGATGAAAAGTTTTCTGCAATTGAAACTAGATATGGAAGTGGGTATAGATGGAATGTTAGTTAATGAAACAAAAAAAATCAGCTTCTATATTAAGAAAATTTTTACTATTCAATTTAGCAGTATTTTCAGTTTTAGGTCTTTTCACAATTTTTTATTTAAAAGCTATTCAACCTAATCTTGTAAAAAAAAGAACATCAAATCACTATATTATAATTGATAATACTGTAGATCACTTAGAAAGATTAAATATAAGTTTTAATGCTGAAGATATTAGAACTTTTTTATTATCGACAAGATTTTTATTTCAAAGTTTAGACAGAGTACAATTTTTCAGCACCGATGGAAATTTAATAGGAGATACTAATATTTTAGATTTAGATCAAAATGTTTTTACAAGGTCAGATACAATTATAGAGGAAACAATTGATGGACAAATAAAGGATAAAGGAAACTCTAAAAAGTTAATTAAAAAGCAAAACAAAAATTTAATTAAAGAAACTATTTTAAACAAATATAATAACGAACCATTAACAATTTCAGAAAATATTCAAAACAATTTTTTTGTAAGCACCATAAGTAGAATAGAAATTCAAAAAGAAGTGGTGGGTTATATTGTGGTATCAGAAGAAGCAAATGATATTCTTAACGCAGTTAAAGAAAGAAAAGATTTTATAATAAGAACAGTGTTGGCTGTGGCACTTGTAATTTTAATTTTTTCTCTTTTCTTAAATAAATACATTTTGAAACCGGTTGGTTTGTTAGTAAAATTTAGTGATTCAATTAAAAAAAAGTCTAGTAAAAATATCGATATAAAAAACTTTTTTGTTAGAGATGATGAGATTGGAAAGTTAACGAAATCTATAGATGAGATGACAAAAGAACTTCAAAAAAGAACTACAAGAGCAGAAACTTTTTCAAATGACCTTGCCCATGAAATAAGAAATCCACTAGCTTCTTTAAAAAGTGCTTCAGAATTATTAGATAAGACGACTGATAAAATGGAGAGTGAAAAATTGCTAACAATTATAAACCATGATGCTGAAAGAATTGAAAGATTAATAACTGATTACTCTCAAATGTTAAAAGACGAAGCTTCATGGTCGAGAGAACAAATGAGTAAAGTAAACTTAATTGAAATTATAAATAATGTTGCAGATGATTTCAAACAAGATTTAAAAAACCAAAATAAAAATATTTTAATAAAAGTCAAAAAAAAATCAGTTTCTACAAATGGTCATTATGTATTGGGTATTGAAAATAGATTAGAACAAGTAATAGCTAATTTGTTGGACAACTCCATTTCTTTTAGTGAAGAAAATAAAAAAATTGAAATTGAAGTTGAAGAAACTTCAAATAATTTGGTGATATTGATTAAAGACGAAGGTCCAGGTTTTTCTGAAACTTCTCCTCAAAAAATATTTAAAAGATTTTATAGTAACAGGCCGAAAAGCTTTGGAAAACACTCTGGATTAGGACTTAACATCGTTAAAAATATTGTAGAATTGCATGAAGGAACAATATCAGCCTCAAACAGACTAAATAAAGGTGGCGCTCAAGTTGAGGTATTGCTACCAAAATTTTCTTAGCAATCTTTCTTGATAACGTCTATTTATGTTGTTAAATAACTCTAAAAAAATATGTCTCAAGATTTTAAAGTAAAAGATATAAAAAAAGCTGAATTTGGTAGAAAAGAAATTTCTCTAGCTGAAACTGAAATGCCTGGGTTAATGGCATTGAGAAAAGAATATAAAAGTAAAAAGCCATTAAAGGGAGCTCGTATTTTAGGTTGTCTTCATATGACAATTCAGACGGCAGTTTTAATTGAAACTTTAGTAGAACTTGGAGCTGAAGTTAGGTGGTCTTCTTGTAATATTTTTTCCACACAAGATCATGCAGCAGCAGCAATAGCTAAAGCTGGCATACCTGTGTTTGCTTGGAAAGGTGAAACAGAAAAAGAATATTGGTGGTGTGTTAGACAAACAATAGAAGGAAAGAAAGATTGGAAACCAAATCTAATCTTAGATGACGGTGGTGATCTTACATCTCTAATGCATAAAGAATACAAAGATATGTTAAAAAATATTAAAGGTGTTTCAGAGGAGACAACAACAGGTGTTTTAGCTTTAAAGAAAATGGAAGCAAAGAAAGAACTTTTAATACCAGCTATCAATGTAAATGACTCAGTAACAAAATCTAAATTCGACAATCTATACGGTTGTAGAGAAAGTTTAGTAGATGGAATAAAAAGAGCAACAGATGTTATGATGTCGGGAAAAGTTGCTATCGTAGCAGGATTTGGTGATGTTGGAAAAGGAAGTGCAGCATCATTAAGACAAGCTGGTGCAAGAGTTATGATCACCGAAACAGATCCAATTTGCGCTCTGCAAGCCGCGATGGAAGGTTATGAAGTTGTACTGATGGACGATGCAATTAAAGATGCAGACATTGTAGTAACTGCCACAGGAAATAAAGATATTGTAACAGCTGATCATATGAGGAATATGAAAGACAGAGCAATATTATGCAATATTGGTCACTTCGATAATGAAATTCAAGTTGAAGCTTTAAAAAATTATAAGTGGGATGAGATTAAACCTCAAGTTCATGAAATAGAATTGCCAAGCAAAAAAAGAATTATTTTATTGGCTGAAGGAAGATTGGTAAACCTAGGTTGTGCAACTGGGCATCCTAGTTTTGTAATGAGCGCTTCTTTTACTAATCAGGTGATTGCACAAATCGAATTATGGAATAATTCAGATAAATATGAAAAGAAAGTTTATGTTTTACCAAAACATTTAGACGAAAAAGTAGCTATGTTACATTTGGAAAAAGTTGGAGCAAAATTGACCAAAATGTCAAAAGAACAAGCAGATTACATTAGCGTTAAACCATCAGGGCCATTTAAACCAGATACTTATCGCTACTAGATTAGTAGCTAATGATTATTAAATCCTTAGATCACCTTAGAATAATTTCAAATAAAATTGCAGACAATGTGTCTGAAAAAGATTGCATTTTTTTAATTGGCGAAATTGGTGTTGGCAAAACAACTTTTACAAGAAATTTTATTAATTATTTACAAAAACGAGAAGGCGTTAAGGAAACAGAAGTTTTAAGTCCTACATTTAACTTATTATATGAATACGATATTAAAAATTTGAAGGTAATGCATTACGATCTTTATAGAATTAAAAATAGTCAAGAACTTAGTCAACTCGGCATTTTTAAAGAAGATCTAAATTCAATAAAAATAATTGAATGGCCAGAATTAGTTGAGACAAATTTAGCAAATAGATTAGATTTGCATTTGAAATATTCTAAAAAAGAAAACGAAAGAGAACTAAGCCTTGTAGGACAAGGAAAATGGAAAGATATTAATAAAAATGAATTATAAATTAAAAAAGATTTCTGGTGATGCATCTTTTAGAGAATTTTATAGAGTTAAAAAAAACAATAAAACTTCAATAATAGTCTTTGCAAGAAAAGAACAATATAAAAATTTAATTGTTTATTCCTTTGTAAATAAAATTTTAAATAGTCATAATATTTTATCGCCTAAGCTTCTAAAAAATTATTACAAAGACAATATGATTGAAATTACAGATTTAGGCGATAAATCTTTCTATGATTATATTAAAAACAAAAAAAATAAGCTTAAAGATTACAAAAAATTAATTGAATTAATTATCAAGTTACAAAAGATACTTATGAACGAGTAATTCCTTATTATGAAAAAGAAATTCAAAAAAATATTAAAGAAAATAAAAACGTTTTAATATCAGCTCATGGCAATTCACTAAGAGCACTATGCAAATATCTATTTAAAATTTCCAATCAAAAGATAAATGAATTAGAAATTCCAACAGGAAATCCTTTAATAATTGAATTTGATAATAATCTCAAAATTCAAAAATATTATTATCTGGATGAAACTAGAACTAAAACTATTATCTTTAATCAGTAATTTTTAAATTCGATATTTTATCGTACATTTCTTTAGTATTTAAATGATAAAATTTTTGCTTACTTTGAGTACCAAATAAACTTTTATTTTTGATTAAATTATCCCATATCTTATTCATAGAAAATATTTTATCGTTTATAGAATTAAAAACACTTTGATCTAAAATTTGTAGTCCAGTAAAAATAAATTCATTGCTATCATCTCTACTGACTATATTTGTATTAAGGTTAAAATCTCCTTTAAATGAACTATCAAAACATAAATTTTTATTAACTAATAATAAACAGGATTTTTTTTGTTTAAAATAAAGATCTTCTAAAACTTTTAGTTCATTAGAATAACTTTTGTTCCATAGGGTATCAGGATTAATAACTACAAAAGGTTCTTTAAAAGATCTAGTGGCTTGAAGCACTCCTCCTCCAGTATCAAGTAATGTGTTCTGCTCATCAGAAATTATAATTTTTACTTTATATTTTTTTTGATTAATAAAATCTTTTATTTGATCAGCTAGATGATGAACGTTGATAGCTATTTCTTTTACACCATGACCAATTAGCAACTCCATGGCCCTCTCTAACAAATTTTTGTTACCTATTTTAATTAGTGGCTTAGGATTTTTTAAAGTAATGGGATTCATTCTTTTTCCTAATCCGGCAGCTAGAATCATCCCATGTTTAATTTTCATATTTTTTTTATCTTTTTTAATTTTTTTAACGACAAATACTTCTTCATCAATATGTTCAATCTATTAAAAATAGGACTCTTCATTCTTCTATCAATCAATTGCCAAGTATAAGGTAAATATTTTAAATAATTTGATTTATTATCTCTTTTGTAAAGACGCACAAAAATTCCTAATATTTTCAGATTTCTTTGAACTGATAAAATATCAAAATCATTTTTTAAATAATTTTTATCTTTCTTTTTAAATTTTGATTTTGAAAAATAATACTTGAATAAATTATCTTGTAAATTTTTTGGTATTCTAATCCTCACATCATCAATTAATGAAGCAACATCATATAAAGGATTTCCAATTATTGCGTCTTGACTATCAATAAGACTTAATCTGTTTTTAATCATCATAATATTTGATGCATGAAAATCTTTATGTGTAAAACAATTATTTTTAAAATAAAGTTTTTTATATATATTGTTGAGTTCTTTCTTTAATATTTTTTTTATTTTTCCAAGTTTTAAATTTTTAGAACAATGTTTAAGATACCAATCAAAAAATAAATCTGATTCTTTGTGCAA
>CACNJC010000003.1 GCA_902620585.1 uncultured Pelagibacteraceae bacterium | reverse complement strand
GATACAAGCAGGTAGAGTTTGGACAAACTGTTACCATGCTTATCCAGCTCATGCTGCATTTGGCGGATACAAGCAGTCTGGTATCGGAAGAGAAACTCACAAAATGATGCTAAATCATTACAGACAAGTAAAAAATTTACATGTGTCTTATAGTGAGAAAAAATTGGGCTTCTTTTAACCAATAATATATAATGGCCCATGATTCTATATCATGGGCCGAAATATAAAAATGAAAGTATCAGCCACTTTATCAGCAAAAAAATTACTCAGTGAACTAAAAGAAGTTCATGGTGAAGATCTTCTATTTCATCAATCTGGAGGTTGTTGTGATGGTAGTGCGCCAATGTGTTTTCCTGCAAAAGAGTACATGGTTGGAAATAGTGATGTAAAATTAGGAGAAATAGACGGAACTCCTTTTTATATTAATGAAGAACAATACGAAAAATGGAAACACACAGATCTTACAATAGATGCTGTAAAAGGCATTGGAGGCATGTTTTCCCTAGATAATGGAACAGGAAAGAGGTTTCTTACTAAGTCAGAAATCTGTGTGGTTGTTGATAACGGCAAAGAAAAAACCAATTAATCTCTTTATAGACAACTTCATAAATATCTGTATTTAATATTATATGAGCCAATTTTTATTGACTGATATAAGAAAAAAATTTCTTAATTATTTTAAGCAAAATAATCATGAAATAGTAGACTCAAGTAATTTGGTACCAAATAACGATCCTACACTGATGTTTACTAATTCTGGAATGGTTCAATTTAAAAACGTTTTTACTGGATTAGAAAAAAGAGCATACAAAAGAGCTACTACATCTCAAAAATGTGTAAGAGCTGGAGGAAAGCACAACGATTTAGAAAACGTGGGTTATACCCCAAGACATCATACTTTTTTTGAAATGCTTGGAAATTTTTCTTTCGGAGATTATTTCAAAGAACAAGCAATAGTTCACGCCTGGGAATTATTAACTAAAGATTTTCAACTACCTAAAGATAAACTATTGGTAACAGTTTTTAGCGAGGATGAGGACTCTTTTAAATTATGGAAAAAGATTGCTAGTTTAAAAGAAGAAAGAATAATCAAAATTTCAACTTCTGATAACTTTTGGTCTATGGGAGATACTGGTCCATGTGGCCCTTGTTCAGAAATATTCTATGATCATGGAGATAAACTTAAAGGAGGACCCCCAGGCAGTGCAGATCAAGATGGAGATAGATTTATAGAAATATGGAACCTTGTTTTTATGCAGTACGAACAAATTTCAAAAGAAAAAAGAATAAATTTACCTAAACCATCAGTAGACACAGGAATGGGTCTTGAAAGAATGACTGCAGTTCTTCAAGGAACTCATGACAATTATAATATTGATCACTTTAAGAAAATTATTGAAGCCTCATCTGATATTATTCAAGCACCAATTAACAACAATACCATAGCTAGCCATAGAGTTATTTCAGACCATTTAAGAGCTAGCAGTTTTTTAATAGCAGAGGGAATATTACCTTCCAACGAAGGCAGAGGATATGTGCTTAGAAGAATCATGAGAAGAGGCATGAGGCATGCACATTCATTAGGAAGCAAGTCTCCAGTTTTTCACAAACTCTTTAACGTTTTGCTTAATGAAATGAAGGACAGTTATCTAGAATTAAAAACAGGTAAAGATCTAATAGTTGAAACTTTAAAAAATGAGGAGGAAAAATTCTCCTCCCTTCTTGAAAGAGGGATGAAAATTTTAAATGAAAATTTAAATAAAGTTCAAAACAATACTCTTCCTGGTTCAGTTGCTTTTAAATTGTATGACACTTATGGTTTTCCTATAGATTTAACAGCAGACATTTTAAGAACTAAAAATATTCAGGTTGATCACATTGCATTTGAAAAAGAAATGGAAAAAAGCAAGGCTGTAGCAAGAGCTAATTGGAAAGGCTCTGGAGACAAGTCAGTTGAAGAAAAATGGTTCAAAATAAGAGAGGAACTTAAACCAACAGAATTTTTGGGATATGAATTTGAAAAAGCAGAAGGTGTTGTGGTAAAAATTTCTAAAGATAATAAATTTGTTGAAAAAGCAGATGATGGAGATCATATAGAAATTATTACAAATCAAACACCTTTTTATGGCGAGTCAGGCGGTCAAGTTGGAGACCAAGGGGTAATCTTTAATTCTAATTGTAAAATAGATATTACCGATACCCAAAAAAAAATGGGAGATCTTTTCGTTCATACTGGTAAAATTAAAAAGGGATCCATAAAAATTGGTCAGAGCGTTAATCTTGAAATCGATGTAGAAAAAAGAAATAACTCTAAAGCCAATCACTCTGCAACTCATTTACTCCACGAGTCGTTAAGAAGGACTTTAGGTAAACACGTAACTCAAAAAGGTTCCTTAGTTTCTCCAGAAAGACTAAGGTTTGATTTTAGTCATAATAAACCTATTGAAAAGGAGGAGATGAGCAAAATTAATAAAATTGTTAATGAAATAGTAGATGGTTCAACTGATGTTCAAACGAGAATAATGACCCCCAAAGAGGCTGTTAAGATGGGGGCCCTCGCACTTTTTGGAGAAAAATATGGTGAAGAAGTTAGAGTTGTTTTTATGGGAAAAGAAGCAAACGGTTTCTTTTCAACAGAGTTATGTGGAGGAACTCATGTTAAAAATACTAAAGAAGTTGGAAAATTTAAAGTTATTAGCCAGTCTTCAATCGCATCTGGAATAAGAAGAGTAGAGGCTTTAAGAGACAAACAGCTTACTGAATATGAGAAATCTCAAGAAAAAGATAAGTCACTAAAAGAAAAAACAACTAAAGAACAATTAGAAAAAATTAAAAAAGAACTATTAGAATATAAGATAAAACCCGATTTAAATAATAATAAGAACTTATCAGAGAATTTAAAAAGTTTAAGCAAGCAGCTTGAAAAAATAAAAATTCAAAGTGTTATTAAAGATAAAAGTAAAAATAAGATCATAGATAAAAAAATTAATGATTTTATTTTAAGAGAACAAACCTTAAATGATTTTCCACCAAAAGAGTTGAGAAGTGTAATTGATCTTGGAAAAAAAGATATAAAAAGAGGAATAATAATAAGCATTTCTATTTTTGATGATAAAGTAGGAGTTGCAGTTGGAATTACAAATGATCTTACCTCAAAGTATGATGCAGTAAAATTATCAAAAATCGCATCAGAAATACTTGGTGGAAAAGGGGGTGGAGGCAGAAAAGACTTTGCTCAAGCTGGAGGAACAAATAAAAAAAAAATTAAGGAAGCTTTTAAATCAATAAGAGATAAAATTAATTAAGCTTTTTTTTAAGGTTAGAATCTATAGCTTCTAAAAATTGATTAGTTGTTAAAAATTTCTGATCTTTACTTATTAATATTGCTAAATCTTTTGTCATGTAACCACTTTCAACTGTTTCTACACAAACTGTTTCAAGAGTTTTAGCAAATTTCGTTAGTTCTTTATTATCGTCAAGATTTCCTCTGTGAGAAAGTCCTCTAGTCCAGGCGAAAATTGAAGCTATTGGATTTGTAGATGTTTCTTTACCGGCTTGATGTTGTCTATAATGCCTTGTTACTGTACCATGAGCAGCCTCTGCTTCAGCAATTTTTCCGTCAGGAGTTCTCAATACACTTGTCATTAAACCTAAAGAACCATAACCTTGAGCAACAGTATCTGATTGAACGTCTCCATCATAATTTTTACAAGCCCAAATATATTTTCCACTCCATTTCATTGCACAGGCTACCATATCATCAATTAATCTGTGTTCGTAAGTAATTCCAGCGTCTTCAAATTCTTTTTTAAATTCTTTTTGAAATACCTCTTCAAAAATGTCTTTAAACCTTCCATCATATGCTTTTAATATTGTATTTTTAGAGGAGAAATATACAGGCCATTTTCTCGCTAAACCATAATTCATACATGCCCTGGCAAAATCTTTAATTGAATTATCTAAATTATACATCGAAAGTGCAATACCAGGACCGTCAAAATTAAATACCTCATGTTCAATTTTATCTTTACCGTTCTCAGACTCCCACTTAACAGTCATCTTTCCTTTACCAGGAACTTTAAAATCTGTAGCTTTATATTGGTCACCAAAAGCGTGTCTACCGACAATAACGCTGTCAGTCCAATGAGGAACCAATCTAGGTACATTTTTACATATTATGGGTTCTCTAAAAATCGTTCCACCAACAATATTTCTAATAGTTCCGTTAGGAGATCTCCACATTTTTTTTAAATTAAATTCTTTTACTCGAGCTTCATCAGGAGTAATTGTTGCACATTTAACACCTGCACCATATTGTTGAATTGCTTTAGCACAATCGATTGTAACTTGATCGTTAGTTTTATCTCGATTTTCCATTCCTAAATCATAGTATTTTAAATCGATATCTAGATATGGTTTAATGAGTTTATCTTTTATAAATGACCAGATTATTCTAGTCATTTCGTCACCATCTAGCTCAACTACTGGATTTTTAACTTTAATTTTTGCCATAATATTAAAATATAGATTGATTAAGTAAGATTTTTATACATATTAAGAAAAAATTAGCAAACTTAAAATTATGTTTAATTCAATTTTTCCAAAAATTCATAAAGAGGGGTATAAGTTTCTTGCTATTTCAATTATTGCTACATTTATAATTTTGCTTTTTTCTAATTTTTTGGGATTAATATTTGTTCTTTTAACTATTTGGGTTTACTATTTTTTTAGAGACCCTGATAGAACATCAATTAATGATGATAATTATCTAGTCAGTCCGGCAGATGGATTAATAACTAATGTTTCTGAGCAAACTGGCCCTATCGAGTTGCAATTAGAAAATACAACCTTTACTAAAGTAAGTATATTTATGAATGTTTTTAATTGCCATGTTAATAGAACACCGCTTTCAGGCACAGTTGAAGAAATAAATTATAAACCCGGAAAATTTTTAAACGCTTCTCTAGATAAAGCCAGTGAAGAAAATGAAAGAAATTATTTTAAGATAAAGTGTAATAAATCAGGTGAAGAAATAATAATTGTTCAAATAGCAGGTTTAATTGCTAGAAGAATTGTTTGTGAAGTAGAACAAGGTCAAAATTTAAAACAAGGAGAAAGAATAGGAATGATCCGTTTTGGTAGCAGAGTTGACATTTACTTTAAAAATAAAAAAGTTTTAGCTAAAAAAGGGCAAAACGTAGTAGCAGGAGAAAGCTTGATAGCCTCTATATAATGCAAGAGAATAAAAAATTTAAATTAGTTTCATCAAAAAAAACAAGGTACTTACTTCCTAACATTTTGACTTTAGCTGGAGTTTGTTTGGGCATAAGTTCAATTAAATTTTCAATTGATGAAAACTATAGTTTAGCAGTTATTTTCATACTATTGGCAGCCATACTCGACGCATTAGATGGTAGGGTCGCACGTTTAATAAAAGGAACTTCAGAATTTGGCAAGGAGCTAGACTCTCTCACCGACTTTGTAAGTTTTGGTATAGCGCCTGTTTTTATTTTATATTTTTGGGAATTGAACAGTTATGGAAAACTAGGTTGGGCGATCACATTAATATATTCTGTCTGTTGTGCTTTAAGGTTGGCAAGATTTAATTTAACTAAAATTGACAATCAACTTTGGAAAAGTAATTATTTCGAGGGAATTCCATCACCAGCAGGCGGCATATTAATTTTAATGCCACTAATTTTTGAAATTTCAGGACTTAACTTAAATATTGATATAAAATCCTATACTCCATATTTCACAATTTTGGTTGCAATTTTGTTAGTAAGTAAAATTCCTACACTATCACTAAAAAAAATTTCAATTTCACCAAAAGCAACGGTCTTTATTTTATTAGGAATCGGAGTAATTTTTATTTCTTTGCTTTTTTACACGTTCGAAGCTCTGTTAATATTTTGCTCTGTGTATTTAATTTCTATTCCAGTAAGTTTTTTTATGTACAAAATAAGAAGCAAGAAAGAAGCATTGGAAAACTCAGAGGATGAGCACGAAGATGTTCTGTAATGAAAAAATCAAAAAAAAGTAAAAAAAGTAATTCATGGAAAATTAAACAACATAGAGATCAGTTCTTTAAAAAGTCGAAAACTCTCGGTTATCGTTCGAGATCTGCATTTAAATTAATTGAATTAAATCAAAAATATAAATTTATAAAAACAAATAGTAAATTACTAGACATAGGTGCTTATCCTGGTGGCTGGTCACAAGTTTCAAGCAAGATTATTAAAAATGGAAAAATAATGTCATTGGATATGAAAAAGATGGATCCATTAGAAAATATTTCCTTTTTACAATGTGATTTTCTTGAGGAAAGCACAAAAGATAAAATTTTCAAATTTTTCAATGAAAAATTAGATGTAGTACTGTCCGATATGGCTGCTAATACAACTGGAAATAAATCTCTAGATTGCATTCGAACTAATCAGCTTTGTATGGATGTTATTGACTTTTCATCACAAATTCTAAAGCCCCATGGAGTTCTGGTAACAAAATTATTTATGGGGGAAGATTTTTTATTAGCAAAAGAATTAGCAAAATCAAGGTTTAAAAAAGTGCAATTTTTTAAACCAAAGGCGAGTAGAGGCGAATCAAAAGAAACTTATTTACACTGCTCTATATTAAAGGCTTTATAATTTTTAAAAATTGTATATAAGTTTATATGGGAGCAATTAAAGAAGCACTAACTTTTGATGACGTACTTTTGCTACCGCGTTTTTCAGAAGTATTACCATCAAATACCGATATTACACTAAATTTGACTAATAATATCAAATTACAAACTCCTTTTCTGTCATCGGCAATGGATACTGTAACAGAGTCATCGATGGCTATCGCTATGGCTAAATCAGGTGGAATAGGCATTATTCATAGAAATTTAAATATAAAAAAACAAAGCAAAGAAGTTGAAAAGGTTAAAGATAAAGGTTTATTTGTTGGAGCTGCAATTGGCACTGGCAAGGAAGACTTGAATAGAGCTAAATCTCTTTTAGATAGTGGTGTAGATTTAATTGTAATTGATACGGCGCACGGACATAGCAAAAAAGTTTTAGAAATTTTAACGAAAGTTAAGAAGAAAAATATACCAATTTGCGCTGGTAATATAGCTACGGGTGAAGCAGCAAAAAAATTATACAATTCTGGAGCCGATATCATTAAAGTTGGTATTGGACCAGGTTCTATTTGCACAACGAGGATGGTGGCTGGAATTGGAGTGCCACAAATTACTGCAATTATGGAGGTGCACAAAGCTTTGAAAGGAAAAAAAGCCAAAATAATCTCCGATGGAGGAATAAAGTTTTCTGGAGATATAGCTAAGGCTATTGCAGCAGGTGCCGACGCTATTATGATGGGTTCTATTTTTGCTGGAACTGACGAAAGTCCAGGGAAAAAATATAAAATTAAAAACAAATTTTATAAAAAATATAGAGGCATGGGTTCTATCGGAGCTATGTCGGCGGGTTCTTCTAATAGATATTTTCAAAAAAATTTTAAAGATAAATCAAAATTTGTCCCAGAGGGCGTGGATGGAAGGGTAGAATATAAAGGAAATGTTTCGAAGATTATTTATCAATTAAAAGGCGGTCTTAAATCATCAATGGGATATATTGGAGCCAAAAAACTGAATGATATTAAAAAAAATGCAAAATTTATTAAAATTACTAAAGCAGGATTTTATGAAAGCATGGTACATAGTGTAGAAATGATCGAACCAACATTAAATTACAAATTATGATAATTAAATTTACAAAGATTTTATTTATTTTCTTACTGTTGTCTGGCAACTTGATTGCTAAAACTAATTATTTCTCTGAAGGTTTGGAATATTTTAAAAAAAAGAATTTTGATAAAGCAAAATTTAAATTTGAACAAGATATTGTCTTTAATCCAAAAAGTGAAAAATCATATCTTTATCTCTCAAAAATATTTAATTCACAAGAAAAAGACGAATTAGAAGAAAAAAATTTAAACACAGTGATCCTTCTTAATCCAAAAAATGAAGAGGCTACATATAATCTAGCAACACTAAAACTAAGACAGTCTGATTTTGAAGAAAGCAAAGATTTGGTCGATAAGCTGTTAGTTTTTTGTGTTAACTACTGCAAAAAAGGTCAAAATTTAAAAATTAAATTAGAGAATTCCTTAAAAAAATAAATGTCATCCCAAAAGCCGAAGGAAAAAATTATAATTGTAGATTTTGGCTCACAAGTAACAAAGCTTATTGCAAGAAGAGTTAGAGATTTTAAAGTTTTTTGTGAAATTTTAATAATTAAAGATCTTTATAAAATCAAAAACTATGAAGGAATAAAAGGAATAATACTTTCCGGTGGCCCCTCCACAGTGACAAAAAAGAAATATTTAAGTATACCTAAAGAGATATTTTTAAAAAAAATTCCTGTACTAGGTATTTGTTATGGATTGCAATTAATTTCTAAATTATTTGGTGGCTCAATTAAATCTTTAAAAACAAGAAGAGAATTTGGTAGAGCAATACTTTACAAAAAAAAACAATCCTTACTAACAAAAAATTTCTTTAATATAAAAAAACAATCTGTTTGGATGAGTCATCAAGATGCAGTAACGAAATTACCTAAGGGTTTCAAAGTAATTGCTTCAACAAAAAATTCAAAGCTAACTATTATAGAAAATACAAAATATAAGATATATGGTGTGCAATTTCACCCAGAGGTTACTCATACGGAAAATGGAAAACAAATTTTTAATAATTTCTTATTTAAGATTTGTAAAATAAAAAAGAAGTGGCGTGTAGAATCGGAAGCAAAGAGAATAATAAGTGATGTCAGAAAAACTATAAAAAAAGATAAGGTAATTTGCGCTTTATCAGGAGGCGTAGATAGTAGTGTAGTTGCACTACTAATTAATAAAGCTATCAAAAAAAACTTGATATGCATAATGGTAGATACAGGATTAATGAGAAAAAATGAATTCAAGGAGTCTTATTATTTATTTAAAAAAAAATATAAATTAAACGTAAAGTTAATTAATGCTTCAAAAATATTCTTCAAAAAAATTAAAGACGTAAGTAATCCTGAGTTAAAAAGAAAGATCATAGGAAATTTATTTGTAAAGATATTTGAAAAAGAGGCAAAAAAATATAAATCTATTAAATATCTAGCTCAGGGAACGCTTTACCCTGATATAATCGAAAGTAGATCGGCAACGGGAAGCAAATCAGCAATAATTAAATCTCATCATAATGTGGGAGGACTACCAAAAAGAATGAATTTAAAATTACTCGAACCCCTGAAAGAATTTTTTAAAGATGAAGTGAGGATTTTAGGAAAATCTATAGGATTGATTGATAGTCTTAGAAATAAACATCCATTTCCTGGTCCTGGATTGGCTATAAGAATTATAGGTAAAATTACACCTGAAAAAATAAAAATTCTTCAAGAGGCTGACAATATTTATATTACTGAACTAATTAATCAAAATCTTTATAATAAAATTTGGCAAGCTTATGCCGCTTTACTGCCGATGAAAACAGTAGGAGTAATGGGAGATACTAGAACTTACGAGTATACTTGTTTACTGAGAGCAGTAATTTCAGAAGACGGCATGTCTGCAGATTATTTTAATTTTCCTAAGGAATTTTTAGATAAAATTTCAAACAAAATTGTGAATGGTGTACCAGGTATAAATAGAGTAGTGTATGATATAACTTCAAAACCACCAAGCACAATAGAACTTGAATAATGTCAAAAAAAATAAAAAAGATACTATTTAAAAAAAACAAAAAAAAAATTGTATGTCTAACAGCATATTCTAAAAATATCGCTAAAATTTTAGATAAATATTGTGATATTATTTTAGTCGGAGACTCGATGGCAAATGTTTTGTATGGCATGAAAGATACAAATCAAATTACTATACAAAACATTATTCAGCACAGTATAAGTGTAAAAAAAGGTGTTAAAAAATCTTTGCTTGTAATTGACATGCCAAGAAATGCTTGCAGAAATCTTAAGCAAGCAAAAAAAAATGCCAAACTGGTAATAAAAAAAACAAAATGTGATGCAGTTAAAGTAGAGAGTAACAATAAAAATTTTGATATCATCAGAGGTCTATCTAAGTCTAATATTCCAGTGATGGGTCATATAGGATATACCCCTCAATTTAAAAAAAAATTCAAAGTTGAGGGAAAAAACAAATTAGAAGAACAAAGGCTAATTAAAGAGGCAAAATTAATCCAGCAAGCCGGTGCTTTTTCTATAGTATTGGAATGTGTAACACCTAATGTAGCAAAAAAGATTACGAAGATGTTAAAAATTCCAACAATTGGCATTGGTTCTTCTATATTTTGTGATGGTCAAATCCTAGTCACCGATGATCTTTTAGGACTTAGTGGTTTTTATCCAAAATTTGTCAAAAGGTATATAAATTTAAATTCAGTAATTGATAAAGCTGTAAAAAAATATAGCAAAGAAATAAAAACTAAGGTATTTCCAAACAAAAAAAATTTTTTATATGGAAAATGAAGAAAAAATAAACTTTTTAGAAAAAGTAAAAATTTTTACAAATGAAAATAAAAAAATTTTTATATCGGCTACGATATTAATCTCCCTAGTATTTGCTTCGACTAAGTATTATGATTATTATCAAGAATCTCAAAATGAAATAGTTTCAGAAAAATTTATTCAAGCAGGAATTTATTTATCTCTTAACGAAAAAGATAAATCAAAAGATATATATGAAGAAATAATATTAAATAAAAATAAATTTTATTCATTATTAGCGTTAAATGAAATAATTGATAATGAACTTGAAAAAAATGAGGAAGAAATTTTAAGGTTATTTAAAATTATTGAAGACATAAATGTTGAAAATGAACAAAAAGATTTAGTAAAACTTAAAAAGGCACTTTTTCTTATTAAGATTTCAAAAGATAAGGAGGGAAAAAAATTATTAAATGAAATTATTTCTGAAAGTTCAGTGTGGAAAGATACTGCAGCTGAAATATTAAAATAATTTAAGTCAGAAAAACATGAAAAAAATAATTTTACTAATATTTATATTTTTATATTCACATTGTTCATTTGATAATAAAACTGGAATTTGGGAAAATAGTAATACTGTAGACATAAAAAAAACCAACAGATTCAAAGATTTTGAGACCCTTTACACAAAAGAAAAAACTTTTAATGAGATATTATTACCAAAAAATAATTTAAATTTAATACTTGATCCAATTAAAACTAATAAAACTTGGCTAGAAGAACTTTATCAAGAAACAAATAATATTGAAAATTTTGGGTTTAAAAATCAAAATGAAATACTTTTCAAAAGTAAAAAATTAAGTGGATCTAGAATAAACAACAAAATCTTATTTGACGGTGAAAATGTGATTATTTCGAATATTAAAGGTGATATCATCGTATATTCGATAACTGAAAAAAAAACTATTTTTAAATATAATTTTTATAAGAAGAAATTCAAAAAAATTCAAAAAAATCTTAATACTTTAATTGAAAAAAATATTTTGTATGTGTCAGATAACCTTGGTTATATATATGCATTAGACTATTTAAATAGTAAACTTTTATGGGCTCAAAATTATAAGATACCATTTAGATCAAATATAAAAATTTACAGAGAAAAAATTATTACAGCAAATCAAGACAATACGCTTTATATTCTAAATAAATTTAATGGCAGCCAGTCAAGGTTTATTCCCACTGAAGAGACAACCGTTAAAAACGATTTTATTAATTCATTGGCTTTAAAAGATGATTTATTAATTTTCTTGAATACATTTGGTTCCATTTATTCAATTAATAGCAAAAATTTAAGAATTAATTGGTTTTCTAATTTAAAACAATCAATTGATTCAAATCCTACAAACTTGTTTTATGCAAATCAAGTTGTAGCATCTAAAGATAAAATCATACTTTCAACCGATCCTTATTTGTATATACTTAATTCAATAAATGGTTCTGTCGGCTTTAAAAAGTCAATTACTTCAATTGTAAAGCCAATAGTGTCTGGAGATAATTTATTTATAATTACAAAAGATAATTTATTAGTTTGTATAAATTTGAATACTAAAAAAATAATTTATTCTATCGATTTAAAGCGTGAGATAGCGAATTTTTTAGAAACCAAAGTTAAGTCTATTAATATATTAACTTTATCTTTAGCAAATAATAAATTACTTATTTTTTTAGATAATTCACGATTAATCACTCTCAATAAAAATTCAAAAATTGAAAAAGTTGATAAAATTAAAGATAAATTGAACAGCCAGCCAATATTTATAGAAAATTCACTTTTATTTTTGAGCAAAAATAATAGATTGATAATCTTAAATTAATTATTAGATTTTCCACTCAATAGTGATAACTGAGTAATTTTTGATTGTCCTAAATTATCTTCAGGCTTTACAGGATACTCACCAGTAAAATAATGATCACTAAATTGAGGGTAAGTGTTGTTTCTTTTACCTTTTTCTAATCCGGCATATAGGCCATCTAAACTTAAAAATTTTAATGATTTAGCTTTTATATATTTACACATTTCTTCGTTATTTTTTTGATAAGCTAAAAGTTCATTTTTAGTTGGCATATCTACGCCATAAAAATCTGGAAATTTTATTTCTGGACACGCTATTCTTACATGGACTTCTTTCGCACCAGCCTCATAAAGCATTTTAACAATTTTGTAGCAAGTTGTACCTCTTACTAAGGAGTCATCTATTAAAATTATTGACTTATTTTTCACTATACTTTTTGTTGGACTTAATTTTAATTTTACACCTAAACTTCTTATACTTTGTGATGGCTCAATAAATGTTCGACCAACATAATGATTTCTAATTAAACCAAGTTCAAATCTTTTTTTCGAATATTCAGCAAAACCCATTGCAGCTGGAACGCCAGAATCTGGGACTGGTATGACAATATCAGCATCTATGTCTGTTTCTTTTGCTAATTGTACACCAAAATTCTTACGATATTCGTAAGCACACTTTCCATCAATTAAACTATCAGGCCTAGCAAAATATATGTATTCAAATATACAAGGCCTTGATTTTTGTTTTGGAAATGGTTTTACGCTGCTCATTTTATTATTTTCTATTATAATAATTTCTCCATTTTCTACTTCTCTTAAAAATTTTGCTCCTACAATATCTAAAGCACAAGTTTCAGATGACAAAATATAGGATTCTTTTAGCTTCCCTATTACCAAAGGCCTTATTCCAAATGGATCTCTCACTCCTATCATTTTTTTATTAGTCATTATTACCAATGAATAGCCTCCATTTATTTGAAAAAGTGTATCAATTAACTTATCAACCATCTTAACTCTTTTAGATTTTGCGATTAACTGTACAATGGTTTCTGTATCACTAGTAGTACGAAAAATTGCACCTTCTTTAACTAATCTTTCTCTTAAAATTAAAGCATTAGTTAAGTTTCCATTATGAGCAATACTTAAACCACCTAAATGAAGATCTGCAAAAAAAGGCTGGATATTTCTTAAAGAAGTTTCCCCAGTTGTTGAATACCGATTGTGACCAATAGCAAATTTGCCAGGCAATTTATTTATAACATTACTTTTAGTAAAATGATCTCCAACTAAACCTTGTCTTTTTTCAGAATGATAATTTTTACCATCAAAAGTTACAATTCCACATCCTTCTTGACCTCTATGTTGGAGAGCGTGAAGACCTAACGCAACCAAGGCGGATGCATCTTCATGGTTAGATACACCAAAAACACCGCATTCTTCTCTCAATTTGTCAAAATTAAATTTTTTCAATTTTATCTTTTGTGTCAATGAAATCTTCATTAGAAGGAAATTCTTCAATTAATATTTCACTTCCTTTTTTTACTATATCAAATGAAATAGCATCTTCAGCTGATATACCCCAATTTTTGTATGGATAAAACCAATTTAATAAAGAAAATAAACAAATTGAGACTACATAGCCTTTGAAAAATCCAAACAATAAGCCGAAAGTTTTATCAATTGAGCCAACTCCTGTCCAAGTGACTGCTCTACTTAATGCTCTTCCCATGACAATTGTTAAGAATATTGTACAAATAAAAACTGCAATTCCAATTCCAAAATTATTAATAAACTCAGACTCAATGTAATCATTAACCCACGGTTGTAATTTTGGTACTAAAATAATTGTTATCACTAATGCAAAGACCCATTTCATAAAAGAAATAAAGCTTAAAGAGAAACCTTTTAAAAAACACTGAATTACAAAATAAGTCATTAATATTAAAAAAATAATATCAAAAATATTGATATTTGAAAAAATGTTGAAAATTTCTTGCATATAATTTTACATTATTTTTTTGGGACCAAAAGGTTTGAAAACCAGAATTAATTTTGGTAGGAGGGTTAAGACTGAAATTAATGCTAACAACATAGCAATTCCTGTGAAAACGCCAAAGTATATTGTTGGAATAAAATTTGATAAAATTAAAATTGAGAAACCAAAAACTATTGTTATTGAGGTATTTAAAATTGCTATTCCTACTGTGCTATGACATCTATCTAAAGTTTTTTCATAATCATTTATCTTGCTAAACTCTTCTTTAAATCGATAAATATAATGAATACTATTATCAACTGCTATCCCAATTGTAATAGCTGCAATTGTTATTGTCATCATATCCAACGGTATATTCATTAAGCCAATGATACCTAATATAAAAAATGCTGCTATAAAATTTGGAACAACACCAATAAATGATATTATTAAATTTCTAAATAGTATAAAAAACATAGCTGATATTCCCAACATAACTATTCCTAAGGTCAGTATTTGAGATTTAAAAAGACTTTGTAACAAGTTATTAAATAGAATTAATACGCCAGTCATTTTATACTCATCTTTACCTAAATCTAATTGAGTATTCAGATCAGTATTAATCTTTTTTATAAGATCATTTCGTCTTAAATCCTGAAGAGAATCTTTTATCCTTACGCTTATTCTAGCCTCATCTTCAGCAACAGAAATATATGGAGATATTATTTCTTTTTTTAATTCATCTGGAATTTTGCTATATAAAACCGCAATCTCTAGACTTTGCAATTCTTTTTTATTGAGATCTTCTGCAACTCTTAAAATTGAACCAAAAGATAAAACTTTTCCTATTTCAGGCAATGAGTCTAGGTAATCATGCACCTTGATAATCTTATCCATTTTATCCCTAGTAAACCAATACTTTGCTTTATTTTGATTGTCTTCTTCTTCTTCCCATTCTGAAAATTCATCGTCTTCTTTCTCTATCTTTTTTTTAATTGGAAATTTAATGATAATATCTAATGGAGTTGTTCCTCCAAGATCATCATCAATTTTTTTCATTCCTTGATATATTTCTGTTTCCTTATCAAAGTAGTTAATGAAGCTATTTTCTACTTCAAGTTTTGATATACCTACTATACTTAAAATTAGTACGATAAATGTCGCTCCAAAAATTAAAACTTTGCTGTTTTTGGCAAAATTTCCCAAGGCATATGTTATTTTTGATTTTTCAGTGTCTTTAACATTAATATCTTCATCTGATGAAAATAGAGTTAAAAGTGAAGGTAAAAGCAAAAAAGTTACTAATATTGAAACTGACAATCCCATAGTCATCATCCATCCAAAATCAATAATCGGTTTTATTCCACTAAACAACAAAGAAAGAAACGCACATATTGTAGTAAGAACAGTATAAAGTATTGGCATAAACATTTTTTTACTTGTTTCTAATACAGCTTCAGATTTTGATAATTGACTAAATTCTTTTTTTAATTGTAGAAATCTTACTGTTACGTGGATGTTCATTGCCATATTAAGAATAAGCATTAGAGCAATAAAATTTGAGGATATAACTGTTACTTTCCATCCAATTAATCCCAGCAAACCAATCATCATAATCACTGAAGTTGCACAACCTAACAATGGCATAATTACCCATTTGATATTTCTAAAAACCACCCAGAGAGTTAGAATTATGAATAAAAATACACCGATACCAAAAACTATTATGTCACTTTTAATATAACTCATCATATCATTAGCGATCATTGGGATTCCTCCTAAATGTATTTTTGCATTTTCACCATATTTGTCTATTACATCCCTAATTTCTGAAATATTTTGATGATTTCTAGTGTTGTAAAGATTTTTATATTCTTCATACTCTTTTAAAAATTTCTTATAATTAATCCTCTCAGATTTTGTGAGCTTTCCCTCTAATGATTGATTGTAATACTTATCTTTAATTTTGATATATTCAGCTAGTCTTTCATCCTTTTTTAAATAGACAACTATTCCTGATGTTTTACCATCTTCACTAATAACGTAATTTTTATAAATTGGACTATTAACTATTTCTTCAAAACCTCTTTTTCTATCTATTTCAGGATGAGATAAAGTTTTATAATTCCTTAGTCTTTCCATTAAACTTTCATCGGTACTTTTCAAAAGAGGAACATCTATCACGGTAATAACACTATCTACCCACGATAATTTTTCGATTTTAGATTTTAGCAACTGCAAATTAAGAATTGTTTCTTTTTCCTCAAAACTTACAACAGGAGAGTAAGTAAGAACTAAGAATTCTTTAGAGCCATAACGTTGATTGATTTTTCTTAGATATTTTAAATCTTGATCTCCCTCTAAAATAAGAGCATCAGAGGAAGCATCTAAATTGAAATTTTTTGAGTGGTATAAAGAAAATGCAATAAGTAGAGAAATCAAAAAAAGAGTTACTTTTGGGAAATCGATAACAAATTTTTTATAAATTTCATTAATCATAGACGTATTTCAGATATATCTTAATTTTGTGATAACTAAAAATAAATTTGAAGCTAATTTTTTGTTAAATCTTTGAATTTTGTGTAAATTCCCTCAAACTCAACTTTAACAGTACCCGTTGGACCATGTCTTTGTTTTCCAAGAATGATATCCGCGAGACCGTTTACATCATTCATTTTTGACTGCCATTCTGCATGTTCTATTGATCCTAATTTAGGCTGTTTTCTCTCTAAATAATATTCTTCTCTATAAACAAACATAACCACGTCTGCATCTTGTTCAATTGAGCCCGACTCTCTTAGGTCTGCTAATTGTGGTTGTTTATCATCCCTTTGCTCAACAGCCCTCGATAATTGTGATAATGCTAAAATAGGCACTCCTAATTCTTTAGCTAATGCTTTTAAGCCTTGTGTTATTTCCGAAATTTCTTGAACTCTTCCCTCATTTTTATTTGAGTTTGCTCTCATTAATTGGATATAGTCAACCACGATTAAACTAACTCCAAATAATCTTTTAATTCTTCTTGCTCGATTACTCAATGTTGCGATGGTAATTGCGGGGGTTTCATCTATAAAAAGAGGAAGGTTATATATATTCCTAGAAGTTTCTATATATCGGCTTATTTCCTCCTCAGTAACTTTTCCTCTTCTAATATCGTCCGATCTAATTCTAGCCTGTTCTGATAAAATTCTAGTGGACAGCTGCTCAGAGGACATCTCTAATGAAAAAAAAGCTACAGAGGACTTTTTCTCATTCTTCATAATATTTTGAGCTGCATGGTAAGCAATGTTAGTTGCTAAAGCAGTTTTACCCATAGAAGGTCTTCCAGCTAATATAACAAGATCTGATTTATGTAGACCACCTAGTTTTTCATCTAAATCCTTTAAACCTGTTGGGACCCCTACGATCCCTTTATCGTTCTTCATGGCTAAAGTTGCCATTTCGATAGTTTGATCTAATGCCTGATTAAATTTTAGAAAAGATTGAGAAAAACTTCCTCTTTCTGCTAAATCAAATAAAGATTTTTCTGTTCCTTCTATAATTTTTTCTGCACTTTGCTCCTTTGAATTTAAGGTTTCAGAAGTGAGATTATCTGAAATTAAAACTAATTCTCTCCTTAAATACATTTCATGTATAACTTTTGCATAGTCGGTAGCTTGTTTTGTAGATCCAGAAAACCTTGTAAGTTTTACTAAATATTCAGTTCCACCGACTTCGTTAAGCATATTATCCTTTTCAAAAAAATTTTTTAGAGTAATAGGATTAGCAATCATTCCCTTATTATTTAAAGTTTCAATTACTTCATATATTTTTGTGTGGGCGGGATCATAAAAACTTGTAGGATTAATAATATTGGATATTTCATCTATAATATCGTTGTTAACTAGAATGGAACCTAGTAACGCTTGTTCTGCCTCAAGGTTTGAAGGTTGTTTTTTATTTATATTACCGTCTGATATTTTGATTTTTTCCACTCAATTATAATAGATTGAGAGCACTACAATTAAAGATAAAAGTTACACACTTTTTTTAATTACCTGTGGAAAAGTCAAGATGATTGTATTTTGTCAATTTTAACTGAAATTTGGGCTGATACATCTGTATGAAAATTTATCTCTACTTTGAAACTTCCTATTTTGTTTAAATCATTTTTTAAAACTATTTGAGAAGGTTTCACCTCAACTTTTAGTTTATCATAAATCGCAGTTGATATTTCTTTTGGTTTTATTGAACCATATAAGTCACCATTCTCTTTACTTTCTTTATTAAAAACAAATGATTTATTATTAATTATTTGAGCTGAGTCTCTTAGTTTCTTTTTTAATTCGTTATTTTTTTTATTTAACTCATCTTTTTTTTTCGAAACATATTCTAAATTTTCCTTATTAAATCTTAGTGCTTTTCCAGTCTTGAGCAAAAAGTTCCTTCCATACCCTGGTTTTACCTCAACTTTGTCTCCAATATTTCCAAGATTTATTATATTTTCTAAAAGTATTAATTCCATAACTATATAAGCCCTAAGATTTTTGCTTTTTTTATTTCTTTTGTTAATTTTTTTTGTTTTCCACTTGAGACAGATGTAATTTTTGATGATAAAATTTTATTATTTTCTGAAATATACTTTTTCAACAAGCTGATATTTTTATAATCAATTATAGGAGCATTTTTAACTGAAAGTGGACAAGATTTGTTAAATCGTCCTTCAGATTTTTGAAATAGACTTAGTTTATTAAGAGAACTAGAACTTCTTTGAAATTTTTTACCTTTTCTCTTCATCTATTTTTCCTTTTTAAAGTATTCATTTTTAGTATCTAAATTTTTATATTTAACTACAAGGTGTCTAATTATTGATCCATCAATTCTTACTTTCTTATTTATCTCATTTAAAGTCTCTTTATTTCCCTCAAATTTATAATGAATATAAAAACCTTTATTATATTTCTTAATCTTTGTTGCTAGGTTCATTAAACCCCACTCTTCAACTTTCAAAACTTTGCCTGAATTGCTATTAATAATATCATTATACTTTTCTTTGATTTTTTCTAAATCAGATTTCGCTAAGTCTTGTTTTGCGACTATAGTATTTTCATAAAATGACATAAAAAGATTATTGTTAATTAGTTTGCTTTAAAGTACATATTGTAAAAAAAGTTTTATACTATAATAGATATTTATATCAATACTAATTATTAGTAATTAAGTGCTTAAAATATGAATGCTATACTATTTCCAGGCCAAGGTTCGCAAATTGTTGGAATGGGATCTGAATTTTATAAAAATTTCGAACTTGTAAAGAAAATCTTTAGTGAAGCAGACGAAAAACTTAATTATAAAATCTCAAAAATTATTTTAGAGGGACCTGAAGATCAATTAAAACTTACACAAAATACACAACCAGCTATTTTAACTGTTAGTTATGCAATTTTTTCAGTTCTAAAGAATGAGTTTAATTTTAATTTTAAATCGACAAAATTTTTTGCCGGTCATTCTTTAGGAGAATATAGCGCTTTAGTTTGTGCAGAGTCATTAAAATTTATCGATGCTTTATATCTTCTTTTTGAACGAGGTAAGTCTATGCAAGAAGCTGTTCCACTAGGCAAAGGTAAAATGATTGCAATACTAGGTTCCAAAACTGAAGAGATAAATAACTTTATTACAGAATTAAAAAATAAAAAAATATGTGAAATTGCTAATGATAATGCAGAAGGGCAAACTATTGTTAGTGGAGACGTCGAAAGTATCAACTCTTTAGAAAAAATTTTAAAAGATAACAAAAAAAAATTTATCCCTTTAAATGTTAGTGCACCTTTTCATTGTTCTTTGATGAAATCAGCAGAAATCAAGATGAAGGAAAAAATTAACTCAGTTAATTTTAGTAAACCTGCTTTCAACATTGTATGCAATGTAACCTCAAAGCCTGAAAATAACCCAGAGAATTTAAAAAGGTTACTCGTTGAACAAATTTGTTCAACTGTGAGATGGCGAGAAAGCGTAATTAATATGTCAAATCAAAAAGTTAATAATTTTATTGAAATAGGCCCAGGTAAAGTTTTATCTGGAATGGTTAAAAGGACAGTAAAAAATATAAATTGCTTTAGTATAAATACAATTGATGATATGAAAAAAACTACCGATGAATTTAAAAAATAAAAAAGTTATTATTACAGGCGCAACAGGCGGGATAGGTAATAGCCTGGTAAAAAAATTTTCTGAAAGTGGATCTCAAATTTTTGCAACAGGCACAAATGAAGAAAAATTGAGTAAACTTAAAAGTGAATTTAAAGATGTTCAAATTGAAAAATTTAATTTAGGAGATCACTCAAAAGTAGAGTCCTTCGTAGATTTGGCAAACGATAAATTGGGTGGTTTAGATATATTAATTAATAACGCTGGAATAAATCTTGACAGCTTAACAATAAGATTAAGTGAAGAAAATTGGAAAAAAGTTTTGGACATTAATTTAACATCAACTTTTTTGATGTGTAAGTCAGCAATAAAAAAGATGATCAAAAATAAATCAGGAAAAATTATAAATATTACATCTATAGTAGGTCACACTGGAAATTTTGGTCAAACAAATTATTCAGCTTCAAAAGCAGGAATAGTTGCTTTCTCAAAAAGTCTAGCTCTAGAATATGCTAAAAAAAATATTAATATAAACTGTGTATCTCCTGGTTTTATAAAAACCGAAATGACCGATAAAATTCCTGAAGAATACAAAACAAAATTAATCAGCAGAATTCCTGCTGGTGACTTAGGAACTGGAGACGATGTCTCAAATTGTGTAGCATTTTTAGCATCAGATATGGCCAATTATATTAATGGTGAAACCATTCATGTTAATGGTGGAATGTATATGGCTTGACAATTCTATCTAATAATTTATTAAGAAAACATCATAAACATAACAAAGGTAATTAATGTCAAACGATATAAAACCCAAAATTAAAAAAATAGTTGCAGACCATCTAGGTATAGAAGAAGAGAAAGTAACCGAAGAAGCAAGCTTTATTGATGATCTGGGCGCTGATAGTTTAGATACTGTAGAGTTAGTAATGGCTTTTGAAGAAGAATTTGGCTCGGAAATATCTGACAGCGAAGCAGAAAAGATCCTAACGGTTGGAGATGCAATTAAATTTATTGAAAGTAAAACAAATCAATAAGCACTGAGTTTAAGTTAGTCATTATGAGTCATGACTCAAACAATATCATGGTAATTTTATCTTCTCCTTCGGGTGCAGGTAAAACAACAATTACAAAAAAAATCCAACAGAAATATCAATCTTTTAAAATTTCAGTATCTCACACTACAAGAAAACCAAGGCAAAATGAAATAGATGGAGTTGACTATTTTTTTGTCGATAAAAGTAAATTTAAAAAATTAGTAAAAGAGGAAAAATTTTATGAATATGCTAAAATTTTCGACAATTATTATGGAACATTAAAAAAAAGTGTAGATGATCTATTTAAAACAAATGATATAATTTTCGATATAGACTGGCAAGGAAGTCAACAATTATCAAAATTTAAAAACTTAAAATTAGTTAAAATATTCTTGATACCACCGAATAAAGAAGAACTTAGAAAAAGATTGGTTAATAGAAATCAAAATACACAAGAAGAGGTAGAAAAAAGATTCAAAGCTTTTGACTTAGATGTTCAGCATTGGGATGATTACGATTATGTTTTAATTAATGAAAATCTTGAAAGTTGCTATCATCAAATTGAGAAAATAATTTCAATACACAAAAACGATTTTAAAAAATCTTTTCATAAAGCCTAGTAATTTCATAATATTTTTCTGGTTTAATATCAGAAGGTCTTAATTTCAAGTTCAAATTATTAACAAATTTATTATTTTTGAATATTTTTTTAATATTTTTATTGATCATTTTCCTCTTATTAGAAAAGAGCATACTTGTAATTTTTTCTAAATTACCTAAATCTTTTATTTTAATTGTATGTTTTTTCGGCTTAAATAGCAAAACTGTTGACTCGACTTTTGGTCTTGGAAAAAAACAGTTTGCAGAAACATTAAACTTATTAATAATATTTAGTCTATAGTTGCTTAATATTGAAAGTCTTCCATAATTTGATGTGTTGAACGCGCCCAAAATTCTTTGAGCCATTTCTTTTTGAAACATAAAGATTAAATCGGTATACTTTGGAGGCCAATTTTTCATCTTAATCATTTTAACAAGGATTTGAGATGAGATATTATACGGGAGGTTTCCGAAAACGACTGTTTTATTTTTGATTACTTTTTCGACATCAAATTTTAGGAAATCTTTGTTATAAATCTTAATATTTTTGTGTTTAGAATATTTCAAATTTAGTTCTTTGCAAATAGATGTATCTTTTTCAATTAGTGTAAGAGATTTAGGTTTTTTCTTTATTATTTCGTTTGTTAAAGCACCTTTTCCAGGCCCGATTTCAATTACATCTTTATTTTCAATTTTTGTTTGATTAGTGATTTTCTTTATAATGTTTTGATCAATAAGAAAATTTTGACCTAAAGATTTTTTTGCATATACCATTAAGTTTTTGATGTAACAAATTTAATACACTGAAAAAGACTGGTATGATCTGCCTTATTTTTTCCTATCAACTCAGTGGCAGGCCCATGATCTGGTGAAACTCTTAAATAATTTAAACCTAAAGTAATATTTATCGCATCAAATTTAAAGATAGTTTTAAAAGGAGACAAAACCTGATCATGATACATCCCTACGATTACATCATAATTCTTAAATTTATTAATAAAAATTGTATCTGATACTAGCGGACCCTCGATTTTAAATCCTTTTCTTTTAAGTTTTAAGACAGAGGGTCTTATAGTGCTAACTTCCTTTGAAGTGATTTTATATTCGCTATTGTGGGGATTTAATCCTAAAACACCAATCTTAGGTATAAATTTAAATAATCTTTTAAAATCTTTGTTTAAAGTTTGCAGCTTACTAATAATTAAATGTGAAGTGATATTTTTTGAAACATCTTTAATATCTAAGTGAGTTGTAAGTGGCACCACAGAAAACCTTTTATTATGAATAAACATTACTTCAGATGATTTTTTGACCTTGCATTTAGAAGCAAAGAATTCTGTAACACCAATTTTTCCAGAAAATTTGATTAAATTTTTATTAATTGGACAATTTATAACCGCTTTAAAATTTTTATCCTCTACTAGTGAATGCGCGAGATTTAAACTTTTTATCACGTACTTAGATGATTCTTTTAAACTAACCTTAAATGGATCTTTAAAATTAACAGGAACGTCTATGATTTTTAAAGATAATGAATTAATACTATCATTAATATTTTTAACTTTTATAATATCAATATTTAGCTTTAATTTTTTAAATTGTTTTAAATATAGACTATAATTAGCAATCAAATACAAATTTTTTTTTATATTTTTAGAAACTTTTTTCCAAACTTTATAAATAATTTCAGAATTTATACTATTTGGGTCCCCAGCAACTATTAGAATTTTTTTATTCATTATACTCTATTAATGTATTGTTTTTAATTTTTGACAAATAACTATTAGAAAAAAGATTTAAAAGTTCATTTTTTTTTCGAGATACAATTTGATTTTTCATATTTTGTAAATTTACATCATTAAAGTCAATTTTTCTTTTTTCTAACAATTTAATAAACAAAGCTGTATCAGATTTTATTATTGGTTCTGTTACATCTCCTGGCTTCATATTTTTGACTGCATTTAGAATTACGTTAGTTAAAGCTTGAGACGTAATCCAACCTAAATTTCCTCCTTCAAGAGCAGATAAAGACTTGCTGAATTTAATCGCAGTATTTTCAAACCCAATTTCATTAATTTGCTTCTTAATCTCATCAATTCTTTTTTTATCATCAGAGTTATTTTCTAAAAAAATTTCTATTTCAGCAAGATTATACTCCTCCGTTTCTTTTTGTATTTTAATAAGATTGTTCAATTCTTCATCTATTTCTTCTTCATTAATATTTATTTTGTCTTGATAGGATTGAAATATTAATCTTTGCCAAGCAAATTCAGTTTTGATTCCGTCTAAAAATAAATCATAACTTAAATTGTTATCTAAAAATATTTTTTCAAATCCTTTTTGATCTGTATTATAATTTTTAGAAATATTTATCAAATATTCTGAGATAGAAACATTATTGGAATCTATTTGAAATTTTAATATTTCTCCTTTTTTTAACTTATAGTTAATTAAAAAATTTAATGCCTCTTTTTTTGTAGTATTTACATTCTCTTGATTTATTTCCTTATTATTTAAAACTAAAATTGTTTTAACTCTATTTTTAAGCTCATAAGATGTTATTATTTGATTACCAACATTAACTAAAATTTTATTCTCAATTGCGGCAAAACAAAAATTTTGTTTTAGCAAAGTAATCGTTAAAATGATTAGAAAAAAACGCATCAGTTGAAAGAAGGTGAATTTATGTCTCCAAAAGGAGTTAGCGTAATTTTAAACATTAATGAGTCTTCTGGCTCTAGCTCAGAGTCATTATAAAATTCTCTTCTATAGACTAATCCTGCCCTTAGACAATCATTAGTATATTCATAACTTAAATCGTAGTACTCAGCTGAATTTGTAATTAAGTTTCTTTTAGTTTCTGCAGAAAAAGTTCCATATTGGTTCTGCGTTAAATCTATTTTACTTCTAAAATATTCTTGATCTCCAATATGTTCTTTTTCTTGCAAATAACCAAAATCAAATTTAATCGAATTAAAGTCAAAATCAGCGCTTAATTCATTATAATTTAAGTTCTTATAATTCTGATCTAAAGCAAAATCGTAATTAAGACTAATATTATCATTTATTTCTAATTCCGAGTGCCCTATTACGTCAGAAAATCTTTGATTTAAACTTGATGAAGATGGCATATTTTGATTTTCTTTTTCGTTAATTATTTGAGCAATTGAGAAGTCTAATTTTTTATCAGAACTGTTTATTTCATAATCAAATCCTAAAGTCGCACTCAAACCATTTTCAAAATTTTTATTTGTATTTAATCTATCCAATTTAAAAACATTAGAATGATTTAATCTCGTGTTTTCTGTTTCTTTTCTCATTTGGCCTGGAGCATATCTAAATAACATTTTAGGAGTTAATAAATGAGCAGCGTTATCTCTCATTTTTTTAAAAAGATTAATTTCAGCTAAAAAACCTACTGCTCCAAAAAGTTCATTCGTAGTATCTGATTTGTATATAGAGGTATTTTTTGCTTCATAGTTTACATTCTTTAATTTTCCAAGAAGTCGCCCTTTTATACCTGAGGGATAATTAATTTGATTATATTTCCAGTCGATATCATTTATTAAAAATTTAGTGAATTTATTAGTTTCATAATTATGAAAAACTAAATTAGACTGTAAATCTGCATACCCATATTTGTTGCTACTAAACAAATTTTTATCCAAGATTATATCTGGTAAGATATATTCGTATTCATCATTTTTTTTAGTTTCTGTTAAATCTTCATAAACACTTGCTTTTATACCTAAAAACAGGTCTTCATCTTCATGTGCAAAACTTAAAGAGTTTTCAATAGTATCATTTTCATAATTAACTAAATCATCATTAATCTTATATAACTTTAAATATTTTTTGTTCGATACTCTTTGTATGTCTAATTTAAATTCATTATCAGCCCCTTTTTCATTTTTAAACTTTTTTACAAACTTTGAAAAAAAATGGTATTTTCTTCCAGCAAGTTTGTTTTCATTTGTTTCTTTATAGCCTTCTGTATATCCAAAATTAGAAACTAAGTTTGATTGTTTAAACGCTTGACGATATTCACCTAAAAATAAAGGATGTTCTGAAGAAAATAACTTTGTAGTTAAAGTTAAATCTTTATCCATACCAAGATCCCAATAGTAGGGTGTTTCAAAACCTGGACCTAAATTTTTAGAGTCCGAAAAAGAAGGTGGCAAAAAACCAGATCTTCGTTTTACAGTTGGGTCTGGATGAGACAATTTTGGCAAATAAAAAATGGGTAAATCATACACTTTGATAACTGCATTATCATAATAAATAGTTTTTTTCTTTTTATCATGAAACATTTTACTAGCTTGTAGAGACCAAGGCGGGCATTTATCATCTTTTCTATAATCACATAAAGTAAAAATACTTTTTGTAAATTCACTGTTTTGATTTTCAATTTTAACTGTGTTAGCAAATACACGTGGCTTATTATTTTTGTTAATTTTAAAATTTTCCTGATTTAAAAACGCTTTAATATCGGAGCCAATAATTTCTCTTTTTTTCTCATCTATAAAGATTTGAGAAAAATTATAAGAATTATTATTAGTATCAATTATCTTAATTTTACCTATTGATTTAAAAAAGTTATCATTAACTGAATACTCAAAATTTTCTAAAAAAATATTATTTTCTTCTAAATCTTTGATAGTAGTTTTACTGTCAGATTTTATATATCCATTTTTATTATCAAAAACTATATTTTGACCACTGATTGAGTACCCCTCTGATGTAAGTACTGTAGTTTTGCCTCTACTTTTTAAAAATTTAAGATCTTTTTTATACTCAGCGTAATCGGTTTTAAATACGTTATTTTTTTGATCTGTTGCAACAACTCCACCTTTAAATATAGTTGAACGACTTTCTTTATCTATTGAAATCTCTGAGGATTGAATATTAAGGTTTTCAGCCAGCAAAGGATGAAAAAAAAATAATGATAATAATAAAATATAAAAACTATTTTTCATTTATTTGCAAAATACCTATCGAGCTAAATAATCCAATCACAGCAACTGGAATCCATGCAGCTAAAGATAAAGAAACTCTGTCAGTTTTTCCTAACGCCAAGGACAAATCTTTAAAGTAGTACACAGCTACACAAGCAATAATACCAACTACAATATACGTGAAATTATTCGATTTTTTTAATGTATTCATTGTTAAAATTGAGGCTAGGGCAGTCATCATAAACAAGAAAAACGGCAATGATAACATTGCGTTTAAATTCTGATTTAGGTATGTCTTGTTATAACCTCTACTCTGTAAATCTCTATAATTTAAGATTAAATCCAAAAAAGACATTGTATCAAAATTTCGAAATAAACTATTAATTTTTTTTTTATCATATTTTGAATAAATTGAATGGTTATCTTTAAATTCTTCTTTCACAATACCGTTTTCATATTGCATAATTGAAACTTTTTCTAAAACCCAATCATTTTCTGACATGTCACCTAGTTCAGAGCTGATTTTTTTAGTTAAATTATAATTTTTATCTAAGTCGAAAATTGTTATTTTTCTTAAAAAATTATCTTCAATTTCGTCGGCAGCAATAATTCGATATCCAGTATCTAAATTTTCTTTAGTCCAAAGTCCATTTTTATTTATAGATACTAAATGATCTATATCTCTAGAATATTTAGCTTTGGTTTGTTCGTAATATTTTACCATTGTTGAAGTAAAAGGATTGACAGTAAATAAAACAATCCATCCAAAAATAAAGGAAGTAAAAGCTAATATAAAAAATATTTTAAAATTTGAATACCCAAATACTTTAAGATTTAATAAATCCTTATTATTTCTTAAATTCCATAAATACCACAAACTTGAAATAAAAATAATAAATGGTAACATTTTTATTAATAAACTAGGAATAAACAATGCTGTAAGGGTAATTGGTATAAAAATAGATACATCTAAATTTTTAAAAAACTCAACTTCCTCAAATAAATTTAAAATTATCCCTAGACAGTAAAAAATTAACATTACTTTAAATATCGTTTTTAAAAAACCTGATAATAGATAATTAAATAAAACTTTCTTCATTCTTCCACCACAGATTCTTTTGATAATTTATAAATTAATGATACGTAAATTATTGGAATAAGAATTAACGGAGAAATAAAAAATAAAATATTTATTAGCTCCGATATACCTGTATAACGAACAATTAATTCAGCATAAAGTAAAATTAAAAAACTTAAAATGAAAATAGAATACTTGTTTAAAAAAAAATTTCTTTTCTTTTCAGATCTTATAATTAAGAAAGAACATAATAAAGAAATAATAGGAATATAAAATGGCAAAATAAATCTTCTATTTAAAATAGTTTTAATCTCCTCTTCGGCGCTTTCCTTACAATTTAAAATATTGGTACCTTCAGAGAATTTTTGAAAATTACATTTTAGGAGTTCAATTGTAGAGGTCTCTTGTAATTTTGGAATTTTAACTGTACCAGTTGAAAGTGTATTTAAATTTATATTTAGCTGTTCAAATTTTACAATATTATTCTTTAAACTTTCTTTTTGAGTCGAAATAATTTGACCATTAAATAAAATTAACTTTTTATTTCCTTGAACCATTCCGTTTTTTGCTACTATCGTAGTTGAATTTTTTTCTGATTGATCAGACGTCAAATTTTTTAAAACATTATATTCGTCATGAATGAAGACATTTTTGATTTCATTATTTTTTTTATCTTCTACTAAGAATGTAAATCCTTCAAAAGAATCACTAAACTGCTGAATTCTAATTGTAGGTAAAAAAGAATCGAAGCCTCCTTTATTTAATAAAAATCTTGATTTATTTAAAGCCATTGGTGTAATTACGGTAGAAAAAATTAAATAAATAATTGTAATAAAAATTGAAATTGTAAAAAAAAGGTTAGCAAGAGTTAACTTTTTTATTCCTGAAGTCCATAATATTATAAACTCATTTTCCTGTATCTTTTTTATAATAAAGATAATGAGTGCGAGTAAGAAAGATAAAGGTATAAATTTTGTCATTATGCTTAATAAATTTAAAATAGAATATTGAAAGTATGTTGATACTGCATAACCACTATCGACTATTAAATCTAAAAAATTTACCGCCCTTACGGTCCAGGCAATGATCGTTAAGCCAAATAAAATTACAAAAAAAGTTTTAAGTAGCTCTTTGATAAAATTTCGATAAATAGTGTTTTGTAGCATTGCTTTATAATGTATATAAATAAAGCAACCTCATCAAAATTTCAATCTATGGTTTAACTAAGATCGATTTCCCATTGAAATATGATATATTTGAACATATATACCATTCAAACTTATTAAAAACTAAAAACTTATGTCTATAAAATTAAATTATTTGAACAAAACAGGCAACAATTCAGCTAACCAAATCTTATTTACAAAGGAAAAATTTAGCATAAACGGGTTAAAAAAATTTCTCTCCGACCAAGAATTTTCTTACATAAATGATTTATTAAAAACTAGTGATTTAAAAAAAAACTTGCTTGTTTTTGAATTAAATTCAAAAAAAAAAATAGTTCTAATATCCATTAAAGATAGCTTGAAAACCTCTGATATTGAAAATTTAGGAGCCGAGTTATACGGACGTATTAATTATGGAAAAAACTCTGAATATTTTATTGTTTCAGATAGCATAGTGAGCAAAGACAATAATTTTCTTGGTTATTTCCTACATGGACTAAAATTAAAATCTTATGAATTTAAAAAATATAAAACTAAAAATGAAACTAGAATAATTACTATTAATGTACTAGGAAATAAGAATAAACCTTCTACACTAAGCCAATTAAAATTTAAAGCTTTAGAAGAAGGAACTTTTTATGCGAGAGATTTAGTCTCGGAACCAGGAAATGTTTTACACCCCGATGAATACGCAAGGAGATTAAACCTACTTCGAAAAGACGGTTTAAAAGTAAATGTTTACGATGAAAAAAAATTAAAGAAGTTAGGTATGCACGCTTTACTTGGAGTAGGCCAAGGAAGTGTCAGAGGATCATATCTTGTAACGATGGAATGGAATGGTGCAAAAAATAACTCTAAACCTTTAGCATTTGTTGGAAAAGGAGTTTGCTTCGACACTGGAGGATATTCATTAAAACCAGCAAAATTCATGGAAGACATGACTTATGATATGGCAGGATCGGCAACTGTAGTTGGTTTAATGAAAAATTTAGCGCAAAGAAAAGCAAAGATTAATGCTGTTGGTGTCGTTGGCCTTGTAGAAAATATGGTTAGCGGAAATGCTCAAAGACCTGGCGATATTGTAAAATCTTATAGTGGTAAAACAATAGAAATTTTAAATACTGATGCAGAGGGTCGACTCGTCTTGGCAGATGCTTTGACTTTCACAGAAGAAAAATTTAAACCAAAATTTATTATTGATTTAGCTACTTTGACAGGAGCTATAATAGTTTGTTTAGGATCAGAATATGCTGGTCTTTTTTCTAACGATGATAAGTTGTCAAAACAAATTTTTAACGCAGGCGAGAAAGTTGAAGAAAAAGTTTGGAGAATGCCTCTTCATAAAAATTATGATAAACTTATGAATTCAAAAAATGCAGACGTACAAAATATTAATTATGTTGGAGGAGCAGGATCAACAACTGCTGCTCAATTTTTACAAAGGTTCATTTTGAAAAAAACACCTTGGGCTCATTTAGACATTGCTGGTATGGCTTTTTCAAAATATGGAGGAGCTTTGAACTCTGGAGGCGCAACAGGTTTTGGAGTTAGATTGTTAAATCAATTAATAGAGGATAATTATGAGTAATATTGAACAGACACTTTCAATAATTAAGCCCGACGCAGTAGAGAGAAATTTAATTGAGGAAATTAAGTCTATCTTTATAAAGAAAAACTTAAAAATTAAAGAAAATAAAAAAATTCATATTACAAAAGAGGAGGCAGCTGAATTTTACAAAGTTCACCAAACAAAGCCATTTTATGACGACCTGTGTGCATATTTATCCTCCGGACCAATAGTTGTAATGATTTTAGAGGGAAATAATGCAGTATTATCTAATAGAGAAATTATGGGAGCAACCGACCCAAAACAAGCAAAAGACAATACAATTCGAAAACTTTATGGAATATCAATAGACAAAAACTCAGTGCATGGATCTGACTCTATTGAGAATGCAAAAAAAGAAATTAATTTTTTCTTCAAAAATTAGCTATATCTAAAAATTTTTATTATTGCTTCTGAAAACGCTCTATATTCTAATTTTTGAGTTTCTTCTTTTAATTTTTCTTCATTATAGTTCTTATCTATAAAAAAACTTTTTTGTAAAATTTTGAGACCCCCATCGAGTTTTTCATTAACGAAATGGACAGTACATCCAGTTTTTTTTTCTTCATTTTTTAAAACTCTTTTAAAAGTATTTAAACCTTTAAATTTTGGTAATAGAGATGGATGAATATTAATTATTTTTTTCCCATAATTTTTAATAAATTTTTTTGAAATAATTTTCATATATCCCGCTAAGCAAATAAGGGATATTTTATATTTTTTAAGTTTTTTTAGAATTTTATGCTCGAAATTTCTTTTTCTAGTATCTACTATTAAATATGGGATTGAATTTTTTTTTGCGTGGATTAATCCTTTTGCATTTTTATTATCACAAACAACAAGGCTTATCTTAATTGGAAAGTTTTGATAACGTGAATTTTTTATCAAATTTTTTAGATTAGAACCATATCCAGATATAAAAACGCAAGTTCTTTTTCTTACCATTTTAAATTATTGTAGAAATTTAATTTACTTGAACCTTTAGAAATATAACCAATTTGATACGGCATGAATTCTTTAGAAAAATACTTTTTAATTTTTTTTATATTTTTTTTGTTAATTATAATACAAAAACCAACTCCACAGTTAAAAGTTCTTAACATTTCTAAATCAGATATATTTTTTGATTTTAACCATTTAAAAATTCTTTTTACTTTGATTTTTGAAAGATCGATATTTACAGATAGATCATTAGGTACAGACCTTGCTATGTTTTCCAATAGTCCTCCTCCCGTGATGTGTGCAGCTGAGCTTATCAAATTATGGTTAGCTAATTTCAATATTTCTTTTGTGTAAATCTTAGTAGGTTTTAATAATTCCTTTTTTAAATTGTTATTTATCTTAGTTTTTTTTAAAATAGATCTTACTAAAGAATAACCATTTGAATGAATTCCATTTGACGGTATAGCAAAAATAAGATCACCATGTTTTACGTTTTTTTTGTGTAATATCTTTTTTTTTGAAACTATTCCTACACTAAAACCAGCTAAATCAAATTTATCTTTTGAGTAAATACCAGGCATCTCTGCTGTTTCTCCTCCGATGAGTTTACAGTTGGAGATTTTACAACCTTGTAAGATACCTTTAAGAATACTTTTAGTTTTTTTAAGCTGTAATTTTCCTAAAGCAATATAATCTAAAAAAAACAGAGGTTTAGCACCTTGAACAATCAGGTCATTCACGCACATAGCAACTAAATCTATTCCAATAGTATCGAACTTCTTAAATTTGTTTGCTAAATCTACCTTTGTTCCTACACCATCAGTACACGAAACTATTACTGGGTCTTTAATCTTAATTTTGCTCAGGTCAAAAACAGAACCAAAAGCACCAATATTGTTGCTGTTAAATGAACTATTCGTTTTTTGGTCATTTTTTTTTGATAATTTGGCTATGTGATCTACAAATTTATTAGCTATAGAAATATTTACGCCACTTTTTTTATAACTATTTTGTATTTTTTTCATTAATAAAAATGATAATTAGCTAAGTATGAAAAATCTAATATTTATTTGTTGTATAATAATTATTTTATTTAAAACTGGAAATGTTTTATCTGACAATAAACTTTTTAATGTTAATAATATTGAAATAAGTAAAAAAAATATAAAAAATAAAGAAAAATTGGCTAATCAAGCTTTTTTAAAAGGTTTTAACGAGCTGAACAATAGGCTTTTGCTAGAAGGGGACTACAAGAAAATTTCAACTACCAATTTAGCACAAATAAAAAAATTGATCTCTTATTACCAAGTGAAAACTAATGATAATAACAATAAAGTAAGTTTCAATATTTATTTTGACAGAGAAAGGATTCATAATTTTTTTTATCAAAATAACATTCTTTATTCAGATATCATTAATACAAATATGATAATATTTCCTTTATTGATAAAAGATAAGCAATATTTTATTTATGCAAAAAATTATTTTTACGAGAATTGGAGTAGCGAAAAGTCAGAAGATTTAATTAAATATAGTCTTCCAGTAGAAAGTGTAGAAAGTATTCAAACCATAAAATCTTACAAAGATAGTATATACAAAATAGATATAGAAGATTTTTTCAAAGAGTATAATCTAAACAATATGGCTTTTGTCACAATTGATATTGATAAAAATATTGCAAAAGTTTTTTTGAATACTAAAATTGAAGGCAAGAAATTAAATAAAAACTTAATTATAAATAAAATTAATACAAATCAAAATGAATTCAATGATAACATAATTTTAAAAATTAAAAATGAAATTGAAGATTTAATTAAATCACAAAACCTGATAGACGTAAGAACTCCATCTTTTTTAAATGCAGAAATAAAATTGGATAAAAAGAATAATTTAGTGGAATTCAATAACAGATTAAAGAAAATTGATTTAATTGACAATTATTATGTTCAACAGTTAAATAAAGATTATGTTTTGGTAAAGATTAAATATCTAGGTAAAATAAATAAGATCATTAAAAAATTAAAAGACCAAAATATTGATTTAAACATGAGAGAAGGACAGTGGAAGATTAAGATAATCTAATGAACCAACTTGTATTTAAATTTCCTTTTAAAACAAAATATTATGAACAAGATTATTATGTATCAAGCAATAATTTTTCTGCTTACCGTTTGATAGAAAGTTGGCCAAATTGGCCAGACAAATGGGTGAATATATACGGACCAAAAGGGTGTGGCAAAACCCACTTATCAAAAATTTTAAATAAAAAGATTAATACTGTTAAAATATTTGAGGCTAAATCAATTACTCAAAATATGCTGGCTGAATTGGAAAAATTAGACTGTTTAATAATTGACAATTACGAGCAAAACATCGATGAAAATTTTTTTTATACAATTTTAAATCATTTAAAGCAATTAAACATCTATCTTGTTATAAATTCTATTCTGCCAATTAAAAATATGAATCATAAATTGAAAGATCTAAAATCAAGAGCAGATAGTTTTGTTAGCCTAGGCATTGAGTTGCCTACAGATGATTTGTTAAGGGTAATAATATCAAAATCTTTTTCTGATAAACAAATAAATATAAGTCCAAAAATTTCAGAATATATTATTAAAAATATAGAAAGATCTTATGAGAAAGTGTTCAAATTTATAAAAGAAATTGACGATTTGTCTTTATCTTCTGGAAAATCGATAAATATTAATTTAATAAAAAAAGTATTAGTTAATGAATAAATATAGAACTCATAATTGCGCTGAATTGTCCGAAAAAGATGTTGGAAAAGAAATTTCTTTGTCTGGCTGGTTGCACAGAAAAAGGGACCATGGAAATTTATTATTTATCGATTTAAGAGATCATTTTGGATTAACCCAGTGTGTTATAGAAAATAATAATAAGTTTTTTTCTATTCTAGAAAAAACTAAACACGAGTCAGTTTTAAACATTATAGGAAAAGTGGTAAAAAGAGAAAAAGGCACTGAAAACTTAGAACTGAATACAGGAAAAATAGAAGTAGATATTAAATCTATTAAGATTTTATCTGAAGCCAAAGAGTTGCCTATGCCTGTTTTTGGTGAACAGGATTACCCAGAGGATATAAGATTAAAATATCGGTTTTTAGATTTAAGGAGAGAAGAAATGCATAAAAATATAATGTTAAGATCTAAAGTTATATCATTTATTAGATCTGAGATGTTAAAGCTAGGATTTCTTGAATATCAAACTCCTATTCTTACTTCATCAAGTCCAGAAGGAGCTAGAGACTTTTTAGTACCTAGCAGATTAAATCCAGGAAAGTTTTATGCCTTACCGCAAGCTCCACAACAATTTAAACAATTAATAATGATGTCAGGTTTTGATAAATATTTTCAAATTGCTCCATGCTTTAGAGATGAAGATGCGAGAGCAGATAGAAGCCCTGGAGAATTTTATCAACTAGATGTCGAAATGTCTTTTGTTGAACAAGAAGATGTATTTTCTGTAGTTGAAAAACTAATGGTGAGTCTATTTAAAAAATTTTCTTCAAAAAAATTAACTTATGATAATTTTCCAAAAATTCCTTATAAGGAAGCAATGCTTAAATACGGTACTGATAAACCTGACTTAAGAAATCCGCTAATGATTCATGATGTTACTAATATATTTACAAGAGACGATGTTACTTTTGAAATTTTTAAAAAATTAGTAAAAAACGGTTCAAAATCAAGATGTATTGTAACTAAAAAAACAAAAGACAAACCAAGAAGTTTTTTTGATAGTATTGATAATTGGGCCAAAGAACAAGGCTCTTCTGGATTAGCTTATTTTACGATTGACAAAGATAAAAAGATTTCTGGAAAAGGCCCAATCGGAAAATTTTTTAGCGAAGAGTCATTAAAAGAAATCATGAGAATTTGTAATGCAGAAATAGGGGATAGTATATTTTTATCTTGTGGAAAAGAAAATGAAGTAGAGAGAATATTATCTTTAGCTAGAGATAAAATCGCAAAAGACTTAGAATTAATAGATGAGGATCAATTTGCGTTTTGTTGGATTGTTGATTATCCAATGTATGAACTAGACGAACAAACAAAAAAGATTAAATTTAGTCATAATCCTTTTTCTATGCCACAAGGCGATATTGATAATTTAAATTTTAAAAAACCTCTTGAAATTAAAGCTTTCCAATACGACATAGTTTGTAATGGAGTTGAATTATCATCAGGTGCAATAAGAAATCATATTCCTGAATTAATGTATAAGCTGTTTTCAGTTGCAGGGTATAGCAAAAAAGATGTTGAAGAAAAATTTAGCGGAATGTTAAATGCTTTAAGTTATGGCGCTCCTCCGCATGGAGGAATAGCTCCAGGCATTGATAGAATTGTAATGTTACTCGCTAATGTAAAAAATATTAGGGAAATTACTTTATTTCCCATGAATCAAAATGCTCAAGATTTAATGATGAGCGCTCCTTCTGAGGTTGAGCTTAAACAATTAAAAGAGCTTGGAATTAAAATAGATACAAAAAAGAATTAGCTTTTTGACTTTAAATTTATTCTGACATCAGAAAGGTCGACTAATTTTTCTTCGTAGTTACTTCTTACAAAACCTTTAGAAGTTATATTTTTAACGATTTTAAGGAATTTGTCATCAGTAGTTTGATCAGTGATGTCTTTAGAACTAGCGATAGAAGGGGTGTGTGCCAATTCCTCTTTACCTAAATAAGAAATTGCAAGTTCTCTAAATACATAGTCTAAAATAGATGAAGCACTAAGAATTCTGTCATTACCAAGAACGTTACCAGAAGGTTCAAATTTAGTATCAATAAATGCATCAACGTATTCTTCAAGAGGAACCCCATATTGCAACCCTAAAGATATCGCGATTGCAAAATTATTCATCATTGCTTTAACCAATTCACCTTCTTTGTTTGTATCAATAAAAATTTCACCAATTTTACCATCATCATATTCACCTGTATGCAAATATACTTTGTGATCTCCTATTTGGGCTTTTTGTATATAACCCTTTCTCCTATCAGGCATTTTAAATCTAGCATTTGCTTGATTTTTTGATTTTATATTTTTGTTTTTAACTAAATCTTGGTTTTTAGAGGCAATTATTTTTTCAGAAATAGATGAAGATAACAAACTGTCATTTTCTTTAGATTTATTTGAAGTATCTTTTTTATTTCCAATTTTTTTTGTTTTTCTATTGTTGAGCTTTACATCAATTACAACAACTTCTCCATCATTTCTAGAATCGATTTTCGATAACTCATTGTCATTCAAATTATCGAGATTATGTACTGTTTTAAAAACGCAAGTATAATAAGTTTCTACAATAAATTTTTTCATTTTAGAAAAGGATTCTGTTTATGAAAGATATATAGCAAATATACGCAACGTCTGGTATACACTTATTAATTGTGTGGATTTTTAAAAATTAAAAAATGAATTTAAAAATATTTTTTACTTGGTGGAATAGACAAACTCTCGGAACCTTTCTTAAAACTCTATTTTTTGGAAAGTTTGTAGGTAAAGATGAATTTGGAAACAAGTATTATAAAAACAAATACGATGAAAGATGGGTTATATATTCAAATAACATTGAGGCGACAAAGATTACGTCTGACTGGTTTATGTGGATGCACCATACAATAGACTCGCCACCTAATAATAAAGAAAAAAAATATAATTGGCAAAAAAGCCATTCTGAAAATAAGACTGGACTTAAAGACTCATATAAACCAACAAAGATTAAAAAAGATTCTAATCCTAAAAAATATGAAACTTGGAAATTTTAAATTTTATTTACAAATTTGTTTTTTTGTTCTCTACAATTTCTCAGTTTTTGCAGAAGATCAAGTTTTAAGCACACCTTTAATTAATCTCAATGAATTAAAACCTAGTTTTGAGGATATTGAAGAAATAAATGAAGATCGATCTACTAGTGAAATTATTAAATATAAAAAAAAAGATACTTTAAAAACAAACTTATCAAGCGCCAAATTTATTGGTTTAGACAAAATTACAGCTAAGACTTCCGAAATTATAGTAAAACTTGGAGAAACTGCAAATTTTGGTCCATTAGAAATTAAAGTATTGAAATGCGGAAAAATTGAATCAGATGAAATGAATAATAATGTTGCTTACCTTCAAGTAAAAGATTCTTCTGAAAACCAAAACGAAAAAGTTTTTATTTTTAATGGATGGACTTTTTCATCTGATCCTACGATTGCTCCATTTGATCACGCAATTTATGATTTACAGTTAGTAAATTGCGGAAAAGTCTAAAAAAATTTTTCTTTACTTAACCAGTTAGTATCAAAATTTGATTTTAAAAATTTATCGTGGTTTAAGATTTTTTTGTGTAAATCAATAGTGGTAGTAATTCCTTCTAAAACAAATTCATCTAAAGATCTTAAAGTTCTTTGAATAGCTTCCCCTCTGTTTCTCCCTTTACATATAACTTTTGCAATTAAACTGTCATAATATGGAGTAATTTTACATCCTTGAAAAATTGATCCATCAACTCTAGTTCTAAAACCAGAGGGTTGATGACAAACACTTATTGTTCCAGGACTTGGTTGAAAATCTAAAGCTGGATTTTCAGCATTAATTCTACATTCAATAGAATGACCACGAGGATCTATATCGCTTTGTTTTAAAGCAGTTTCACCGGTAAATGCTATCCATAACTGTTCCTTAACTATATCGATACCTGTTTGTACCTCTGTTACAGGATGTTCTACTTGAACTCTCGTATTCATCTCTAAAAAATAAAATTTTCCGTTTTCATAAATAAATTCTACTGTTCCAGCTCCCTCATAACCAATTTGTTCTACCATCTTTACAGTTTTTTCTAATAAGTCTTTTCTTTGCTCATTAGTTAAAACGGGACTAGGAGTTTCTTCAATTAATTTTTGATGCCTTCTTTGTACTGAACAATCTCTTTCACCCAAATGCACAGTTTTATTTTTGCCTGACATTATTTGAACCTCAATATGTCTTGGGTTTTTAAAATATTTTTCTATATATAATTCATCATTACCAAAATATTTTTTAGCTTCATTTTTTGCCATTAAAAATAAATTTTCTAATTGATCTTCTTGATCAACTATTTTCATTCCTTTGCCTCCACCACCTCCAGCCGCTTTTATTAAAACAGGGTATCCAATTTCCTTACATATTGATTTTGCTTCTGATAATGATTTTACTCCTCCTTCCGAACCTTCGATTATTGGTAAACCATATTTTTTAGCTATTCTTTTAGCTTCAATTTTATCTCCCATTTTTGAAATTATGTCAGAACTTGGCCCAATAAATTTAATTCCATGCTTAGTAACCATTTCGGCAAATTTTGAGTTTTCAGATAGAAAACCGTATCCAGGATGTATAGCTTCAGCATTAGTTAAATCTACGGCAGACATAATTGAAGATACATTTAAATAACTATTTTGAGGTTGATGAGATCCTATACAAACACTTTCATCTGCTAATCTTACGTGCATAGCATCAGAGTCTACATCTGAATGAACTGCTACTGTTGAAATACCCCATTCTTTACATGCTCTTATAATTCTTACAGCAATTTCACCTCTATTTGCTATTAATACTTTTTTGAACATCTTTATTTTATTTTAAAACAATTAATGGCTGACCAAATTCTACTGGCTGACCATCATTTACAAGAATTTTTTTTACTTCACCATCACTTGTCGAAGGAACATGATTCATTGTTTTCATTGCTTCAACTATCATAACAGTTTGCCCTTTTTTAATTTTATCACCTACTTTAACAAATTTCTTTCCTCCTGGCTCGGGCGCTAAATAAGCAGTTCCTATAATTGGAGACTTGATTCTTGTACCATCAGTATCATCTGATTTACTTAAGACAGCTTTATTCGGAGATACAACTGCTCCAGAATTAAATTTTTCAATTGATTTTGAAGCTTTAGAAACTTTAATCTTAGTTTGACCTTCTTGATATTCAAGCTCTGTTAAATTGAATTCTTGCAAATGATCTACTAACTCTTTTATTAATTTTTTATCTATTTTCATTTTTTCAAAAGGTTTTTCATTGCCTTTAATGCCATGATATAACCATCAGCTCCAAAACCACACAGAATACCAGAAGCTAATTTACTTATCATTGATTTATGCCTGAATTCTTCTCTATTGTAAATATTTGTTATATGTAACTCAATAATTGGTATAGTAAGTACTTTCAAGGCGTCATGTATAGCTACCGAAGTATGAGTGTATGCCCCAGCATTAATAATTAAACCATTTTGTTCTTTTCTTGATTTCTGAATTTCCTCTACAAGCTCTCCTTCAATATTGGATTGGTATAAAGAGAGGTTAATATCGTTTTTATTAGCAAAATCCTTACAATTATTTTCGATATCTTTTAATGTTATAGTGCCATATTTTTCTTTTTCACGTTCACCTAAAAGGTTGAGATTTGGGCCATTAAGAATTATAATTTTATTCATCTTTATTTTATAATTTATTTAATTAACTCAATTATGGCAAAAATACAATTAAATGGAAAGAAAGTAGATATAAATTCTAAGGATACTATTTATAAATTGTTAAAAAAATTTAATCTTAACAACAAAAAAGTGGCCATAGAGTGTAACGGAATTATTGTTCCTCAATCAAATTATAAAAAAAAAATTCTAAAAAATAACGATAAGTTAGAAGTAGTACATTTTATTGGAGGAGGTTAATCTGAAAAAAGATACTTTCAAAGTTGCTAATAGAAAATTAAAATCTAGACTTATTGTCGGCACTGGGAAATATAAAAATTTCAAAGAAACAGCCAAGGCAGTAAAAGAGTCTGGAGCAGATATGGTAACAGTAGCAGTAAGACGTATCAATGTTCTTGATAAAAGAAAACCAATCTTAACTGATTACTTAAATCCAAAAAAAATAATTTACTTACCTAATACTGCAGGATGCTTCACATCTGATGAAGCCCTACGAACTCTTAGACTAGCTCGAGAAATGGGAGGTTGGAAATTAGTGAAACTAGAAGTTTTAGGCGATAAAAAAACTTTATATCCAAATATGATCGAAACAATTAAATCAACAAAGATACTAGTTAAAGAAGGTTTTAAAGTAATGGTATATTGCACTGATGATCCATTATTGGCTAAAAAACTTGAAGATTGTGGTGCTTCTGCAATTATGCCTTTGGCTTCACCGATCGGATCCGGTTTAGGTTTACAAAACAAAGTAAACATATCTTTAATAATCAAACAATCCAAAGTCCCAGTAATTGTAGATGCTGGAATTGGCACAGCTTCTGACGCAACTATTGCAATGGAAATGGGATGTGATGGTGTACTAATTAATAGCGCTATTGCTAATTCAAAAAATCCAATAAGGATGGCAAGAGCATTTAAAAATGCTGTAATTTCTGGAAGAGACTCTTATTTGGCAGGGAGAATGAAAAAAAATTACTTTGCTACACCTAGCTCACCAACTGATGGCTTAATTTAAGATTTTTTTTTTCTTCTAACCCACAGTGTCCGTGGTCCTTTAAGTTTCTTTTTTAAAGTTTTTGTTTTTTTTGCTTTTTTTAAAGTTGATTTACTCTCATCTTTGAAATTATTTTTATCATTTTTTAAAGAATTTTTTTTAACAAAATCTATTTCATTTATATTTTCAACTTTACTAATTACTTTTTTTGACTTATTTGCAAGTTCTATTTTGTACTCAGGTATGACTAAATTATAATCGCTCAAGAAGTTAATTTTAATTAAGTATTTTTTTTGAAAGTATTCAATTTCTTTAAAAAGTTTATTTTCAATATATAATTTTACTTTTTCAGGAATGTGTGCCTTGATAATTTTAACTTTACTATTAAAAGCTAAAAGTTCAATTTTTTTTATAATTTTTTGTGCAAAAGACTCTAAAGATAAAATAGTTTCCCAATTAATTGAAGCCTCTCTCAACCTTTGTCTAGTCATCTCTAATAAACCGAAATTACTAATTCTTCCGACTTGAATCCTAGCTCTATCTTTTCTTATACTTTCCCGCATTTTTTTTTCGACCATACGTCTGTTATGAAAATTCATCATATCAATGAAGTCAATTACGATTAAACCCGATAAGTCTCTAATTTTTATTTGTCTAGAAATCTCTTCAGCTGCCTCTAAATTTGTATTTAGTGCAGTTTTCTCAATGTTAATTTGTTTTGTTGATTGACCAGAGTTTATATCTATCGCTACCAAAGCTTCTGTTGGATTAATAATTAAATAACCTCCAGATTTTAATTTTACCCTAGGTTCAAAAATATTATTTAATTCTTTTTCAATATTAGCATCATGAAAAAGAGGAATTCTTCCTCTATACTTTTTAACGTTTTTGACATTTTTAGGCATCAATTCTTTCATAAATTTTTTTGCTTTTTGATAAGCTTCATTCCCGTCAATATAAATATTTTTTGTCTCATTATCGTAAGTATCTCTTAAAGTACGTTTAATGATATCTCCTTCTTCATATACCAAGGATGGAGCATTAGAATTTAAAGCTTTTTCTCCAATATCCTCCCAGGTTTTTAAAGTGTTTTCAAAATCTTTTTCGATTTCATTTTTTGTTTTGTTAGCACCAGCGGTTCTTACAATTACACCCATGCTTTTGGGTATTTCAATTTGATTAAGAATACCTCTAACTTTTTGTCTGTCAGAAGAATTAAAAATTTTTCTAGATATACCTCCGCCTTTTGGAGTATTGGGCATTAAAACTATATATTTTCCAGCCAAAGAAATAAAAGTTGTTAGAGCCGCTCCTTTTTGACCTCGCTCTTCTTTTATAACTTGTATCAGTATAACTTGACCAGGTTTTATAACTTCCTGAATTTTGTATCTTTTAAGACCATAAGAAGTTTTTAATTCCTCTCTATATTCTTTTTTCACTTCATCAGCATTCTTAATCAAATTTTTTTCCTCACCATTTGTCTCTGATGGCTTATCTGTATTTTTTTCGTTAGGAATATCTTCCAAAGCTTTATTTTTTAAATTTTCTCTAATCTTTTCTTCTGCGTATTTTATCTTTTCTTTGTCTTCAGAAGGAATTTGATAATAATCAGACTGAATATCATTAAAAGCTAAAAATCCATGTCTTACTCTTCCAAAATTGACAAAAGCTGCTTGAAGAGAAGGCTCTACTCTACTGATAGTTCCGAGATAAATATTATTCTTAAAGTTTAACTTATTTTTATCTTCAAATTCATATTCCTCAATTGAGGAGTTAGACTTAAGAACGATACGAGTTTCATTTGGATGCGAAGCATCGATATATAAATTTTTTTCCATTTTAATGGGATTCCTTTTAATCTGTTGAAATTTGTAATTTTTATTTTTGACATATCAAGATAATATACAATTTTGTCGTTAATTGCACTTATTATAATATTAAAATCAGATTATAATGCCCTAAGATAGCCAAATTTTATTAATTAAACTATTCAAGATGAGATTATTTCAGATGTTTAAATTCTTAAATTTTTCAATAAAGTTTTTAATTATTTTTATATTGATTTGTTTATTTTTCACTTTTTCTACACTTTGGTACTTTTCTATAGGTCTACCTGATTATAAAAAGTTGTCGAATTATCAACCTCCTATTTCAAGTAGAGTATATTCTGGAGATGGAAAATTAATTGCAGAGTATGCGATAGAAAAAAGATTATTTATACCATTTGAGTCAATTCCAAAAAAAGTGATTAATTCATTCTTATCTGCAGAAGATAAAAATTTTTTTAATCATCCTGGAGTAGATGCTAAAGGAATAGTAAGAGCTTTACTTAAAAACCTAAAAAATATTTCTGCAAATAAAAGACTAGAAGGCGCTTCTACTATTACTCAACAAGTAGCTAAAAATTTTTTACTAACAAATGAAGTTTCTTTGAATAGAAAAATAAAAGAGGCTATATTGGCTTTTAGAATAGAAAGAGCATACTCAAAGGAAAGAATATTAGAACTTTATTTAAATCAAATTTATTTAGGACAAGGAACATATGGAATAGCAGCAGCAAGTTTAGAGTATTTTGATAAATCTGTTAAAGATTTAAATTATACTGAGGCTGCATTATTGGCTGCTTTACCTAAAGCACCAAGCAGATATGATCCATTTAAATATCCAGATGTTGCAAAATTCAGAAGAAATTTAGTTCTCCAGAATTTAGAAAATAACAATTATATTTCTAAAGAAGAGCTTAAAGAATTTAAGAGTTCAAAAATTATTTTAAAAAGAAGAAAAATAGAAATCTTAAATGAAGCCAATTCTTATACAGAAGAAGTTAGGAGGTCTATAAAAGAAAAATATGGATTTAAAACATTATATTCTGAAGGATTATCTATTAGAACTCCTTTAGACACAAGTTATCAAATACAAGGAATTAATTCTTTAAGAAGTGGAATCGAGGCGTATGACAAAAGACATGGATGGAGAGGTGCGATAACTAACAAATTAAAAAATTCTAATTGGCAGAAAAAATTAAACAATCTAAAAATAGACCCGACGTTAAATTGGAAAAAAGCTGAAATTTTAGAAATTAATGAAAACGGAATAAAATTTAAAACGCTTAAAGGTATAACAAACAACATTTCTTTACAGAAGCTAAAATGGGCTATTCCAAATAAAAAAACTATTTATGATCGGTTTAATGTGGGCGATATTATTTTTGTAAAGAAAGAAAATAATACGTGGGATCTAAAGCAATATCCAAAAGTTAATGGAGGGATTGTCGTTTTAGATGCTTATTCAGGAGATGTAAAAGCCTTAGTGGGTGGTTTTAATTTTAAATCAAGTGAATTTAACAGAGTTACTCAAGCTAAAAGACAACCAGGTTCAGCATTTAAACCGATAGTTTATGCGGCGGCTTTAGAAAATGGCTATTCTCCAAATTCTATAGTGTTAGATGCACCTTTTGTCGAAAGCCAAGGAGTGGGCTTAAAAGATTGGAAACCTGAAAATTATGGAAAAAAATTCTATGGTCCATCCACACTTAGAAAAGGAATAGAGTATTCAAGAAATTTAATGACAGTTAGAATAGCAAAAGCTTTAGGATTGAATAAAATTTTAAATTTATCAGATAAATTAGAGATTTACGATGATATACCAGAATTACTATCTGTTTCTTTGGGATCAGCAGAAACATCTTTGATTAATCTTACTTCGGCGTATGCATCATTTGTTAATGGAGGCAAAAAAGTAAATCCAAATTTGATTAGTAGAATTCAAGATAGAAGAGGAAAAACAATTTTTAAATTAGAAAACAAAAAATGTTTGGGTTGCGATAAGTTTTTACATAGTAGTGAAGAATTTCCTATTATTGAACATAAAGATGAAATTGTATTTAGTGAGGAAACAGCGTACCAAATGACTTCAATTTTAGAGGGAGCTGTGAAAAGAGGTACTGCAAAAAAATTAAGAGATTTAAAGGTTCCTTTAGCAGGCAAAACTGGAACAACAAATAATAATTTTGACGCTTGGTTTATCGGTTTTACATCTAATCTAGTTATCGGCGTATATGTTGGGTTTGACAATCCAAAAACTTTAGGTAGATACGAAACTGGCTCAAAAGCTGCCCTTCCAATTTTCAAAGATTTTGTCAAAAAAGCTCTTTATAAAGAAGATTTTAAAGAATTTAAGATTCCTGAGGGAATATATTTAACTTCTTTAAACTATGATACAGGATTAAAATCATCAATAGGTGAAAAGAATACAATTATCGAAGCTTTAAAAGCTGAAGATATTAACAATATTGATAATAACAAATTAATCTCAACTGATAGTTATGATAAACTAATTAAATACAGACAATTTTATTAATGCAAAATTTCGAAAATAAATTGATACATGCTGAGAAAATTTTAAATAATATTAGGGGGTATCTTTGAAAAAAATAACATTGAAACTAAATTAAAAGAATTAGAAAAGACCCTTTTAAGTGAAAACTTCTGGAAAGATAAATCAAAAGTCAAAAAAACAGTAAAAGAAAAAAATATATACGAGGATATTTTAAACTCATTTAATATTTGTTCTAACGAAATAAAAAATTTAAGAGATCTTTATAAATTAGCTTTGGAAGAAAAAAACGAAGAAATTATTCAAGATTGTATTGAAAAAATTACTAATTTAATTAAAAAAATAAAGAAAAATGAAATTAATTGTTTTCTTTCAGGAGAAAATGATGACTTCAATATTTATCTTGAGATTCATGCTGGCGCTGGAGGTACTGAAAGTCAAGATTGGGCTGATATGTTAAGAAGAATGTATTTAAAATGGTTTGATAAAAAAAAATTTAAGTATGAGTTTATTAGTGAGCACAAAGGTGAAGAAGCTGGCATAAAGTCTTCTACGCTAAAAGTAAGTGGCGATTATCTTTATGGACTAATGAAAAGCGAGTCCGGCGTTCATAGGCTTGTAAGAATTTCACCTTTTGATAGCGGAGCACGAAGACATACGAGCTTTGCCAGTGTTTGGGTTTATCCTGCGGTTGAAGATAATATAAAAGTTCAAATAGATGAAAAAGATTTAAGAATTGATACCTACAGATCCAGTGGCGCGGGAGGGCAACATGTCAATACAACAGATAGTGCTGTTAGAATAACTCATTTGCCAACAAAAATTGTTGTGCAATGTCAAAATGAGAGATCTCAGCATAAAAACAAAGAAACTTGTTATAAAATGTTGAAAGCAAGACTTTACGAATATGAGATACAAAAAAGAGAGACAGAGAACCAAAAAGAATTAAATTCAAAAACAGATATTGGTTGGGGGCATCAAATTAGATCATATGTTTTACAACCATATCAATTAGTCAAAGACTTAAGAAATAAAGTTGAAAATACCAATCCAAATGATGTTTTAAATGGAAATATCGATGAGTTTATTGAGGCAGGCATTATAAACAAATAATGAAAAAATTATTATTTACCATAACTTTAATCTTATTTTTATTAATAGTATCATTAGCTTTAATATTATCTACTGTTGGTTTTGAAACAAATAGATTTAATGAGCTTATCTCAAACAAAGCTAAAGAAAATAACAAAGATATTTCATTAAAGCTAGATAAGGTTAAATTTAAACTTGATATAAAAAATTTTAATTTATTTCTAGAAACAAAAAATCCTCAATTAACATTTAAAAATCTTATTGTTCCAATTTCAAATATAAAAGTTTATTTAAATTTCTATTCATTAATTGATTCAAAATCAAAAATAGAAAAAATTAACGTAACATCCAAAGAAATAAATATTGATCAAATAAAAAAAATCATAATTAAAACAAAACCATCTAATTTAAATAGCCTCATAATAAACAAGATTAAAGATGGAAAATTAATTGCAAATTTAGAGGTTTATTTAAAAGAAAATTTAGAAATATACAATTTTATAGCCAAAGGAGAAGTAAAGGAAATGAGTGGTAATATTATAAATGATTTAGTTTTAAAAGATATAAGCTTTAATTTTTTTGCAGATTCATCTGATGTACTTATTAAAAACGTAAAAAGTAAAATGAATGGGTTGATAATTAAAAATGGTAATTTTCAAATTAAAAGAAATAAAGGAATAGATTTAAAATCTGATTTTGTAACAAAAATAGATATTAATAAAAAAAATATTACATATTATGAAAAAATTTTAAAAAAATTTAATTTTATCAATCAAGAATTAAATTTTAATGCTGAATTAAACAATTTTTTAAGTTTAACTTTTGATAAAACTTTTAAAATTACAAAGTATAATTATTCTAACAAGGGAAAAATTAATAAATCTTTTTTCAAGTTTGACAAATCTTTTAAAAGTAATTTTCTCGAAAAAGAAATAGATAATTTGAGATTAAAAGATTCTAGTTTAGAAACTAGATACGCATCAGACAAAAATAACTATATTTTCTCCAATGGACAGTACAGTATTGACAATAAAAATTATCAAAAATATGATTTTAAAAATGATTTTTTAAAAGAAAATTCAAAAATAGATTTGAATTTCGAATTTTCCCAAAAACTTAACATTGACTTTATAAATTACAAAAAAAAAGAGAATAAAATCGCTAATATTGAACTTACTATTCACACTAGCAAAGACGAGAAGAATATCAAAAAAATTAAGTATACAGAAAATAAAAGTCTAATTATTATTGAAAAGTTAAAAATAAATCAAAAAGGTTTTGTTTCATTAAAAAATATTAAGGTAAAGACTTTCAGCAAAAATGATTTAAAAAATGATTTCACATTAAAATTTAAAAAGAAAATAATTATCTCTGGCAATAAGTATGACGCTAAAAATTTAAACAAATATTTAAATCAAAGATCGAATAACAATATTTTTCAAAGAGTAGATAAAGATATTGAGATTGATATTAAAAATATAGAAACACCGTTATCTAAAAAACTAGCAAATTTTAAGTTAATAGGAACAATAGAAAAAGGGAAGTTTATCAAAATTTCCTCAAAAGGTGATTTTGGAAACAATAAATTTTTAGATATTTCAATGAAACGTGATAAAAAAAATAATAGGAAATTTTTAGAAGTTTATTCAGATTTGCCTCAACCGATTCTTACAGAATATAGTTTTTTTAAAGGTTTAAAAGAAGGTGTTTTGATATTTTCTTCCATAATTGAGCAAAATTCCTCTTCCTCAATTTTAGTTATTGATAATTTTAAAGTTGTAAACGCTCCAGGCGTAGTAAAATTATTATCCTTAGCAGACTTTGGAGGGTTAGCTGATTTAGCTGAAGGAGAGGGTTTATCTTTTGAAAAATTGGAAATTAAGATGGATACTAATAAAGGATTTTTAAACTTGAGAGAACTTTATGCAGTAGGTCCAAGCATATCTGTATTGATGGAAGGCTATAAAGAACGAGATGGACTAACGAGTTTGAGAGGAACTTTGGTTCCAGCCAAAAATTTGAATAAACTTTTATCAAAAATCCCTTTAATTGGAAAAATTATAATTCCAAAAGATATTGGCGAAGGCTTGTTTGGAGTTAGCTTTAAGATTAAAGGAATGCCTGGTAAAATGAAAACTACAATTAATCCAATCAAGACACTGACACCTCGTTTTATTACAAAAGCGTTAGAAAAACAAAAAAAGTCTAAATAATTTTAATCAGATAATGTTTCTTTTTACCAAAAGATATTTTTAGTTTTTTTTTATTACCGAAGTCTTCCAATCGAACTATTTTGTTTTCGTCACTCAAGATTTGGTTATCGATTTTTAATGCATTGCCCTTAATAGCTCTTCTGGCCTCACTTTTAGAAGACATAATTTTATTTGAAGATAGCAAATCTAATATCTTAATTCCTTCTTTTAAACTATTTTCCTCAATCTTAATTTCTGGTAGACCTGCTCCAGATCCACCAGATACAAAAGTCTTCTCTGCTGTTTTTTCTGCTTTTAAAGCTGCTGGTCGGCCATGTAACATTGAAGTAGTTTCATTTGCTAAGATTTTCTTTAATTTATTAATATCTTCATTTTTCAGTTTTTCAATTTGATCTAAATTCAAATCTGTAAACATTTTCATAAACTTTAAAACATCTCTGTCATCAGTATTCCTCCAAAATTGCCAATAATCATAAGAAGACAAAAGTTTTGCATCAAGCCAAACTGCACCTTTCTCTGTTTTACCCATTTTTGCACCAGAAGCTAATGTTATTAAAGGAGTTGTTAAACCAAACACTTGTTTAGAAGAGTATCTTTTAACTAATTCAACACCATTGACAATGTTACCCCATTGATCCGAACCACCAATTTGCATCAAACAATTCTTACTTTTATTAAGTTCAAGAAAGTCATACGCTTGAAGTATCATGTAGTTAAATTCCATGTAACTTAAAGACTGTTCTCTCTCCAATCTTAATTTAACACTATCAAAACTCAGCATTTTATTTATTGTAAAATGTTTTCCAATATCTCTTAAAAACTTTATATAATTTAACTTTCCTAACCATTTATAATTATTTACAAATATTGGTTTTAATTTAGAGTTTTTTGTTTTAAGAAAAATTTTAAATACTTTCTCAATATTTTTTATATTTTTTTCAATTTCTTTTTCTGAAAGAATCTTCCTTGTTTCTTCTTTTCCAGAGGGATCACCTATTCTAGTAGTACCACCACCTAATAAAATGATTGGTTGATGACCATGTTTTTGCAAAAGTCTTAAACACATTATTTGCAGCAAACTTCCAACGTGTAAGCTTGAGGCTGTACAGTCAAAACCGATATAAGCTTTAATTTTCTTTTTGCTCATTATTCTTTCTAATTCATCAGCGTTTGTACATTGATTAAAGTACTCTCTATCTTTGAATTCTTTTAGAAATGAATTTTCCATATTTTTTAAAAACAGTGTAGAATCAATATACTAGATTTAAATTAATTAAAAAATACATATGAGTAAAAGCTATTATAGTCTAGGTTTAATGAGCGGGACCTCAATGGATGGGATTGATGCATCAGTTATTCAAACTGATGGAAAACATCAATATAGGACCATTTTAGACAGATATTTTGCATATCCTAAAGATATCTACAAAGATTTAACACAACTTAGAGATAAAATTAAAAGCTCTAATGATTTGAAAAAATTTTCAAACAAAATTCAAAAGGTCGAAGAGGAAATTACCCTTTTTCATGCCAATGTAATTAGAATGATTTTAAAAAAAACAAAGGTAAATGTTAATTTAATAGGCCTTCATGGCCAGACAATTTATCATAACGCTAAAGAGAAAATTTCTAAACAATTAGGAGATGGTAAATTTCTTTCTAAATTTTCTAAAAAAAATATTGTTTATGATTTTAGGCAAAATGACTTACGAAATGGTGGTCAAGGTGCTCCTTTAACACCGATATTTCATAAGCTCCTTAAAAAAAAATTAAAATTAAAGAGTGTTACCTTTTTAAATATAGGAGGTATTATAAATGAAACAAGTATTCTAAAAGATGGAAAAATGCACGCACATGATGTCGGACCTGGCATGTGTTTAATTGACAAATGGGTAAGAGAAAATTCAAAAAAAAGATATGACGATAAAGGAAATATAGCAAAATCTGGGACAGTAAATGAAAAAATTTTTGATGCAGCTTTAAAAAATTGGAGGCAGAGTATTAGAACTAAGTCAAAAAAATCACTAGATATTAAAGAAATGGACTCTTATTTCAATAATTCTTTAAATAATTTAACGCTTAAAAATGGAGCTGCAACACTTACGGCTTTTACCGTTGTAATATTAGTAGACTTTTTGTTAGGTATATTGGGTAGTCATTCAAAATTCCATAAATTTATTTTTTGTGGTGGAGGAAGAAAAAATAATTTTTTAATTAGAAGTTTAAATAAATTTATTGGACCTACAAAACTTATAGATGAATATGGTATCGATGGAGATTTTATTGAGTCACAAGCTTTTGCTTATCTTGCTGTAAGATCTTATCTTAAATTACCAATTTCTTTTCCTGAAACAACGGGTTGTAAAAAACCAACAACTGGTGGTAAAATAATAAGAATTTAAATAAGAGCAGTTTTTTCTTTTATGTATTTTTCAATTTCAATGGTTAATTCTTTTTCTTTGTTTTTAAAAAAATGATTGGAGTTTTTTATTTTTGAAAAAGGCACCTCTACGCCTTTCTGACTTTTAATTCTATTATTTAAATCAATAATACTTTCTTTAGTAACAAGTTCATCATTTTCGCTATATATAATTTGACCTGATGTAGGGCACGGCGCTAAAAAAGAAAAATCGTAAACATTGGGTTGAGGGGAAACAGCTACAAAATGATTTACTTCTGGTCTTCGCATTATAAGCTGCATACAAATTAATGAACCAAAAGAAAATCCTGAAACCCAGCATTGGCTATAATCTAAATTTTGTCTTTCAATCCAATCTAAAGCTGCTGCTGCATCGGATAATTCGCCTTGACCATTATCAAAAACTCCATCACTTTTTCCGACACCCCTAAAATTTACTTTTATTACTGAAAAACCATTTTTTTGAAATATATTATACATTAGTTGAACTATCTTATTATTCATTGTTCCTCCATACTGAGGATGTGGATGTAAAACTATAGCTACTGGTGATCCAAATTTTGGATTTTTATAATACTTAGCTTCAAGTCTACCTGAAGGCCCTGGTATAAAAATTTCTAAACTTTTTGGTTTCATTAACTAGTAATGATTATTATTTTCAAAAAAAGACTAAGTTTATAGCACGAATTTCTGCGTCAAATAATTTTTTTTAATTCCGACTATTTTAGTAGGAAATCTGCTAAAGATATTGTATTACAACATAAATTATGAAACTGACAACTAAAGGAAGATACGCAGTTATGGCAATGGCGGATTTAGCCTCAAACGCCATCTCTGGACCGGTAAGCTTAAAGGAAATTTCTTTAAGGCAAAATATTTCTCTAGCATACTTGGAACAAATTTTTATTAAATTAAAGAATAAAAAACTTGTGACAAGTTCAAGAGGAGCATCAGGTGGATATCTTTTAGAAAGACCTGCATCTGAAATAAAATTATCAAATATAATATTTGCTGTTGATGAAGAGGTAAAAGTGCTGAATTGTAAAAAAAATTCTAAGAGAGGATGTCATAATAAATCGACAAAATGTATTACTCATAATTTATGGGACGAATTAGACAAACACATTAATGGTTTTTTTGAAAAGGTTAAATTACAAGACTTAGTCAAATCAAATCTAAATTAAATATGAAAAGCAAAGATATAAATTACAACCAAGACTATAAATACGGATTTACCACTGATATAGAAAATATTAAAGCTCCAAAAGGTCTTTCAGAAGAAACAATAAAATTTATTTCAAAGATTAAGAAAGAGCCAAAATGGATGTTAGATTGGAGGCTTAAAGCATATAATAGATTAAAAGTTTCAAAAGAACCTAATTGGCAAAAACCAAAATTTCCGAAAATCGATTATCAAGATTTATATTATTATTCAGCTCCAAAAAGCATGCAAGACAAACCTAAAAGTTTAGACGAAGTAGATCCGAAACTTATAGAAACCTACAACAAACTAGGAATCCCATTAAATGAGCAAAAAAAGCTTAGCGGTGTTGCAGTTGATGCAGTGTTTGACTCTGTCTCTGTGGCTACCACATTTAAAGATGAACTTACAAAAAAGGGTATAATTTTTTGTCCAATTTCAGAAGCTATACAAAAACACCCTGACCTAGTTAGAAAATATTTGGGTTCGGTAATACCAATAAACGATCATTATTTTGCAACTTTGAATTCTGCAGTTTTTACAGACGGTTCATTTGTTTATGTTCCACCGAATACAAAGTGTCCGATGGAATTATCAACATATTTTAGGATTAATGCTTCAGAAACTGGACAGTTTGAAAGAACTTTAATTATTGCAGATAAAGGAAGCTACGTGAGCTATCTAGAGGGTTGCACCGCCCCAATGAGAGATGAAAATCAATTACACGCAGCTAATGTTGAACTTGTTGCATTAGATGATGCAGAAATAAAATATTCAACAGTTCAAAACTGGTATCCAGGAGACAAAGAAGGAGTAGGTGGTATTTATAATTTTGTAACGAAACGAGGAGCTTGTAGAGGAAAAAATTCAAAAATTTCATGGACACAAGTTGAAACTGGATCTGCAATTACCTGGAAGTATCCAAGTTGTATTTTACAAGGAGATAATTCAGTTGGTGAATTTTATTCGATTGCAATTACAAATAATCATCAAAAAGCTGACACGGGAACAAAGATGATTCACCTTGGAAAAAATACAAAAAGCAAAATAATTTCAAAAGGTATATCCGCTGGTAAAGCAGACAACACCTACAGAGGATTAGTAGATATTGGAAGAAAAGCTATTAACTCAAGAAATTTCACTCAGTGCGACTCTTTATTAATGGGAAATACTTGTGGTGCTCACACAGTTCCTTATATTAAAAACAAAAATTCATCTTCAACTATCGAACATGAGGCAACAACTTCTAAAATTAATGAGGATCAATTATTTTATTGTAATCAAAGAGGCCTGAGCCAAGAGGAGGCAGTAAGTTTAATTGTTAACGGATTTTGTAAGGAAGTATTACAACAGTTGCCAATGGAATTTGCAGTAGAGGCCCAAAAATTAGTAGGTATCAGTTTAGAAGGAAGTGTTGGGTAATGTTAGAAATTAAAAATTTAAAAGCATCTATAAACAATAAAGACATTCTTAAAGGACTAAACATTTCAATTAAACCTGGTGAACTTCATGCAATTATGGGTCCTAACGGATCAGGTAAAAGTACACTTGCTAATGTGCTGTCAGGAAAAGAGGGTTACAAAATTAGTGGGGAATTATTATATCAAGGCAAAAACCTAGAAGAAATTTCAATTGATGAGAGAGCTCAACAGGGTATTTTTTTAGCATTTCAATATCCAACAGAAATACCAGGTGTAAATACTAGCAATTTTTTAAGAACATCGCTTAATAAAGTTAGAAAATCTCAAGGCAAGGAAGAATTAGATGCTTTAAAATTTATAAAAATGATTAAAGACAAATCAAAAGAACTAGGCATAGATGAAAAAATGTTATCTAGACAGCTTAATGTTGGCTTTTCAGGAGGTGAAAAGAAAAAAAACGAAATATTACAAATGAAAATTTTAGATCCAAATTTAATTATTTTAGACGAAACTGACTCTGGCTTAGATATTGATGCATTAAAGATTGTTGCTGACGGAGTAAATTCTTCAAGAAATGACAAGAAGTCGTTTCTTGTTATAACGCACTACCAAAGATTGCTAAACTACATAAATCCAGACCACGTTCATATTTTGTCGGATGGCAAGATAGTAAAATCTGGCACAATGAAACTTGCGGAAGATTTAGAAAGAACTGGATATAAAGGAATTAATTAAATGCTTAATTTTAAAATAGATTCTTCTGAAATTGATAAAGTTGGAAATTTTAATAAACAGGAAAAAGATTTTAGACTTAAAAACTTAGAAAATTTTAACAAAAATGGTTTCCCAAATAAAAGAAATGAAGATTGGAAATTTTCAGATTTAAGAGAAATTGTTTCAAAAAATTTCAAAAAATTGAATTTTCATTCTACGAATAATACTGAACAAAAAATCGATCTAATCAAAGAATTCGAACATAACTTTATTGTATTAACAAATGGAGAACTAACATCTAGCAACTTTAGTTACGAAGACAAAGACAAGATAAAGATACAAAAATATTCGAACTATCCTTTATCTGAAAAAACAGAACTTAATCCTTTAATAAGCTTAAATCATGCTATGGCAAATAAAGGTTTTATCTTAGAGGTCGAAGAAAATTACAAATTTAATAAAATTTTAGTCATCTATAGTTTGTATACTGATAAATTAAACGAAAATATTATAAACTGCAAAAATAAGATAAAAATTGGAAAGAATTCAGAATTACATACATTGGAGTATCTGATTAATAACTCAAAAGCTAATTTCTTTAATAATATTTACGAAAACATAGTTTTAGATGACTCTGCAAAATTTAAGAACATTTGTATTCAAAAAAATAAAAGTTCGGGTTATTTTCACAAATATTCAAATAACAAATTAGGCACAAATTCTAACTACTCATCTTTTGTATTTCCGGCAGGGCTTAAGTTTAATAAACTTGATTTAGAATTTGATTTAACTGGAAAAAATTCTGAATGTAAATTATTAGCTGCTTCATACTTAAGTCAAAAAGATCACCAAGAAATCAAGACAAGAATTAACCATTTTGCATCTGACTGCAAAAGTTTTCAAAAAGTTAAGAATGTTTTGGACTCAGAAAGTAAAGGTGTGTTTCAAGGAAAAATTTTTGTTAAGGATATAGCTCAAAAAACAGACGCATATCAATTAAGTAAAGCTATTTTATTAAACGATAGTTCAGAGTTTAATTCGAAACCAGAGTTAGAAATTTACGCTGATAATGTTAAATGTTCTCATGGATCCTCATCTGGCAGCATAGATAAAAATTCTGTTTTTTACCTAATGAGTAGGGGTTTAAGTAAAAAAGAGTCTGTTAATTTACTTATTGATGGTTTTTTAAGTGAGATAACTAACGAGATTAAAAATCAAAAAATCAAAACATTCATTATAAATAGGTTAAGAATACAATTAGATGGACATAAAAAACATTAAATCAGAATTTCCAATATTCAAACAAAAGGTAAATGGGAAACCTTTAACATACTTGGATAGCGCTAACTCATCTCAAAAACCAAAAGCAGTAATCGATAGAATTTCAAATTTTTACGAAACTGAATTTTCTAATGTTGGGAGAAGTGTTCATACTTTAGCCGTAAAAGCTACTAATAGATTTGAAGATGTAAGAGATAAAGTCAAAGCATATCTCAATGCAAAACATAGAGAAGAAATTATTTTTACAAAAGGCGCTACAGAGGCAATAAATCTAGTAGCAACAGCTTTTGGCGAAAAGTTTATTAATAAAGGTGATGAAATTTTAACTACTGAGTTGGAACATCATTCGAACTACGTGCCGTGGCATTTTGTTAGACAGAAAAAAGGAGCAGTGATTAAGTTTGCATCTGTTAATGAAAAAGGAGAAGTTGATTTAGATGAAATAAAAAAATTAATAACTAACAAAACAAAGATTATAGCTATTACACACATTTCGAACGTGACAGGCACCATCATGCCAATTAAAAAAATAATTGATATGGCTAAAGAAAAAAAAATTCCTGTATTAATAGACGGAACCCAAGGAGCTCCACATATTAAATTAGATTTGCAAGACCTCGATTGTGATTTTTATGCAATATCATGTCATAAAATGTATGGTCCGAATGGCTTAGGAATTTTATATTCTAAAAAGAAATGGTTAGACGAATTTCCACCCTATCAAGGTGGAGGTGGAATGATAAGCGAGGTATTTAAGGATAACGTTACCTTCGCATCTACACCAACTAAGTTTGAAGCTGGAACCATGCAAACAGCTGAAGTTGTTGGTTTTTCGGAGGCCATAAATTTTATTGAAAACTTAGGTATTGAAAAGATCAACAAACATGAAAATGAAATTCTTGAATATGGTATTGAAAAATTAAAAAGAAACAACTCAGTAAATATCTTTGGAGATCCAAAAGAAAGAGGTTCTGTAATTAGTTTTACAATGAAAGGAATACATCCTCACGATATCGCAACTATATTGGATGAAGATGGTGTAGCTATACGAGCTGGACATCATTGCTGTCAAATTCTTCATGACAAAATGGGAATATCAGCAACAGCAAGAGCATCCATTGGAGTTTACAATACAAAGGAAGACATTGATATTTTATGTGACTCGATAAATAAATGTAAGAAAGTTTTTAATATTTAAATGGAATTAAAACAACTATACCAAGAAATAATTTTAGACCACGCAAAAAATCCTCGTAACAAAGGAAAGTGCAAAGACTACAATCATGATGCAAAAGCCCACAATCCTTTATGTGGTGACAAGGTTCATATTTACTTAAATTTAGACAAAGATAAAAACATAAAAGGTTTAAGTTTTGAAGGAGAAGGATGCGCTATATCATTGGCCTCAGCATCAATTTTAACTGACACATTAAAAGGAAGGGACATAACTTTTACAAAAAATATAACAAATAATTTTTTAAATATGCTTAAAAATAAAAGTAAGATTAGTTTAAATAGTCTTTCAGAGGACCAAATAACTACAATTAATTCTCTGTCTGGAGTGCAAGAATTTCCAATGAGGATAAAATGCGCTACAATGGCTTGGCATGCCTTGTTATCTGCAATTGAAAAAAAAAATTAATATGTGCGATCTAAAAGAAAAAGTAATTTCTGAAATTAAAAAAGTCTATGATCCTGAAATTCCAGTGAATATTTATGAGCTTGGTTTAATTTACAAAATAGAAATTATCGACAAAAAAGTTAATATTGATATGACATTAACTTCACCAAATTGCCCAGTTGCAGATAGTTTGCCAAAAATGGTTAAAAATAATATACTAGCTATTGATGGTGTTTCAGATGTTGATCTTAAATTGGTTTGGGATCCTCCTTGGTCTAAAGAGAAGATGTCAGATGCAGCTAAATTGGAATTAAATTTATGAGCGAAAAAATAATTAAATTAAGCGATAAAGCTGTTAGCAGAATAAAAGAAATTATGTCCCAAGCAAAAAATTCGACTATTGGAGTTAGAGTTGGAGTAAAGTCTGGAGGTTGTGCCGGAATGTCTTATATTATGGAATACGCAACAAATATCAGGCCTAACGAAGAAGTAATAGAGGATAAGGGGGTTAAAGTATTTATTGACCCTAAAGCTATAATGTATCTTTTAGGAACAGAAATGGATTATAAAAAAGATAAATTTACATCACAATTTATTTTCAAAAATCCAAATGAAACTGAACGATGTGGTTGCGGCGAGTCTTTTAAAATTTAAAAATTAACCGCTATAATACATTTCAAATTCTATAGGGTGTGGAGTATGCTCAAATTTATAAATTTCTTGAAATTTTAAATCTATATAAGCATCGATCTGATCGTCAGTAAAAACACCTCCCTCAATTAAAAATTTTCTATCTTTATCTAAATTTTGCATTGCTTCTCTTAGCGACCCACATACTGTAGGTAATTTTTTCACTTCATCTTCAGATAGAGTATACAAATCTTTATCGAAAGACTTGCCAGGGTCAATTTTATTTTTAATTCCATCGATTCCCGCCATCAACATTGAGGCGAATGTTAAGTAAGGATTTCCAGCTGCATCTGGGAATCTAATTTCCATTCGTGCTGCTTTAGGGTTATTTATGATTGGAATTCTACATGATGCAGATCTATTCCTTGCCGAGTAGGCTAAAATTACAGGAGCTTCAAAACCAGGTATCAGTCTTTTGTAGCTATTCGTAGTAGCATTAGAAAAAGCGTTGATAGCTTTAGCATGTTTTAGGATTCCCCCAATATAGTATAAAGCTGTTTTTGATAAACCTGAATACTCATTACCCATAAATACTGGTGTATTTCCTTTCCAAATCGATTGGTGACAGTGCATACCTGATCCATTATCACCTTTTACAGGTTTAGGCATAAAAGTGGCTGTCTTACCAAAAGAATGTGTAACCATTTGAACTGCATATTTATAAAGTTGAAGATTATCAGCCATATTAGTTAATGTTCCAAAATACATACCTAACTCGTGTTGACTAGGTGCAACTTCGTGGTGGTGTTTTTCTACTTTAACACCCATGTCTCTAAGAGCTTTTAAATACTCTCCTCTCATATCTTGAGCACTGTCTACAGGAGGAACAGGAAAGTACCCTCCTTTAATTCCAGGTCTGTGACCCATATTACCATTTTCATATTTTTTTCCAGTATTGTATGGACCTTCAGAGCTATCAATACTAAAACTTGTCTCGTTCATATCATTTTTAAATCTAACGTCGTCGAACACGAAAAATTCTGGTTCAGGACCAAAATAAGATTTATCTCCAATTCCAGATTTTTTTAAATAAGCCTCTGCTTTTTTAGCAGTTCCTCTTGGATCTCTCTCGTAGGGATCTTTTTTTACTGCATCAAGAATATCACAAAAAATATTAAGTGTTGTATGAGAATTAAATGGATCGATAATAGGTCTAGTTAAGTCAGGTTTTAAAAGCATGTCTGACTGATTAATAGCCTTCCAACCTGCAATTGAAGACCCGTCAAAAAACACACCGTCATTTAACAATTCTTCATCAACAATTGTAGCATCCATTGTTACGTGTTGAAGCTTTCCTCTAGGATCTGTAAACCTTAAATCAACAAACTCTACTTGTTTGTCTTTGATTAACTTAAGAATATCTTTTGAACTCATTTAATTTTGTATCCTATATTTATGCTTAAATTTTGTTGAACATACATAAGTATTGCTTTCAATATATAATAATTAGTATATATCAGCTATGCATTTTATTCATAACACAATCATTACTTGAAATGAGAGAAGCAAATTCAATTGATATATTACTTTTAATGGCTCTCGGGTTAATTTGGGGATCATCATTTTTCAATATCAAAATCGCTACGTACTCTTATGATCCTTTTACTCTAGCTTTGATAAGAGTAATTTTTGCCAGCCTGCCACTATTGATGCTTTGTTGGTACAAAAAAATTAAGATCCAAGCGTTTTCAAAAAATTGGAAACCCTATGCAGTAATTGGTTTATGTAATATTGCTATTCCTTTCACTTTAATTGCAGTTGGAACCTCTAAAATTAATAGTTATCTAGCTGCAATGCTTATGAGCACTACTCCAATGAGTGGATCAATACTTGCTCATTTTTTTACAAAGGATGAAAAAATAACTTTTTTAAAATCAATTGGAATTATAGTAGGATTTTTAGGAATTTTGTTTCTATTTTTTGATAAATTAATAATCAACGAGAGCAACTATATATTTGTACTTATAACTATCCTAGGCTCTACTTTTTACTCTATTGGGGGAATTTTAACATTAAAATTGAAAGCGAAAGGAAATGAGAATGTAACCACATCAACAACGCTTTGGTCAGTAATTTTTTTATTTCCTGTGGCAATGATATTTGAAGAACCTTGGAATTTAAATCCATCAATAGAGTCTACTTTATCTCTTTTATATCTAGGAGTAGTTGCAACTGGACTTGCTTGGTTAATCAGATTCAGAATATTAACAGTCAACGGTTTAGTTTTTCAGACACAGGTGGCATATTTAATTCCGATTTTTGGAGTTTTATTTGGATATTTTTTAATGGATGAAATTATTACTTGGAGAGTTATAATCTCATTGTTTATAATAATTCTAGGGATTTATATAGTAAAAAAAAACAACAAAGGTTTAAAAAGATAAATGCAGCCAAATACAGTTGAATTAAGTTTTTTATCAATTTTTGCATTTTTAACGTTTTTTATATTCTTAATAATAAGTAAATTTTTTTATAAATTTAATGATAGTACACTTTTAGATAATGATTTTGCTAAACCTCAAGCATTTCATAACGAACCGATTTCTCGCAGTGGAGGAATTGCGAGCATAATTTCTTTATTTTTATTTTTTGGTATTTATTATCTTTTATTTTCAAATTTACCAGTCGATTACATTTTAGTATGCACAACTTTGTTTATTATTGGTTTTCTTGACGATATAAAAATGAATATTAGTCCAAATACCAGATTGATATTAATGGTAATTTTTTTAATATTTTTCATAAGCTTTCTTCCTATAGAAATTAAGAATGTTGATTTAATTTTTTTGAACTCTTGGTTAGAAAATAAAGTCTTTTCAGTTTTTTTCGTATTATTAAGCTTTTTATTTATAATTAATGGGGCAAATTTAATTGATGGTTTTAACGGTCTTCTAACGATCAATCTAATTATTATTAATTCTATTTTACTTTTTGTAAATTTAAATAATAATCACATGGAATTCTCTTTCTTTTTAACATCACAAATTATTATTTTAATTTCGTTTCTACTTTTTAACTTTCCAAAAGCTAAAATGTTTCTTGGTGATAGCGGATCATATTTATTTGGATCTTTAGTTGCATTAAATATTATTATTACAAATAACTTAAATTCAAATATCTCCTCATTCTTTTTATGTATTTTACTTTTCTACTTATTTTTTGAAGTTTTCTTTTCTTTTTTTAGAAAAATTTATCAAAATAAATCTCCTGTATTTCCAGATGACAAACATTTACACATGCTAAGTTTTATCCAGATAAGCAAGATTTTTGGACCTGATAAAAGTAATTACACTAATTCAATAACTATAAACTTGGTTTATTGTATATTAGTTTTACCTAGCATATATTTTGCCGAGAATACTCTAGTTTGCAAGTACTGGTTTTTTTCTTTAATATTTATTTATACTTTAATTTATGGTCGACTTTATCGTTTAACAGAAAAAAAAATTGATATATAAAACAACAACAATAATTTGGGCAAGTGGCGGAATTGGTATACGCGCTGGTCTTAGAAACCAGTGCCGCAAGGCTTAAGAGTTCGAGTCTCTTCTTGCCCACCAAAGAAAAATATGAAAGTAGAAGTACAATCAAAAAAAGGCCTAAGAACAGTTCTGTCAGTGATAATTGACAAAAAAACTATTCAAGAAAAAATGAGTCAAAGGTTAAACGAATTACAAAAAGAAGTATCTCTTAAAGGTTTTAGAACTGGAAAAGTTCCTCCATCAGTTATTAAAAGTCAATTTGGAAAATCTATTTATGGAGAAGTAATTGATAAAATTTTAAGAGAGACATCTGCAAAAGCAATAGAAGAAAAAAAAATAAAAATTGCCGGCCAACCTAAGATTGACCTTAAAACTTTTGGAGAAGGTAAAGATTTGAATTATGAATTACAAATTGACTCACTTCCCGAAATAAAACTTAAATCTTTTGAAAAATATACAGCTATTGAATATAAGGTGAAAATAGAAGATAAAATAGTTGATGAGAAGTTAAAAGAAATTTCAAAACACAATAAAAAATTTGAAGATAAAAAGGAAAAAGATAAGGCAAAAATTGGAGACCAAGTTACTTTTGATTATTCAGCAACAGTTGATGGAAATAAATTTGAAGGTAGCGAAGGTAAAGGTGTGCAATTAGAGCTTGGAAAAAATTTATTTTTACAAGGTTTCGATGAGCAATTAGTTGGGGTTAAAAAAAATGATATAAAAAGTTTGGATGCGTCTTTGCCAGCCAATCACCCAAAAAAAGAACTTGCGAACAAAAAAGCTAAATTTGAATGTAAAGTTTTAAATGTAAAAGCACCTAAAGAGAACACAATTGATGACAATTTTGCAAAAATTATGGGAGCAAAAGATTTGAGTGATTTAAAACGATTAATTGAGAATCAAATTTCTAGTCAGTATAAACAAGCTTTAAATTCAATTACAAAAAAAGAGATTTTAGATCAAATAGAAAAAAATCATCAAATTGATCTTCCAAAAAATTTAATTGATCAAGAAATTTCTATAATGACACAAAATTTAAAACAAGAGGATAAAGAAAAACATAAATTCAACAATGAAAAAATCGCCAAATCTAGAATAAAATTAGGTTTACTTCTTAATGAATACGGAGAGAAAAATAACTTAAAAGTTTCAGATGATGAAGTGAGAAATGAAATACAAAAACAAATTAAAGGAATGCCTGGACAGGAAAAAATGGTACTCGATTACTATCAAAAGAACCCTCAAGCCTCGCAAAGTTTAAAAGGCTCTATCTACGAAGAAAAAATTATTACATTGATTAAATCAAAAGTTAAACTTGAAACTAAAATTGTTAATTCAAAAGAAGCAGAAAAAATTATATCTCAGTTCAATAAGTCCAATAATGATCAAAGCGATATAAAAAAGAAGGATGAGACTAGCATTAAAAATAAAGCAAAATCAAAAAAAATTAGTAAAAAGTAACCAATAGTTGTATAAACCCTACTATGAGTCGTGATTACGAAGAACAAATGAACAGCCTTATTCCTATGGTAGTTGAGCAAACTAGTAAGGGAGAACGAGCTTATGATATTTATTCAAGACTGTTAAAAGAAAGAATAGTTTTCTTAGTTGGACCGGTAAATGATAATGTTGCTTCATTGGTTACAGCGCAGCTATTATTCTTAGAGTCCGAAAATCCTAATAAAGAAATTAGTTTTTACATTAATAGTCCTGGAGGATTAGTAACAGCAGGTTTAGGAATTTATGATACTATGCAGTATATCAACTCCCCAGTTTCAACTTTGTGTATCGGGCAAGCATCCTCTATGGGATCATTTCTATTAGCAGCAGGTGAAAAAGGTAAAAGATACTCGTTACCTAATTCTAGAATTATGGTTCATCAGCCGTCAGCAGGTTTTCAAGGTCAAGCAACAGATATCCAAATTCATGCAAAAGAAATTCTTTCATTAAAAGAGAGGCTAAATAAGATCTATTCAAAGCACACTGGCAAATCAGTTGATGAAATTTCCAAAGCTTTAGAGCGTGATAATTTCATGACCGCAGAGGATGCAAAAAAATTCGGTTTAATTGATTCTGTTGTGGAAAAAAGAAAATAAAACACAATATATAGGCCTACTTACAACTTCAACTTGATAACGATAATTCAGACATTTATTATGTTTATATTGATTCGTTATGAGTGAAAAAAATACTAAAAATATTCTATATTGTTCTTTTTGTGGAAAAAGCCAACACGAAGTAAGAAAACTTATTGCAGGCCCGACTGTTTTTATTTGCGATGAATGTGTCGAACTTTGTATGGACATCATTAAAGAAGAAAATAAAAGTTCACTAGTTAAACATCAAGATGGTGTACCTACGCCAAAAGAAATTTGTAGCGTATTAGATGAATATGTAATTGGACAAAAATTCGCTAAAGAAATTTTATCAGTAGCTGTGCATAACCATTACAAAAGACTAAATCATGAAACTAAAAATAATAAAGATATAGAATTATCTAAATCAAATATTCTTTTGGTTGGGCCTACTGGATGCGGAAAAACATTACTTGCTCAAACACTTGCGAGAATTTTAGATGTGCCTTTTACAATGGCCGATGCAACTACGCTGACAGAAGCCGGCTACGTTGGTGAAGATGTGGAAAATATTATTCTTAAATTATTACAGGCTGCTGATTATAATGTTGAGAAAGCGCAAAGAGGAATAGTTTACATCGATGAAGTTGATAAGATTAGTAGAAAAGCAGAAAACCCATCTATTACGAGAGATGTTTCAGGAGAAGGTGTTCAACAAGCTTTATTAAAAATTATGGAAGGCACTATTGCAAGTGTTCCACCTCAAGGGGGCAGAAAACATCCTCAACAAGAATTTTTACAGGTTGATACAACGAACATATTGTTTATTTGTGGTGGTGCATTCGCTGGTCTTGACAAACTAATTGACAGGAGAGGAAAAGGTACATCAATTGGATTTGGCGCTAAGGTAAAAAGTTATAAAGAATTACCTCTGTCTGAGACAATGAAACAACTGGAGCCCGAAGACTTAATCAAATACGGTTTAATACCAGAGTTCATTGGAAGGATGCCAATTATTGCAACTCTAGATGATCTTGATGAAAAATCTTTAGTTAGAATTTTAAAAGAGCCAAAAAATTCACTGATAAAGCAATATCAAAGACTTTTTGAATTTGAGAACGTAGATTTAGAATTCAATGACGACGCTATTATTGAAATTGCAAAAAAGGCTATTTCTAAAAAAACAGGTGCTAGAGGTTTAAGATCTATTTTAGAAAATATTCTTTTAAAAACAATGTTTGAATTACCTGATATGGAAGATGTGATGAAAGTAACTATTGATAAGTCTTCTGTCAAAGGCACATCAGAGCCTATAATTACTTATGGCAAAAAACAATCAACATCTGTGGCATAAGCTTTGATTTGTTTCTTGAAATTTGTATATTAATTACCATATAAACTAATTATGAAACCAACTTATATAAAACCATTATTACCGTTAAGAGATATTGTGATTTTTCCATCAATGGTAATTCCATTATTTGTAGGTAGAGAAAAATCAATCAAAGCTCTTCAGGAAGTCATGAAATCAGATAAGTCAATAGTTTTGGTTACTCAAAAAAATTCTGAAATTGATGATCCTGAATCCAAAGATCTTTATGGATACGGTTGTTTAAGTAAGGTTCTTCAACTTTTAAAACTTCCAGATGGCACTGTAAAAGTTTTAGTGGAGGGAGAAAAAAGAGTAAAAATTCTAAAATATAACAATGAAGATGATAAATATCTTAAATGTGAGGCAGAAATAATAGAAGATACAAACATTTCAAAGGATTTAGAACTGTTTGCTTCTGGCTTAGTAAAAAAATATGAAAAATTATTAATTTTAAATAAAAGAGATTTTAATGAAGGTTTAAATAATTTGAAAAATTTAAAAGATACCTCGCAAATTGCTAATAATTTATCTTCAAATTTAAATATACAAATTTTTGAAAAACAAGAATTATTAGAAATGGTTGATTTAAAAAAGAGACTAGAAAAAATTCATACGTACATTGAAAAAGAAACTAGTGTCTTATCAGTTGAGAAAAAAATAAGAGGTAGAGTGAAAAATCAAATGGAAAAAACTCAACGAGAGTATTATTTAAATGAACAACTAAAAGCCATTCAAAAAGAATTAGGCGAGATAGATGAAGGAAAAGATGAATTAACAAATTTATCAAAAGCCATTTCTAATGCTAAAATGCCAAAATTGGCTAAAGAAAAGTGCTTATCTGAATTAAAAAAACTTAAATCAATGAGTCCTATGTCTGCAGAAGCTACTGTGGTTAGAAATTATTTAGATTGGATGACTGAATTACCTTGGTCTAATAAATCAAAGATTAATACTGATCTTAAGAATGCGCAAAAAATATTAGATGAGGATCATTATGGACTAGAAAAAGTTAAAGAAAGAATAATCGAATTTTTAGCAGTACAAAAAAGAATACAAAAAATGAAAGGACCTATACTTTGCTTAGTTGGTCCACCAGGTGTAGGAAAAACTTCACTAGGCAAATCTATCGCAAAGGCTACCAATAGAAAATTTATTAGAATTTCTCTTGGAGGTATAAGAGATGAAGCAGAAATTAGAGGTCATAGAAGAACTTACATAGGTTCTTTGCCAGGAAAAATAATTCAAATGATGAAAAAAGCTGGAACTAGAAATCCTTTATTTTTGTTAGACGAAATTGATAAGGTTGGCAATGATTATAGAGGCGATCCTTCGTCTGCACTACTAGAGGCACTGGATCCAGAACAAAATAAAGAATTCAATGATCACTATTTAGAAGTAGATTATGATTTGTCAGACGTAATGTTTGTTACTACTGCAAATACACTTAATATATTACCTCCGTTACTTGATAGAATGGAAGTAATTAGATTATCTGGCTACACAGAGGACGAAAAGGTTAACATATCTCAAAAGTTTTTAATTCCAAAACAAAGTGAAAATAATGGACTAAAAAAAGAAGAGTGGAATATTAATGAACCAATAAATCGAAAAATTATTAGAAACTACACAAGAGAGTCAGGCGTGAGAAATCTTGAAAGAGAAATATCAAAAATTGCAAGAAAGCTAGTTAAGAAAATTGATAACAATGAAAAAATAAATAATCCTCTTAAAGAAGAAGATATGAAAGATTTATTAGGAGTACAAAAATTTAATTATGGTGAGATAGAAGAAGAAAACAGAGTAGGTGTCGTTACAGGTTTAGCTTGGACAGAGGTTGGAGGAGAGATTTTAAAAATTGAGTCTGCTATAATGCCCGGTAAAGGAAAAATGCAAATTACCGGAAAGCTTGGTGACGTAATGCAAGAGTCAGTTAAAGCTGCTAAGTCTTATATAAGATCAAAAAGTTTAGAATATGGAATTATACCACCTATTTTCGATAAAAAAGATTTTCATATCCATGTGCCTGAAGGAGCAACGCCTAAAGACGGACCTTCAGCGGGAGTAGGAATGGTTACATCTATTATTTCTGCAATAACAGAAATTCCAGTTGATAAAACAGTCGCAATGACAGGCGAGATAACTTTGAGAGGCGTGGTTCTTCAAATAGGCGGGTTAAAAGAAAAATTATTAGCTGCACATAGAGCTGGCATAAAAAAAGTTTTAATACCAATGGAAAATAAAAAAGATTTAGCAGAAGTTCCAAAAACTATTCTTGAAACAATGAAAATAATACCAGTTAAAAACGTAGATGAAGTTTTAAAAGTTGCTCTAACTAAACCTCTAAAAAGAGTCGAATGGGTAGAGGTTGATCAATTAACAGGCAAAGATAAATCAAAAGAAGAAATTAGGACACAATAGAGTTCTTTAATCTAACCATTCTTTATACATATCTAAATTCGAAGTGATATATTCAGGCAAAACTTCAAAAGGAACTTTTTGCAAACTACTTCCCCCTGTATATTTTTTGGCCCTCATATCTGCTTTATGATCATACAAAATTTTTTTCTGATTGACTAAGTTTTCCACTTCATCAACTTTAATACCACTCTCTTCGTATTCTACATGATGGAGAAAATTTGATAATTTATAATGAAGGTCTTTAGGATTTTTTATACATGTGAAATGCCAACCACCATCCTCAATAAAATCAATATTCATATATTTTTTCTTAGAGAAAAAAGTATCAAGTCTCCATAATGGATAAGATTTTCCTTTTATATTTCTTAACCATTGACAACTTTTCAAATCTTTTTTTTTACAAGCTCGACTACCTAACCATTTAAAATTGGGTTGTTGAAGATTAAATTTATAGTAGAACATTTTTTGAACAAATAGAGAAATTTTATTTTTATATTTAAATAGTTTTAGATTTGGTATTTCATCAACATCACTAACAATTACTAGATCTTCATCATAAGCATCTTTAAGTCCTTTTATTAAACCATTTCTTTGATGATTCTCTCTTTTAAGCGAGTTATCAAGCATTTTAGAATTCTTAATTTCTTGATTATCGTTCTTATCAATTATTCTTAAATCTTCAGGAGGTTGATCTATCACTATATATTCAATTTTATTTTTAAATTTTGAAAAATTTTTATAATTAAAATTCAATTTTTTTTTATTTCCACTATGCAGGAAAGTTGACTCAGTTATAACAAATTTTTTTACGTACTTATCAAGCAAATTGAGCCTTAAATCTAAGATCATGTCTTCGTCAAAATACATAAAGCAATCGTAGATATTCATGTTAATTGAGTTATAATAAAAATTAATATAAGTAAATGTCTTATGGTAAAAAAAATCATTATTACTGGAGGACTTGGATACATTGGTACGGAATTGTGTAAAATTTATTCAGGAGTGAGTTGGCATCATAAAATCATTGTTTTTGACAATCGATTTATATCAGAAAGAGTTAACCAAATTAGAAATTGGAACATGGAATTTATACATGGAGACATTCTAAACGAGGGACTTGTAAACAAAATTTTTAAAGACGCAGATGTTGTTCATCATTTGGCAGGCATCACCGATGTCCCAAGAACCAAAAGTGAAGCAACAGATGAAAAAAATAATAAGATTAAATTAGTTGGAGAAAAAGGAACAGAAAACATATTAAATGCCATTAACAAAGATTGTAAAATTATTTTTCCTTCAACTCATGTTGTCTACGAAGGTGTTAACGAAGTTAAAACTGACATTAAGGAACATGAGGATACTAAGCCAATTTTATCTTATTCATCATCGAAAGCAGTAAATGAACAACAACTGAAAGAGTCTGGAAAAAATTACATTATTCTTAGATTAGGCTCTGTCTACGGTTATTCGACTGATACTGCGAGGATCGATATTATGCCAAATTTATTCTCTAAAATATCATCACAAAATGGTACTCTTAAACTCTTTTCAGGAGGCAGACAATTAAAAAGCCTCGTACCATTAATAGATGTAGCTAGGTGCTTTAAATTTATGGAAGAGAGAGAGGATTTAACTTCTGAAACATTTAATTTAACAAAAGATACTATAACTGTAAAAAAAGTTGCTGAAATATGCAAAAAACACAATCCTAAAGTTACATTAAGAGAAACAAATGACGAAGTCCCTAACTTAGGTTTTTCTCTCTCAAATAAAAAAATTCTTAATGCAGGATTTAAGTTTTTATATGGATTAGATGAAAGTATAAAAGAAATGATTTCAAAATGGTCTAAACAAGACTTAATTAAAGATTTGGAGCTTGTTAGAGATGGAGATAATTTGTTTAAAGATAATAGAGGAAAAATTACCAACCATGAATTAACTGAACCTATTAATTTAATAGGTTTGATAGACTCAAAAAAAGGAACAATACGAGCTAACCATTATCATCCTCAACAAGAGCAAAAATGCTTGTTTACTAAAGGACAAATAATAGAAATTTTTCAAGATATTATTAATCCAAACTCTCCAAAAATTACACAGGTGGTAAATGAGGGTCAACTTTCAATTATTAAACCTAATGTTGCACACACAATGGTATTTACAAAAGATACAACCTTTTTAAATTTAGTAAGAGGAGAGAGAGATCATGAAAATTACGGAATAACCCACACAATAAAACATGTATTTGTAACCGAAAAAGAAAAAAATTTACTTCTCAAATACTATAAATTCGATTGTAGATCTTGCGGTAATACAAATTTGAAAAGAGTTATTTCTTTAGGTTACCAACCTTTAGCAAATAACTTGCTCAGAAAATCTAAAGAAGAATGTGAATTATACCCTTTAGAAATGAATTATTGTGAAAAATGCCACAACTGTCAACTTTCAGTTGCCATAGATCCAAAAAAAATGTTCTCAAATTATTTATACACTTCTTCAACTTCAAAAGTATTTAGAAGTCACTTTATTAATGCAGCTAAAAAATACATTAAAGATTTAAGATTAAACAAAAAAAAATCTTATATTATTGACATTGGAAGTAATGACGGAGTGGCACTAAAACCTTTCAAGGATTTTGGGTTTAAAAATATACTAGGTATAGAACCAGCAAAGAATTTAGCTAAATTAGCAAATAAGAATAAAATAAAAACATTTAATGGTTTTTTAGAGATAAAAAATCTTAAAAAAATTAAAAAAAATGCAGACTTAATTTTGGCTTCAAATGTATTTGCACACTCCGATAAATTAAAAGAAATGGCAGAATGTATGCTAAAATTATTAAGTAAAAAAGGCGTAATAATAATTGAAGTACAATATTTATTGAATACCTTAAAAGATCTAACCTTTGATAATATTTATCATGAACACTATAATTATTGGTCACTTACATCATTAATAAACTTTTTTAATCAATTTAAAGCAACAATATTTAAATCTGAAAAAGTAGATACACACGGTGGTTCAATAAGAATTTACGTTAAAAAAGATATAAAAGTCAAAATTGAAAACAGTGTTAAAAATATGCTTAAAGAGGAAGTAAAATTTGGAATCAAAAAGTTCAAAACCTATCAAGAATTTGGAAAAAAAGTTTATAAGATTAGAGAAAATGTAAGAAAAAATATAAAAAAGATTAGGGATAATAATAATTTAGTTATAGGCTATGGAGCGCCAGCGAAAGCTACCACCGCTTTGAACTTTTTCGGAATTTCGAAGGAAATAGATTTTATTGTAGAAGACAATAAATTAAAGCATGAAAAGTTTATACCAGGTGTAAAAATTCCAATTAAAAATAAATCTTATATTAAAGATAAAAAGAATGCTCTTATTGTTTTAGCTTGGAATTTTTATAAGGATATAAAAAAAAATAATACTAATCTTTCAGACAATTTTATAAATATTAAAGAATTAGAAGTTAATAATTAGCAATTAAATTTTTCCAAATTTCGAAAATATTTTTTATATTTTCAAAAAAGTAACTAAGGTAAAATTCTGAACCTGGAATTAGAGTTATAATAAAGCTCTGAGCAAAATACAAAGTTCTAGAAATAAAAATTACGAATACAAAAAAAACAAGTAACGAACTATAAAAGCCAAAAGAACCTTTATCTTTATCAACCGATTCTTTAGAAACTTTTGGTTCAGAGTCTTTTATTTTGATGCCATGTTTTTTGGCGAGATATTCTGGAGAATATAGATTAATTTCTCTTGTTTTTTTAACAACTTTTTTTTTCGGTTTAATCGGTTTTTTTTGGCTTATAGACTTTCTTGGACTTATAGGTTTTGCTTTTATCTGTTTTGCAGCAGGCGATAAGATTGTCTCTTTTTTTCTAATTGCTTCGACAGGAAATTGTTTCCATTTTGAACCACAAAAACCACACTGCACCATCCTGCCGGAAACAGGTATAGAATTGTCAGGTAATGTAAATTTCTTTTCACCGCAATTACAAGTTATAATCATAATATTTCAATAATACTGCTATTTATTAAAACTTAAATACTTTTTTACTTTATAAATTATTTATTGTATATGTCGATTTATTTAATAGAGGGGCGGTTAGCTCAGTTGGTAGAGCATCTCGTTTACACCGAGAGGGTCATAGGTTCGAGTCCTTTACCGCCCACCATTAAATTTTGTGGGGGTGTAGCTCAGCTTGGTTAGAGCGCCTGCCTGTCACGCAGGAGGTCGCGGGTTCGAGTCCCGTCACTCCCGCCACTAATTGATAATGATTTTCATCTTCAAAATTTTTAGCATTATTGTTGGTAAAAAACTGCTACCATCTTGTGCTGTACACTTCGATATTAAGTGCTATATATAATCCAATTAATATAAGAATCTTTGAGCTTTAAGCATCAAAGTAGATATTAATAAAAAAAAATGATTTATAACTTTTTATCAGATTACTTATCTATAATAATATTTTTATTTATAGCTTTATTTTTAAGCATAGGATTTATTTTAGTAAATTTTTTAGCTTCACCTAGCAATCCTGACCCAGAAAAACTCTCTGCCTATGAATGTGGTTTCGAGGCTTTTGATGACTCTAGAATGGAATTTGATGTTAGATTTTATTTAGTAGCTATTTTATTTATAATTTTCGATTTAGAAATTGCATTTCTTTTCCCATGGGCAATATCTTTAGGAAATTTAGGTGCTTTAGGTTATTGGTCAATGATGGTGTTTCTAGGAACATTAACAATAGGATTTATTTATGAGTGGAAAAAGGGAGCCTTAGAATGGGAGTAAAAATTAATCAAATAAACAATCAAGAAAAACAAATTCCAGAAGAATTTAAACAGTTGGCAAAAGATTTTGCTGAAAAAGGATTTATTACGACTTCATCAGATAATTTAATTAATTGGGCTAGAACAGGATCGTTACATTGGATGACTTTTGGGCTGGCATGTTGTGCCGTTGAAATGATGCAAACCTCAATGCCAAGATATGATTTAGAAAGATTTGGTGCAGCCCCAAGAGCCTCACCAAGACAATCAGATGTAATGATAGTAGCTGGAACACTAACGAACAAAATGGCTCCAGCTTTAAGAAAAGTTTATGATCAAATGCCAGAACCAAGATATGTCGTATCTATGGGAAGTTGCGCTAATGGCGGTGGTTACTATCATTATTCATATTCTGTTGTTAGAGGATGTGATAAAATCGTACCTGTCGATATTTATGTTCCAGGCTGCCCTCCATCGGCAGAAGCATTGCTTTATGGAATTTTACAACTTCAAAAAAAAATTAGAAGGGAAGGATCAAAACAAAGATAAATTAAAATGGAAGTTAATAAAATTCATAATCTAGAAAAATTTGTTAATTCAGAGTTAGCAAGCAGAGTTCAAAAATCAAAAGTTGATAACGATGAATTATTAATTGAAATTAATGAAACGGATTTAATCGATGTTTTACAATTTCTAAAATCTAATGATTCATGTAAGTTTAAGCAGTTAATCGATATCGCAGGAGTTGACTATCCAGAAGATGAAAAGAGATTTAATCTAATTTATCTTCTACTATCTCATGAAAACAATATCAGAATAAAAATACTAATTAGGTTTAGTTTGAATCAAACCATTCAATCTATTACTAAGATTTTTCCTTCTGCAAATTGGATGGAGAGAGAAGTATTTGATATGTATGGAATTAAATTTAAAAATCATCCAGATCTTAGAAGAATTTTGACAGATTATGGTTTTAAAGGACACCCCCTTAGAAAAGATTTTCCGCTAACTGGATTTAATGAAGTTAGGTATAGCGAGAAAGAAAAAAAAGTTGTCTATGAACCAGTCAAACTAGAACAGAATTACCGTAATTTTGATTTTGAAAGTCCTTGGGAGGGAACTAATTATATTAAAGATTTAAAGGCTACGAAAAAAAATGAAAAAAAAAACTAAAACAATGAACTTAAATTTTGGTCCTCAGCATCCAGCTGCGCATGGAGTTTTAAGACTGATTTTGGAACTCGACGGTGAAGTCGTTGAAAAAGCAGATCCACATATCGGATTACTTCATAGAGGAACAGAAAAACTAATAGAGCAAAAAACTTACACTCAAGCTTTACCATACTTTGATAGGTTAGACTATGTTGCTCCAATGAATCAAGAGCATGCTTTTGCTTTAGCCGCAGAAAAATTACTCAAAGTTGAAGTTCCAATCCGTGGAAAATACATTCGAGTAATTTTTTGTGAAATTGGAAGAATTTTAAGCCATATACTAAATGTAACAACACAAGCATTAGATGTTGGTGCTTTGACTCCCTCATTATGGGGTTTTGAAGAAAGAGAAACTTTAATGACTTTTTATGAAAGAGCATCAGGTTCTAGATTACATGCTAATTATTTTAGAACGGGAGGCGTTCATCAAGACATTCCTTTAAAACTTATTGAAGACATAGAAAAATTTTGTAGATCTTTTCCAAAAATCATAGATGATTTAGAGGGCTTGTTAACTGATAACCGTATTTTCAAACAAAGAAATGTTGATATTGGTATAGTATCAAAACAAGAAGCTTTAGACCATAGTTTTTCCGGTGTCATGCTGCGAGGTTCTGGAATACCTTGGGACTTGAGAAGATCTCAACCGTACGAAATTTACAATGATTTAGATTTTAAAATTCCAGTTGGAAAAAATGGAGATTGTTATGATCGGTATCTTTGCAGAATAGAAGAAATGAGAGAAAGTGTTAAAATTATTTTACAATGTATTGAGAGGATACCTAAAGGACCTGTGCTATCAATCGATGGAAAAATTACTCCTCCTAAAAGAGAAGATCTGAAACAATCAATGGAAGCATTAATACATCATTTTAAATTGTTTACCGAAGGATATAGAGTTCCTAAAGGCAACGTTTATACTGCAGTTGAGGCTCCAAAAGGTGAATTTGGTGTTTATTTAATTTCAGATGGAAGTAATAAGCCATATAGATGCAAGATTAGAGCCCCAGGTTTTTCACATTTACAAGCAATGGACTACTTAATTCGTGGTCATATGCTAGCTGATGTTCCAGCTATATTGGGTTCATTAGACATTGTGTTTGGAGAGGTGGACAGATGAGTTTGAAAAAAGTTCATGATGATCAGCCAAAAGATTTTAAATTTTCTGATGAAAATATTAAAAAAGCTGAAGAAATTTTAAAAATATATCCTCAAAAAAATAAAAAAAGCGCCGTAATGCCTTTTTTATATCTTGCTCAAAGACAAAACAATAATTGGGTACCTTTAGCGGCAATGAAATATATAGCAAATTATTTATCAATGCCCTATATTTCAGTTTACGAGATAGCAACATTTTATACTATGTATAATTTGGCGCCAGTTGGAAAACACTTTGTTCAAGTTTGCACAACAACTCCTTGTTTAATTCGTGGAGCAGATAAAATTGTAAAATTATGTAAAGAAAAAATTTCACCTAATGAAAATGAAGTTTCACAAAATGGGAATTGCTCATGGATGGAGGTAGAATGTTTAGGCGCTTGTGTAAATGCTCCAATGATACAAATTAATGACGATTACTATGAAGATCTTGATGAAAAAAGTACTATAGAAATTTTAGACTCATTAATAAAAAACAAACCGCTAAAACCAAAATCTTTTAGAGGTCGCAAAAGCACTGCACCTGAAAAAAGATTATACGATGGAGACAAGCATGCTTAAACCTGAAGATAAAATTTTTAAAAATCTTTATAATCAATTTGGTTGGGAAATTGATAAAGCTGTTGAAAGAGATGACTGGAAAGATACTAAAAGTATTATCTCTAAAGGAAGAGATTGGATAATTAATGAGGTTAAAGCTTCTGAATTAAGGGGTAGAGGTGGAGCAGGTTTTTCAACTGGTCTTAAATGGTCTTTTGCTCCGAAAGAAGTGGGATCTAGGCCTCATTATTTAGTGATAAATGCTGACGAGTCTGAACCTGGAACTTGTAAAGACAGAGATATTTTACGATTTGAACCTCAAAAATTAATTGAGGGATGCTTAATTGCTGGCTACGCGGTTAATGCGCATGTTTGTTACATATATATAAGAGGTGAATATCTAAAAGAAGGACAGAGATTACAGGAGGCAATAAATCAAGCTTATGAAAAAAACTATTTAGGTAAAAATGCATGCGGTTCTGAATGGGATTTCGATATACATATACACTACGGAGCTGGAGCATACATATGTGGTGAAGAAACAGCGTTATTAGAAAGTATAGAAGGAAATAAAGGTCAACCAAGATTAAAACCACCATTTCCAGCCTTAGTAGGATTATATGGTTGCCCAACAATAGTTAATAATGTTGAAACTATTGCAGTTGTTCCTACAATTTTAAGAAAAGGTGGAAAATGGTTTGCTTCAATCGGTAAACCAAAAAATACAGGTACAAAAATATTTTGTATATCAGGCAATGTGAACTCACCATGTAATGTTGAAGAAGAAATGGGAATACCTTTGAGAGAATTAATCGAGAAACATGCTGGTGGAGTAATCGGTGGTTGGGATAATCTTCAAGCTGTAATTCCAGGTGGATCATCTATGCCATTGTTACCAAAAAAAATATGTGAAACTATTACTATGGATTTTGACTCTTTAATTGAAAATAAGAGTGGTTTAGGGACGGCTGGAATAGTCGTAATTAATAAACAACAAGATATTGTTGCATGCATGGCTAGAATTGCAAGATTTTATAAACATGAAAGTTGTGGACAATGCACTCCTTGTAGAGAGGGAGCAGGATGGATGTGGAGAATACTTGATCGCGTAGAAAAAAGAAAAGCAACTTTAAGTGATATAGATTTATTATCTGACGTAACAAAACAAATTGAAGGACATACAATTTGTGCTTTTGGTGAGGGGTCAGCTTGGCCAGTACAAGGATTATTAAGACATTTTAGAAAAGAAATAGAAAGCAGATGTAGAGAAGAGCCTTTGATAAAGAAAAAAATTAACAATCCTTATTTGGTAGATCAACACTTATTGGAAAACAAAAATGCCTAAAATTACGATTAATGGTAAAGAAATAGAATTTGAAAAAGGAATGACAGTTCTTCAAGCTTGTGAGTTGGCTGATGTAGAAATACCAAGATTTTGTTACCATGAAAAATTATCAATAGCAGGAAATTGCAGGATGTGTCTTGTAGAAATGGAAAAATCAGCAAAACCAATCGCTTCTTGTGCCATGCCAGCGACCGAAGGAATGAATATTAAAACAAATACACCTTTTGTAGAAAAAGCAAGAAAAGGAGTTATGGAATTTTTATTAGCTAATCATCCCTTAGATTGTCCTGTTTGTGATCAAGGTGGAGAATGCGATCTACAAGATCAGTCTTTGTATTATGGAGTAGATAAATCAAGATTTGTTGAAAATAAAAGAACAGTTAAAGAAAAATATATGGGTCCTTTAATAAAAACTCAGATGACTAGATGTATTCACTGCACTAGGTGTGTAAGATTTGCGACTGAGGTTGCTGGAGTTCCAGAAATTGGTGCCATCGGAAGAGGGGAAGACATGGAAATCACAACTTATTTAGAAAAATCTATGGAGTCAGAGCTTTCTGCTAATGTAATCGATCTTTGCCCAGTGGGAGCTTTAACATCAAAGCCTTACGCTTTTGAAGCTAGACCATGGGAGCTTAAAAAAACCGAAACCATTGATGTGATGGATGCAGTTGGATCAAATATTAGAGTCGATACTTATAATTGGGAGGTAAAAAGGATATTACCACGTCTCAACAATGACATAAACGAAGAATGGATTTCTGATAAAACAAGATATTCGTGCGATGGTCTTTTAAAACAAAGACTAGATACTCCTTACGTTAAAAAAAATAATAAATTCCAAAAAGCAAGTTGGGAAGAAGCAATTAACATCATACTAGAAAAGATCAAAAATACTAAATCCGAAGATATAGCTGGACATATAGGAGATATGGTTAGCTTAGAAAACACCACAGGCTTTAAAAAACTATTTAAAATTTTAAAAAGTGACAATTTAGAATTTAGAGAAAAAAAATTTTATATTAATCCAAGCGAAAAAATGAATTATATTTTTAATTCTTCAATAAAAGGTATTGAAGAGTCAGACTTGATACTTTTAATTGGAACCAACCCTAGACACGAAGCAACAATGCTTAATGCAAGAATAAGAAAAGCAAAAGTGACTAACAACACACCAATTTATTCAATTGGTGATCCAGGAGACCTTACTTATAATTATAAGATTATTGGATCTAAAACTGACGAGATTAGAAAAATTATTAACAAAGAGGGAGAATTTTGTAAAAAATTACTTTCAGCAAAGAAACCCATAGTAATTATTGGTGAGTCAGCTTTAGAAACTAAAAGCGGTAAATATATTTTTGAAGAATTAAAAAATTTTTTAAATACAAACAATTACATAAATAAAGATTGGAATGCTTTAAATATCTTAATTCAAAACGCTTCAACAGTGGGATTGATCGATCTAAATATCATAAAAAACAAAGGAGATGATTACACTTTTTTTGAAAAATTAAGTACAAATAAATTTAAATTTTTATATTTACTCGGTTCAGATAATTTACAAATAAAAAAAGAAAATGAATTCATAGTTTATCAAGGGAGTCACGGAGATAGAGGTGCAGAAATAGCTGACGTGATTTTACCAAGCGCTACTTTTACTGAGCAAAATGGTCTTTATGAAAATTTAGAGGGCAGAGTTCAAGAGTCAAAAAAAGCCTCATACCCTATTGGTGAAGCTAAAGAAGACTGGAGAATTTTTAATATTCTAATACAAAAATTAGGAAATAAAAGTGAACTTTTAAAATTTGATTTATTGAGAAAAGAGTCTTTAAATTCAATCCAAAATTTTTCTAAGATTAATGAACTTCCTGAATTTAAAAAAGTTTTAGACGATAAAATAAAAACAGAGTTTGTTAGTGAAGATATCAATATAAAATATTTGGACTATTATTTTTCAAATTCTATTTCACGTTCATCAAAGACAATGAGCGAGTGCAGACAAATAAGACAAAATTTAAAAAAGACTGGAACTACAGATTAATGTTAGAATATTTTCAAATTTTAGGAAACGAGTTATATAAAATAGTTTTTTTATTGGTACCGATGTTAGTATCGGTAGCAATGATAGTTTGGCTTGATAGAAGAGTTTGGGGTTTAGTCCAAAAAAGAAAGGGACCTAATGTTGTTGGGCCTTTCGGACTTTTTCAAACTATAGCTGATGCATTAAAATATATATTTAAAGAGATAATTATACCTGCTAGTGCGAATAAAGTTGTTTTCATTTTAGCTCCTATTGTCACAATGACTTTAGCACTAGTAGCTTGGGCAGTTATCCCAATAAGTGAGCAAATTGTTTTAGCAGATATCAATGTAGGAATTTTATATTTATTTGCTATATCATCTCTTGGAGTTTACGGAATTATAATGGGTGGTTGGGCCTCAAACTCAAAATATCCATTTTTAGGAGCAATTAGGTCCGCAGCTCAAATGGTTTCGTACGAAGTTTCAATTGGCATAATTATAATTAACGTTCTTCTTTGCGTAGGTTCATTAAATTTGAAAGACATCGTATTAGCTCAAAAAGACTTATGGTATGTAATTCCTTTATTTCCAATGTTTGTAATTTTTTTTATATCAGCATTAGCTGAAACAAATAGACCCCCGTTTGATTTACCGGAAGCAGAGGCCGAATTAGTTGCTGGCTACCAAACAGAGTACTCTGGAATGATGTATGCAATGTTTTGGTTAGGTGAATATGCGAATATTTTATTAATGTGTGCTATGGGTTCAATATTATTTTTAGGAGGGTGGCTTCCTATTTTAGACGTTTATCCTATTAATTTAATACCAGCTCCATTATGGATGATATTAAAAATATTATTTTTATTTTTACTATTTGCTTTAATCAAAGCCATTGTTCCAAGGTATAGATATGACCAACTTATGAGATTAGGATGGAAAATCTTTTTACCTTTTTCTTTAATATATTTGGTTTTAACAGCGAGTTTTTTATTTTATTTTAACAAATTGCCAAATGGAAACTTTTAATGAGCATTAACAGAATATTAAAAACGATTTTTCTAATAGAGTTTATCAAAGGTTTAATTATGGCCGTTAAAGAAATTTTTAAAAAATCAAAAACAATAAACTATCCATTCGAAAAAGGTTCAATCAGTCCACGAATGAGGGGTGAACATGCTTTAAGAAGATATCCTAATGGTGAAGAGAGATGTATCGCTTGCAAATTATGTGAAGCAGTCTGTCCGGCTCAAGCGATTACCATAGAGTCTACTGAAAGGTCAGATGGCAGTAGAAAAACAACAAGATATGATATCGATATGTTGAAATGTATTTATTGTGGTTTATGCCAAGAGTCTTGCCCAGTTGATGCGATAGTTCAAGGTCCAAATTTTGAGTTTGCAACAGAAACAAGAGAGGAACTTTATTATAATAAACAGAAATTATTAGATAACGGAGATAGATGGGAGTCAGTTCTAGCTAAAAATATAAAGTTAGATAAACCCTACAGATAAATGCTAACTCATACTTTATTTTTTTATTTTTTTTCAATAATAGCGATATTTTCCTCCCTAATGGTAATTACATCTAGGAATACAGTAAATTCAGTATTTTTTTTAATTTTGGATTTTATTTCAGTCGGTTGTTTATTCATAATGGTAGGTGCTGAATTCTTAGGCATGATTATTCTTATTGTTTATGTTGGTGCCGTAGCAGTATTGTTTTTATTTGTTGTAATGATGTTAAACGTAGCAGAACAAAAACAATCTTGGTTTATTGGAAAAAAATCAACACATATTCCCACGGGATTAATTGTAAGTGTATTAATTTTTTTAGAATTACTTGTAGTTGTAGGAGGATGGAAGCAAAAAGACAACTTAATGAACAGTAGCACGCTTGAGATTTCAAATATTTCTAATACTCATCAATTAGGATTAGTTATGTACACTGACTATATTTTATATTTTCAAATAGCTGGTGTTATTCTACTTTTATCAATGATTGGCGCTATATTGCTTACTTTTAGAAAAAGATCAGGGGTGAAAAAACAAAACTATTTTAAACAAATATCAAGAGATCCGGAGTCCTCTGTACAATTATTAAAAGTCGAGTCTAACAAAGGAGTAAAAATAGATGATTGAAATAGGTTTAGGTCACTATTTGTCACTGGGAGCAATTATATTTTTCTTAGGGGTCATGGGAATTTTTCTTAATAGAAAGAACGTTATCGTTATATTGATGTCAATAGAACTAATACTTCTTTCAGTAAATATAAATCTAATATCATTTTCTATTTTCTCAGGAGATATTGTTGGACAAATTTTTACTATGCTTATTTTGACTGTTGCAGCAGCAGAAGCAGCTATAGGACTAGCAATTATAGTGGTTTACTACAGAAATCGAGGATCAATTCGGGTTGAAGATATTCATGGAATGAAAGGATAAATGGAATACGCAATAATTTTTCTTCCATTACTTGGAGCTATAGTTGGCTACCTAGGTAGATCGACTACAAGGTATTTTTCAGAAATTATCACTAGTTTTTTTATAAGTGTATCAGCAGTTTTATCAGTATTTGTTTTTTACAAAGGAATTAATAATGATATTTATGGAAATTACAAAATTTTTGAATGGATAAGTTCAGGAGCATTTAAAGCAAATTGGTCTATCAATATAGATCCACTAAGTTCAATTATGCTAGTTGTTGTAACTTTAATTTCAGCTTTGGTGCATATTTATTCCATTGGCTATATGAGTCATGATCCTCATAAACCTCGGTTTATGTCTTATCTTTCACTTTTCACTTTTTCAATGTTAGCTCTTGTTGTTTCAGATAATTTTTTACAATTATTTTTTGGCTGGGAAGGTGTTGGCTTATGTTCATATTTACTAATTGGATTTTGGTATAAAAGAGAAACAGCGAACAATGCCGCAATAAAAGCATTTATTGTCAATCGAGTAGGTGATTTTGGGTTAGCTATTGGTATTTTTATAATTTTTTATTATTTTGGTACAATTAATTTCGATGAAGTCTTTCAATTAACACCTCAATTTATAGATAAAAAAATTTCATTTTTCGGATTTGAATCAAGCTTAATAACTCTAATTTGTATCTTTTTATTTATTGGAGCAATGGGAAAATCAGCTCAATTTTTGTTACATACCTGGCTTCCAGATGCAATGGAAGGTCCAACACCTGTTTCAGCTTTAATCCATGCAGCCACAATGGTAACAGCAGGAGTATTCCTTGTAGTAAGATGTTCACCTTTATTTGAGTTCTCACAAACAGCATTGAATTTAGTGACGATTGTTGGGATGATTACAGCAATATTTGCAGCCTCGGTAGCGCTTGTTCAAAATGATATAAAAAAGATTGTTGCTTACTCAACTTGTAGTCAATTAGGTTACATGTTTTTTGCTGCAGGTGTAGGGGCTTATCATGTTGCAATGTTTCATTTATTTACACATGCTTTTTTTAAAGCATTATTATTTTTAGGATCAGGTTCAGTGATACATGCTTTTAAAGACGAGCAAGATATAAGGAACATGGGCGGAGTCAGAAAAAAACTTCCTTTTACCTATGTCTTTATGCTTATTGGAACTTTGGCATTAACAGGTTTCCCTTTTTTATCTGGTTTTTATTCAAAAGATGCAATTATAGAGTTTGCTTATTTGAGTAATTCGTTGTTAGGAAACTATGCAGCTATCATAGGCATTTCAACAGCATTTCTAACATCTATATATTCTTGGAGACTATTCTTTAAAACATTTCATGGTGATTACAATAATAAAACCTTATCAATAAAAGAAACTCACGAGTCACCACTAGTTATGTTACTACCATTATTTTTTTTAGCTATTGGTGCTATTTTTTGTGGATTCCTTTTTAAAGAAATTTTAATTGGTCACCATAGCAATGATTTCTGGAAGACATCGGTATTTTTTCTTGAGGAAATTAAACACGATGATATCCCAATTTGGTTTTTATTGCTTACGCCTTGTTTAGTAGTTTTAGCGATACCGTTGTCTTATTATTATTTCATCTCTAATACGAAAATTTTAGATAGTTTTAAAAATACCAACTTACCTTTATACAATTTTTTATTAAACAAATGGTATATTGACGAGCTATATGATGTCATTATCGTAGCTCCTCTAAAAAAGATTGGCTCTTTCTTTTGGAAAAAAGGTGACTTAGGAACAATTGATAGATTTGGTCCTGATGGAATTTCAAAATTAGTTAAATTTGTTTCGAATAAAGCTGGAAAATTTCAAACTGGTTTTATTTATGATTATGCGTTTGTGATGTTAATTGGACTATCTATTTTATTAACTTATTTAATTATAAACTAATATGAATTTTCCGATATTATCAACACTTATATTTCTGCCAATTATTAGCTCTCTATTTATCTTTTTATCCAAAGATCAAAAAAATAATTTTAGTTCAATCTATATTTCTCTTTTTGGAAGCATTGCAACTTTATTATTATCTTTATTTCTTTGGTACTCTATGGACTTAAGTTCCTCAGAATTTCAATTTATTGAAGAAAAATCATGGATAAATAATTTTATTAAATTTAAATTAGGTGTAGATGGAATCTCAATTCTTTTTATTGTTTTAACAACCTTTATCACTCCAATTTGTATAATCTCTTGTATTAACAGTGTAAAAGATAGAATTAAAGAATTTCTAATTGCGATATTAGTTTTAGAAACATTCATCATAGGAGTTTTTTGTTCTTTAGATTTAGTTATATTCTACTTATTCTTTGAAGCAGGATTAATACCTATGTTTTTAATAATAGGTGTATGGGGTGGACCAAAAAGAGTTTACTCAGCATTTAAATTTTTTCTTTTTACTTTATTAGGATCAGTTCTCATGCTTGTTGCAATCATCGTTATTTACTGGTTGACAGGGACTACTGATATTACATCGATTTATGAAATAAAAATTCCTAAAGATTATCAAAATTTATTATGGTTAGCATTCTTTAGTTCTTTTGCTGTCAAAACTCCTATGTGGCCAGTTCACACTTGGCTTCCAGATGCACATGTTGAAGCTCCCACGGCTGGCTCTGTTATATTAGCTGCTATACTTTTAAAAATGGCAGGATACGGTTTTTTGAGATTTTCAATACCAATGTTCCCGTTTGCTTCAGAATTTTTTACACCGTTAGTTTTCACTTTAAGTATAATTGCAATTATCTACACATCTCTAGTTGCTCTTATGCAAGACGATATGAAGAAGTTAATAGCATATTCTTCTGTTGCACATATGGGTTATGTTACTTTAGGAATATTCACACTAACGAAACAAGGAATAGAAGGTAGCATTTATCAAATGATCAGCCATGGCTTGATATCCGCAGCGTTATTTCTATGTGTAGGAGTAGTTTACGACAGGTTACATTCAAGGTTGATAAGCAAATATGGAGGGCTGGTAACATATTTACCAAAGTATTCTTTTTTATTCTTAGTTTTTGCTTTAGCAGCTCTTGGACTACCTGGGACAACTGGCTTTTTAGGTGAATTTTTAATTTTGACTGGTGCTTTTCAAAAAAATTATCTTTTTGCAATTTTAGCAACCGTTGGTGTTGTTTTAGGGGCAGCTTACATGCTCTGGTTAACAAAAAGAGTTATATTTGGCAAAGTAATTAACGAAGATATAAAATCTTTAAAGGATACAAATAGATTAGAAATTTTTATGTTAACTTCGCTTGCTTTTTTTGTAGTTTTCTTTGGATTTTATCCCACGCCTTTAATTGAAACCTTAAATGTGTCAGTTGATAATTTGATAAATAATTATGAGCAATCGATTATAAACATAAGTATAGCAAATAAATGATTTTGAATTTAAATATAATGTTACCTGAAGTTTTCTTAACTTTATCGATTTTCGGAATTTTAATGATCGGTGTTTTTGTAAGAAATAGTTTTAGTTTAGTTTTTAATTTAACGACGGCGATTATATTAATCACTATCGCGATAATATTAAATAGCCCAAACAATGCAGAAAAAATATTTTTAGAAAGTTTTATTAGAGATAATTTTTCAAACTTTTTTAAAGTTTTAATTCTTATTTCTACATTGTTTGTTTTAAATTCATCAAAAGCTTTTATTTTTGACAATAAAATAAATAAATTTGAATACCCTATAATTATACTGATTTCAATTTTAGGCATGTTTTTTATGTTAAGCTCAAATGACTTAATTTTATTTTACTTAGGTCTTGAGATGCAATCATTAGCATTATACATCTTAGCTTCAATTGATCGAGATAATACAAGATCAACTGAGTCAGGATTAAAATACTTTGTGCTAAGCGCATTATCTTCAGGACTTTTACTATACGGTTGTTCTTTACTATATGGATTTACAGGAACAACAAATTTTGAACAAATTGCAGATCAACTAAATAAAGAAAACACAGGTTCAATTTTCGCAATGGTATTTATATTAGTTGGATTAGCATTTAAAGTTTCGGCTGTTCCTTTTCATATGTGGACACCAGATGTTTATGAGGGAGCACCAACTTCTATAACCAGTTTCTTTGCGGTAGTTCCAAAAGTTGCAGGTTTAGCTTTATTAATCAAATTTATGCTTATACCTTTTAAAAATATTTTATTCGAATGGCAATCAATTATTATCTTTATTTCCATCGCTTCAATGATTTTGGGAGCAGTTGCCGCAATCGTGCAAAAAAATATTAAGAGACTTTTAGCTTACAGTTCAATAGGCCATATCGGATACGCTTTAGCTGGAGTAGCAACAGGAGTCTTACCTGGTTATGAAAGCACAATCGTCTATATAACAATTTACGTAGTAATGAATATCGGAGCATTCTCTTGTTTATATTTAATGAAAAAAGATGGAGAATATAGGGAAAATATTTCAGATCTATCCGGAATTTCAAAAAAACATCCAATTTTAGCTTTTTCTTTTTTAATCATTTTATTTTCTTTGGCGGGGATTCCACCATTAGCAGGTTTTTTTGCAAAATTTTATATATTTGCTGCAGTGCTTGAGCAAGAAATGTATGTTTTAGCTATTGTTGGATTACTTACAACTGTGATATCCGCTTTTTACTATTTAAAAGTTATTAAGACAATTTATTTTGACGACAGCTCTATCATCTTTGATCCAATAAAAAATAAAATTGCTCAAATTACTGTTTTAATAAGCTGCAGTATTTTAATATCTTTTTTTCTATATCCATCCTTTTTAAATAACATAGTTAATACTTTATTTGTCCAATGAAAATAAGATTAGAAAAATTTAAGACTGTTAAAAGTACAAACGATATAGCTCATAAACTTATAAAAAAAAATATTTCAACACCTACTTTAATTTTTTCAAAAAAACAGACAAAAGGAAGAGGTACAATGGGAAAGAAATGGATTTCATTAAAAGGAAACATATTTTTATCAATCTTATTAATAATAGATTCTAAAAAGATTAATTTTAAACAATATGCTTTATTAAATGCATATTTGATAAGAAAAATTTTGTCAAAATATTTACTTAATAGAATAAGTATAAAGTGGCCAAACGATTTATTGATTGAAAAAAAAAAGGTGTGTGGAATATTGCAAGAATTCATTAAATTTAAAGATAAAGAGTTTTTAATTATAGGCGTTGGCATTAATACATCCGCTTCTCCCAACATAAAAAATTATAAAACAACCTCTATGCAAGATTTTACAAAAAAAAAAGTAGATAATGAAAGAATTTTAAAGGATTTTAAAAAAATGTATGAAAAATTTATAAAAGATGTGAAAACATTTAAATTTTTAGATTTAAAAAGAAAATACAAATGAATTATTTAGTTGGTGATATAGGAAATACATTTATTAAACTATCAATTTTAAGCAGCAGCTTTAAGATCAAAAAGACATATAATTTGGAAACAAAAAAGATATTTAATAGAAAGTTCGAAATTAGTTTTTTAAAAAATTTTAATAGAAAAATTTTAAATAATAAAGTCATTTTCTCTAGCGTTGTACCTAAAGCGTTTAAAATTATAAAAAAAAATTTACAAATTAAAAAATTTAAAGTTATTGAAATCAAGGAAACTAATATAAGAAAGATAATTAAGATAAATATTAAAAACTATAATCAATTAGGTTCGGATAGAATATCAAACGCTATCGGATCATTAAATTTTAAGAATAGTATCATAATTGATTTTGGTACAGCAACTACATTTGATATTGTTAAGAATGGCGTATATGAGGGTGGAGTGATTTCTCCTGGTATAAACTTATCTATTTTAAATTTAAACAAAGCTACAGCCTTATTACCTTTGTTAAAATTGAAAAATTCACAAAAAGATTACGGTAAAAATACTAAAGAGGCCCTCAACGCAGGATTTATTTGGGGATATGAGGGTTTAATAAATAACATAATTAAAAAAATATCTTTGAAATCTAATATTAATTATAAAATTATTTTAACAGGTGGTCATGCTAAGTTATTTAAAAGACATATACACAAAAGAAAAGTTTTAATTGACCAAAATATTACAATAAAAGGAATTGCAAAAATTCTTAAAGAATTATGAAAAAAGATGAATTAATTTTTTGCCCTTTGGGTGGATCAGGAGAAATAGGCATGAACATGAATCTTTATGCTTATGGAAATGAAAAAAATCAAAAATGGATAATTGTTGATATGGGTGTTACATTTGCAGACGACTCCATACCAGGTATAGATTTAATAATTCCAGACGCTGGATTCATAATTGAAAAAAAAGATGATCTACTGGGTATAATACTTACTCATGCACACGAAGATCACATCGGGTCAGTTGCACATATTTGGCCTGATCTAAAATGTAAAATATATGCCACGCCTTTTACCGCTGTATTAATTCAGGAGAAATTTAAAGAGAAAAAAATTGATATTTCAAAATATCTAAACATAGTTCCTTTAAATGCTAAAATTAAATTAGGTTCGTTTGAAATTGATTTTGTTACTTTAACTCATTCAATATTAGAACCTAATGGATTGAGCATTACTACCCCTTTAGGGACAATTCTACATACCGGTGATTGGAAAATAGATCCGAATCCATTAATAGGTGGAAAAATAGATGAAGAAAAATTAAAAAAAATTGGACAAAAAGGTGTTTCCGTCATGATTTGTGACTCTACAAATGTTTTTGATCCAGGTCGCGCAGGTTCAGAGTCCGACGTGAGAGATAGTTTATTAAAAATAATGGAAACTAAATCCAAAAGAATTTTGGTTACATCTTTTGCTTCTAATGTCGCTAGGATGGAATCTATTTTTTTCTGTGCAAAAAAAACTAACAGATCGTTATGTCTAGTAGGACGCTCAATGCAAAGAATTTATAAAGCAGCAAAAAAATGTGGTTATTTGGGTAACTTAATTGAACCAATAGAGCCAAAGGATGCAAATAATATGTCTAGAGATAAAATCTTATATTTAGCTACAGGCAGCCAAGGAGAACCAATGGGAGCAATGAATAGAATTGTAAATGGCGTTCACCCAGAAGTTTTTATTGAAGAAGGTGATTGTGTTATATTCTCATCAAAGATTATTCCTGGAAATGAAAAAAAGCTTTATCAATTACAAAATCTAATTGTACGAAACGATATAGAAATTATAACTGAAGAAAATGCATTTGTTCATGTATCGGGCCATCCAAATAGAGATGATTTAAAAGATATGTATAAATGGGTAAAACCAAGATGTATAATTCCTGTTCATGGCGAACATAGACACATGAAAGAACACGTAGCGTTTGCAAAAGAAATGCAAATACCTAAAACTTTATTAATTGAAAATGGCGATATAATTAAAATTCTCCCTGGGGATAAGCCAGAGATAATTGATAAAGCCCCATCCGGAAGATTATATTTAGATGGTAATCTCGGAGTCGATGCAGACTCTAGGTCAATAAAAGATAGAAAAAATTTAGCTTTAAATGGATATTTAGAAATTACATTAATTATCTCAAACAATGGCAAAATCAAAAAGCCTATAATTTCTTTAAGAGGGATTCCAGAAAATGCTGAAATGGAAAATTATATTTTCGATATGGAAGATGAGATTTTTAATATTTGCAAAACATTTTCTTTATCGAGCAAAAATCAAGAAAAAAATTTAGTTGAAACGATCAAGCAAAATTGCAGAAAAATTGTTAAAGATAAAACAGGCAAAAAGCCTTTTACTAATATTAATATTGCTAGAATTTAATGGGTATAACTGGTTCAATAATAGTTTATGTTATGATTTGGTGGATAGTCTTTTTTTCAATTTTGCCTGTAGGAATTCAATCTAACAAAGAAATATTTAAAGACAGTTTTGGGGGCAATGATCCAGGAGCTCCAAAAAACCCGAAAATAGGTAAAAAATTTTTGATAACAACTATAATTACATCAATACTATTTATTATGATATATTATCTGGTAAACAATGGTTTCTTAAATTTAAGGAATTTTTTACAATAATGTACTTATCTAAATTATTTATCCCAATTATAAAAGATCTACCTTCAGAAGCTAAAATTAAATCTCATCAGCTAATGTTAAGAGCAGGAATGATCAAACAATCTGCAGCTGGAATCTATTCATGGTTGCCAATGGGATATAAAGTTATGAAAAAAATTGAACAAATCGTAAGAGAAGAACAAAACGCCATCGGAGCTCAAGAAATGCTCATGCCAACGATCCAGTCATCCGAGCTATGGAAAGAAAGTGGAAGATATGAAGACTATGGTGAAGAAATGCTTAGAATAAAAGATAGGCAAGGGCGAGAGATGTTATATGGCCCGACAAATGAAGAATTGATAACAGACATATTTAGGTCTAGTGTAAAATCCTATAAATCTCTTCCTCAAATTCTCTATCACATTCAATGGAAATTTAGAGATGAAATAAGACCAAGATTTGGAGTTATGAGATGCAGAGAATTTTTTATGAAAGATGCTTACTCATTTGATTTAAATGATGAAGATGCAAAAAAATCTTATAATAAAATGTTTTACTCTTACATACGAACATTTAATCGTCTTGGACTCAAAGCAATTCCTATGTCAGCAGATACGGGCCCAATTGGTGGGGACCTATCTCACGAATTTGTAATTTTAGCAGAAACAGGTGAAAGTCAGATATACGCAGATAAGAAAATCTTTGAAATAGATTTAGATAAATACGATTTTTCTGATGTATCGTTACAAAAAATGCGAGAAGACTTCTCTTCAATTTACGCAGTGACAGACGAAAAATATAATGAGAGAGATTTTAATGGAAAAGTAAAAAAAGAAAATCGAATAAAGACAAAAGGAATTGAAGTGGGCCATATTTTTTATTTTAGTGATAAGTACTCTAAACCACTAAATTGTCTAATCGATACTCAAGACGGTAAAAAAGTTACCGTAAAAATGGGCTCGTATGGGATAGGAATTTCTCGATTAGTGGGAGCGACAATAGAAGCAAATTACAATAATAACGTTATGAAATGGCCTAAACCAATATCACCGTTTGATATAGTGATCATTCCTAGTATTAATAAAAATGATAAAAAAAACCTTCAAAAAGCTGAAAAAATCTACAAAGAATTAAAAAAACAAAATATTGACGTATTGTTAGACGATGTAGATGAAAATATGTCTAATAAATTTAAAAAACATGACTTAATAGGTATTCCTTATCAAATAATAATAGGTTCTAAATCAGAACAAGATAAGTTCGAATTTAAAGAACTCAACTTAAAGAGTGAAGTTTTAAGTTTGGAAAGCATTAAGTTAAAACTTAAAAAAAAATAAATTGTTTACTCAAGCAGAAAGATTGATTTCAATAAGAAATTTACGTCCAAAAAAAAAGGAGGGATTTTTAAAGGTAATTTCTATCTTTTCTTTTCTTGGCATAATGCTCGGAGTAGCAATTTTAATAATTGTTATGTCAGTAATGAATGGGTTCAAGACTGACCTAACTAAAAAAATTCTAGGTTTAAATCCACATATTGTAATTGAGTCTAATAGTTTTAAAATTGAAAAAAGTTTTGAGGAAAAACTTAAAAAAAAATTTGAAGAAATTAGTATATCAAAAACTTTTTCAGGCGAAGGTGTTGTGATGAATAACGATAACGCTAAAGGTATTATTATTAAAGGTATAAGTTTAAAAGAAAATCAAAATGTTAATTTTTTAAAAAATAATATTTTAAATGGTAATTTAAACAAATTTGTTAAGGATACGGTATTTATTGGTGCAGAATTAGCTTTTAACTTAAATCTAGAAGTTGGAGATAAAATTAACTTAATGTCCTCAGCATTTATAAGTACTCCCTTTGGGGGATTCCCTAAGCAAGAGACACTGACTATCGCAGGTATTTTTAGGACAGGTTTTTATGAATTTGATCAAAATTTTGTTTTTTTAAATTTATCAGATGCATTATCAATATTTGACAAAGAAGAAAACGATCAAAATTTAGAAATTTATTTAAAAGATCCAATGAAAGCAGAAGTTTATAAAAAAGAGATACAAAAATTAAATACAAATTATTTTATATATTCATGGACTGATTTAAATAAATCTCTTTTTAGTGCACTGAAAGTAGAAAGAAATGTGATGTTTGTAATCTTAACACTAATATTAATTGTAGCTGCTTTTAATATAATTTCTGGATTAACAATTTTAATAAAAAACAAGACAAAAGAAATCGCAATTTTGAAAACTTTAGGTTTAAGTAATAGATCAATTAAAAAATCATTTTTTTTAACAGGATTTTTGATAGGATTGACAGCCACTATTTCAGGAATTGTAGTTGGTGTCATTTTCTCTTTAAATATCGAAAAGATTAGAGCTTTTATTTCAAATACATTTAATTTTGAACTGTTTCCCTCTGATGTTTATTTTTTAGAAAAATTACCTAGTGAAATAAACAATTATTCAATATTAGTAGTTTTTATTTTTTCTCTATTTATATCTGCATTAGCTTCATACTTACCAGCTATGAGTATATCTAAGATGAAAACTTTCAGAGCATTAAAATATGACTAAAACTATATTAGAAGTATTAAATTTAAAGAAAATTTTTGAACATAAAAATGGAACTATCGAGCTTTTTAACAAGGTAAATCTTAAAATTAAAGAAGGTGATTTAATTGCACTTACAGGACCTTCTGGATCTGGAAAGTCATCTTTTTTACACTTACTTGCCCTTTTAGATGAACCAACAAGTGGAAAAATTTTATTAAACAACAAGGACACAAAAGATTTCAAAGAAAACAAGAAAGATCAAGTAAGAAGAGAAAAAATATCAATTATTTTTCAAGATAATAACTTACTTTCCGATTTTACAGCTTATGAAAACATTATAATGCCTTTAGTAATTAAGGGAGAAAAAACAAAAGATATAAAAGAAAAAACAAAAAAAATTTTAAGAGAATTAAAAATATTAAATAGAATGAATCATTTTCCTAATGAAATGTCTGGTGGAGAACAACAAAGGGTTGCTATTGCGAGATCTCTTGTAGCAGAAACTGATTTGATTTTAGCAGATGAACCAACTGGAAATCTAGATTACAAAACTTCATCGGAAATTTTTTCTTACTTTTTGAAATTAAAAAAATTAAATAAAGCCATTATTTTTGCAACTCACAATAGAGAACTTGCTAACAAGGCAGATTATAAGTTGAGTATTTCCAGAGGTAATATAAAACGAGTAAATGTCCGCGCGTCATAAAGAATTTAATAATCTTAAAATACATACCCAATACTCAATTTGTGAAGGAGCTATCAAAATTGATGAATTAGCAAATTATTGTAAAAATAATAAGATCAAAGCCATTGGTCTTGCTGATAGTTATAATTTATGTGGTGCATTAGAATTTGCAGAAAAAATTAGTAAGGTTGGAACTCAACCAATAATTGGAACACAAATAAATATTATTAGCGACAATGTATATGGAAAAATTACGTTATATGCTACCTCAGAGCTAGGTTACAAAAATTTAACTAAACTATCTTCAAAAAGTTACTTAAAAGATAAAAATTTTCCTGAACCTTATTGCGAAATAGACGATTTAATTTTGAATAATAAGGATTTAATTATACTTACAGGCAACTATACAAATTTCTTTGGAAAGTTATTTTATGCAAATAAATTAAAATTGATTGAAAAGATAATTAAAAATATAAAAACCTCCTTTCATAATCGCCTTTATATTGAAATTCAAAGGCATGGAGAAGAACAGGAAATGAATTACGAAAACTATATGCTAAAGTTATCATCTACGAATTATATACCGATAATAGCTAGTCAGGAGGTTTTTTATTTAGATCACGATATGGCAGAGGCCCATGACGCATTAATGTGTATAGGCGAAAAACAATTTATAGATGATAAAAATCGATTTCGTTATAGCGATCAACATTATTTAAAAAAAAACGAAGATATTCAAAAATTATATAAAGATATTCCTGAAGCTTTAGAAAATAATTATAATTTTCCTTTTAAATTTAATTTTAAACCTAAAAAATCAAAACCTATTCTGCCGTCAATTTCAAATAATCAAAATATTTCACCTGAAAAAGAATTAATGAGTCAAGCGAAACTTGGTTTGGAAGGAAGACTTAAAAATTTTATTTTGAAAAAGAATAAAGACAAATCATCTGAAGAGGTTAAAAAAATTTATGAAGATCGATTACTCCATGAATTAGACATTATAAATTCAATGGATTATTCAAGTTATTTTTTAATCGTATCAGATTACATAAGATGGGCTAAAAAAAATTCTATTCCTGTTGGTCCTGGAAGAGGGTCAGGAGCAGGCTCATTGGTTGCTTACTGTTTAGATATCACTGATCTTGATCCAATAGAATTTGATTTAATTTTTGAGAGATTTTTAAATCCAGATAGAATTTCTATGCCAGATTTTGATATAGATTTCTGTGAGGAACAAAGAGATAAAGTTTTTGAATACCTTAAAACAAAATACAAAGATGGGGTAGCACACATAATTACTTTTGGTAAACTAAAAGCTAGAATGGCTTTAAGGGATGTCGGACGGATATTAGGTCTGTCTTATGGACATGTTGATAAAATATGTAAGATGATACCCTTCGACCCTTCGAGACCCTTAACACTTCAAGAGTCTATCGATAGAGAGCCGCGATTCAAAGATGAAATCAAAAATAACAGAAAAGTTGAAAAACTTATTAATCTTTCTTTAAAATTAGAGGGTTTAAATCGTAACATGGCTACCCACGCAGCAGGTGTAGTAATAGCAGGCAATAAATTAGCTGAGCAATTTCCCCTTTATGTTGATCAAAGTTCCAATTTAATTTTACCATCAACTCAATATGACATGTATTCATCAGAAAATGCTGGCCTAGTTAAATTTGATTTACTCGGGCTTAAAACTTTAACCGTAATAAATAAAACTCTTAAAAGATTAAAATTAAAAAAAATTGATTTAGATATAAGTAAAATAAATCTTGAGGATGAAAAAGTTTACAATTTGCTTTCTACTGGAGAAACAATTGGATTATTTCAGCTTGAAAGTACTGGAATGAGAGAAGCGATCAAACAGATGAAACCTAACAGATTTGATGACATAATTGCACTAGTTGCTTTATACAGGCCTGGGCCTATGAGCAATATACCTATTTATAATGATTGTAAAAATGGAAATAAAAAACCTGATTATATTCATCCTACTCTAGAAAAAATATTAGAATCTACGTATGGAATAATCATTTATCAAGAACAAGTTATGCAAATTGCTCAAACACTTGCAGGATTTACTGCAAGCGAAGCAGACATTTTAAGAAGAGCGATGGGTAAGAAGAAAAAAGCAGAGCTAGATAAACAAAAAGAAAGATTTATAAGTGGGGCTATTAAAAATGGAATAAAAAAAGAAGTTGCAAATTTTGTTTTTACAAAAATCGAACCTTTTGCTCAATACGGATTTAATAAAAGTCATGCTGCAGCCTATGCATTAATTGCCTACCAAACAGCATATTTAAAAACTTACTTTAAGGAAGATTTTATAGCTGCAACAATGTCAACAGAATTAACTAACACTTCAAAACTAAGAGAATTTGTAGAGGAATTAAAAAGATTAAATATTGAAATTATAAGACCTTCTATTAACAAGTCTTTCGCGGATTTCAAAACTGAAAAAAATAAAATTTTTTATGGTCTCGGTGCAGTCAAAAATGTTGGGTATGAGGCTATATCTAATATAATAAATGAAAGAGAAAAAAAAGGCAAATTTAAATCTTTAATTGACTTTATAAACAGAATGGATGCTAAAGACGTTAATAAACTACAGTTAGAAGGTTTGGTTAAATCAGGAGCATTCGATGAGTTTGATGAAGATAGAAACAAAATTATAAACTCAATTCCTAAAATAATTCAACAAATTAAGAATATCAACGATGATAAAATGAACAACCAAACCAGTCTTTTTAATGATAACTCTAACATTGAAAATAGTTTTGATTATGTAGAATGTAAAAAATGGACAAAAAAAGAACTTTTATCTGAAGAATTTAAGTCTTTAGGTTTTTATATCTCTGATCATCCGCTTAACGAATATAAGGAAATTTTTAAGCAACTAAAAATAACGTCCTATAAAGACTTTATGTTAAACAATGAAAATGAGGCTTTAATTGCTGGGACCATAATGTCCATACAAGAAAAAAAAAGCGCAAAAGGAACACCATTTGCCATTGTAAAATTTAGTGATAACAAGGGAGAGTTTGAACTTTTTCTGTTTGCAGAAATACTCATTCAAAATAGAGATAAAATTAGGGAAGCAGAGTCATTTATTTTAACTTTACAAAAAGATAAATCAATTAGCGATATCTCGAACAGAAGAGTGACTGTCAAAAAGATTTTAAGTGTAACAGATCTAATTAACAAACCTTATTCAAAAGTTACAATCGAGCTTAAAGAGAACTGTGATATTAATGATCTCAAGAAACTTTTAAATAATAAAGGTCAAACAATAATTAACTTAGTTATTCATAAAAAAAATGAAAAAATTTATTATAATCTTCAGAACGCGAGAAAATTCGATTTTAACCACTTAAAAGCTATAAAAAGCAAAGAATACGTTAAAAAAATAACAGTTTAGAAGGTTGATTTTTTAGCTCGGTTGTATATATCAGATAATAATTTCGCACACAGTTTTAAGGGCATAGCCCTCCCGGTCCATATATTTGGAGTTACTGTGGTGGATTAACCGGAAAAAATTATGAACGTACCAAAAATAGACATTAAACAATTATTAGAAGCAGGTGTTCATCTCGGTCACAAAACCTTAAGGTGGAATCCAAAAATGAAAGATTACATTTTTGGAGAAAAAAATTCTATACATATAATCGATCTAACTCAGACAGTAGAATTTTTAAAAAATGCATTGGTGCAAGTACATAAAACTATATCTGGAGGAGGAAAGATTCTTATTGTGTCCACAAAAAAACAAGCCTCAGAACAAGTAAGTGACCTGGCTAAAGAAACTGGTCAGTTCTTTGTAAATTATAGATGGTTAGGTGGTATGCTTACAAATTGGAATACAATTCAAAATTCAATAAAAAGATTAAAAAAATTAAACGAGCAATTGTCTAAAGAAAATATTGGTTTTACAAAAAAAGAAATCTTAAAATTTACTAAAGAGAAAGAAAAGCTTCAAAGATCTTTGGGGGGTATTTCAGAAATGAAAAAAACTCCAGATTTAATATTTATAATTGATACTAATGTAGAGTCATTAGCAGTAGCAGAAGCAAAAAAACTTAAAATTCCAATTATAGCTGTACTCGATACCAACTCTGATCCGACAGGTATAAGCTTTCCAATACCAGGAAACGATGATGCTAGAAGATCAATAAATCTTTATTGTGATTTATTAAAGGACACGATTAAAGACGCAGAAAAATTTATTAAAGAACCAAATCTCAAAGAAGAAAAAAAATCAGAAAAAAAATCTGAAAAAAAATAAAATAAACTAATCAATTTTTTAAATGTCAGATAAAGACTTGTTAAACAATATTAAAAAACTAAGAGAACTTACTGGTGTAGGATTTAAAGACTGTAAGTTGGCACTAGATGGAACAAATGGTGATATAGAAAAGTCAATTGAATTTTTGCGAAAAAAAGGAATAGCAAAAGCTTCAAAAAAAATGAGTAGGACTGCATCTGAGGGTTTAGTTTTAGTCTCGGAAAAAGAAAATAAAGTATCAATAATAGAAATTAATAGCGAAACCGATTTTGTTGCAAAAAACAAAGATTTTATCTCTTTTTGTAAAGAAACATCAGAAATAAACTTTTCTTTTTTAGGAGATTTAAAAAAATTAAACTTAGCTAAGATGAAAAATGGCATATCTGTTAAAGACAACCTTGTGAATTTAATTGCAAAAATTGGAGAAAAAATCACTATTAGAAGATCAAATTTTTTTGATAATAAAAATGGTTTTAATTTTTTTTATGTTCACTCGGCAATTGAAAAAAATATAGGTAAAATAATTTCAATAGTTAAATTAGATGGTATCGTTAAAGGTAAAAATGAAGATATCGGAAATAAAATAGCAATGCATATTGCAGCCTCAAATCCTTTAGCAATTGAAAAAGATGGTTTAAAAAAAGAGACAGTAGATAAAGAGTTAGAAATTATAAAAGCTGAGATCACTAATTCAGGAAAGCCTCCTGAGATGGCCGAAAAAATATCTAAGGGTAAAATTGCTAAATTTATAAACGATAATACACTTTTAAATCAAATTTGGATAATGGACCCCAAAAAGAAAGTATCTGATATACTTAAAGAAAATAAAATAGAAAAAGATATAAAAGTGCTTAATTTTACAAGATACAAAGTTGGTGAGGGAGTTTAGGAATGAGTTCAAATTTTAATGAGAATAATTATTCATCCAAGATGGATAAAAGCATAAAATCTTTTAAAAAAGACCTATCCACACTGAGAACTGGAAGAGCTAACCCTAATATGCTGGATACAATTAAAGTCGATGTATACGGACAACTGATGCCAATCGATCAACTTGGAACAGTAAGTGTTCCAGAGGCTAGACTTATATCCATTCAAGTGTGGGATAAGTCTAATGTAAATGCAATTGACTCGGCAATACAAAAATCAGAACTTGGAATCAATCCACAAATAGATGGTCAAATTATTAGATTAAGAGTTCCAGATTTAACAGAGGAAAGAAGAAAAGATTTAATCAAAATTTTAAAGGGAATGGGAGAGAAAAGCAAAATATCCATTAGAAACATAAGAAGAGAAGCTAATGAAGTTTTAAAGGCAAACCTAAAAAACAAGACGATTTCAGAAGACGAAAGTAAAAAATTTGAAAAAAATATTCAAAAACTCACAGACTCTAATATTGAAAATATTGATAAAATCTTAGCTGAAAAAGAAAAAGAGATACTACAAATATGAATAAACTCGACCACGTTGCCTTTATTATGGATGGTAATGGTAGGTGGGGAAAAAAAAGAAACAAAGGTAGAAACTTTGGACATATAAATGGAGTAAAGACCGTTAAAAAAATTGTAGAAAGCTCAATTAAGTTAAATATTCCAGTCATAACATTTTACGTATTTTCAACAGAAAATTGGAAGAGGCCTAGAGGTGAAATTAACTTTCTTTTTAAACTTATAATAAATTATTTTAATAATGAATTGAATAATGTTATTTCGAACGGAATAAAGATTAATATCATAGGAAACTTAAATAAATTACCTCTAAAGGTTAAATCATCACTAAAAAAAGTCATAAAGCTTACAAGAAATAATGATAAGATTATTGTTAATTTGGCTGTCAATTACGGATCAAAATCTGAGATTATAAATGCCCTAAAGAAGTTAAAAAACAGAAAAAAAATTGATATTAAGTCCTTAAGAAAAGAGCTTTATACTAAAAACTTGCCAGATCCAGATATATTGATAAGAACGGGTGGTCACAAAAGGTTGAGTAATTTTATGTTATGGCAACTAGCTTATGCTGAAATTTATTTCCTAGATAAACTTTGGCCTGATTTTAGCGAAAAAGATTTAAAAAAAATAGTAATTAACTATAAAAAAGTTAAGAGAAATTTTGGTTCAATTTGATATGTCAGAAAATTTTATAAAAAGAATTTTTACTTCAGTTGCGTTATTAATCCTATTATTCTTGATAATGATTAATAATTTTGCTTTAGGTATTGTTTTAATGATATTAGGCATTTTTTCTTTGTTAGAATTTTTTAATATAAGTCTTAAAATTTTTAAAAAAAAAAGATTAAAGCAACTTTTGTCTAATTTAATTTTCACAATTTATATCTTTTCTTTTTGCAGTTACTTTTTTTCGATATCATTATTTTTACACTTAAAACTTATTTTATTTTTGATTTTAATAACATGTGTCGCTTCTGATATTGGAGGATTTATTTTTGGCAAAATCTTTAAAGGCCCAAAATTAACAAAGATTAGTCCAAATAAAACTATTTCAGGAGCAATTGGTTCATTGTTGTTCTCATCTTCTGTTATATCATTATCATTTTATTTGATAACCGAAAATTTTAACATTTATATGTTAATTATAGGATGTTTGATTTCAATAAGTTGTCAAATTGGTGATTTATTTTTTTCATTTTTAAAAAGAAAATCCTCGATTAAAGATAGTGGTAATTTTTTACCTGGCCATGGTGGAGTGCTAGATAGAGTTGACGGACTTTTGTTAGGAATACCAATTGGATTTTTAATTTTATTATTATTTTACTGATATGAAAAAACATGTTTCTATTTTAGGTTCTACTGGTTCAATTGGTTTAAATTGTCTAAAAATATTTAGTAGCAAAAAAAATCTTTTTCAAATAAATATTTTGATTGCAAATAGAAATTATTCATTAATTTGCAAGCAAATTCTTAAATATAAACCTAAAATATTTATTGTAAACGATACTAAAGTTTTCTTAAAAGTGAAAAATCGTTTCAAAAAAAATAAGGTCAAGATATTTCAAAATATTGACTTTAAAAATAAATATTTTAAAAAATCTGATATTACTATTGCAGCTATACCGGGTATTGCTGGTTTGAAACCAACGATAGAACTTATAAAAAAAAGTAAAAAAATTTTAATTGCAAACAAAGAGTCGGTAATATGTGGATGGAAATTAATTAAAAAGATTGCTTTAAAACACAATACCAAAATAGTACCAGTAGACTCTGAACATTTTTCAATTATGAAACTATTAGAACATCAAAATTTAAATGACGTTAAAAAAATTTATCTAACTGCATCTGGTGGTCCTTTTTTAAACCTTAAAATTTCCAGATTGAAATATGTTAAACCACATGAAGCTATCAAGCATCCTAAATGGAAAATGGGAAAAAAAATTTCAATTGATTCTGCTACTTTAATGAATAAACTTTTTGAAGTTGTAGAGGCACACAAACTTTTTGATGTTGATATAAATAAATTCGAAATTGTAATACACCCAGAGTCTTTAGTGCATGCCGTTATCGAGTTTAAAAATGGATTGTATAAGTTTATTTATCACGAAACTTCTATGTTAGTTCCTTTAGCGAACGCTATTTTTGATAAAACAATAGACATTGATAATTATTTAAAACCTAAATCTAACTCAAAAAAATCAATTTTTTTTAATAGTTTAAATTTCTCAAAAGTAGATAAAAAAAGATTTCCAATTATTAATCTTAAATCTCGGTTAAATGAACATTATTCTTCACCAATTATAATCAATGCAGTTAATGAAATATTAGTTGATCAATTTATTGCAAAAAAAATACCTTTTACATCCTTTTATAAGTATATACTGACCGTACTGAATGATAGAAATTATAATAAATATGCTATAAAAGAAGCTAAAAATATAGTTCAAATAATGCAAATAGATCAATGGTCAAGGAGAGTTATTTATAAAAAATTACTAACTAGAAAATATGCCTAAATTAATTTTGTTTTTTCTTATATCAAGTTTTTATTTTAACATTTTACATGCAGAAACTATTAAAAAGATAGAGATTGTTGGTAATAAAAGGGTTAGTCCAGAAACTATTAAATTATACGGTGGTATTGAAATTAATAAAAATTATGAAGAACAAGATTTAAATAAGATATTAACTGATCTTTATTCAACTAATTTTTTCGAAGATGTACAAATTAATTTATCAAATGGAGTTTTAAAAGTTAACGTAGCAGAATATCCAGTAATTAATAACCTTGTTATACTTGGTGAGCCAAGTCAGCGATATAAAAAACAAATAACAGAATTAATTAGCTCAAAAAATAAAGAATCTTTTATCAAAAGTAAATTAACATCGGACGTAGAAATTATTAAAAAGCTTTATGCTTCAGCTGGCTATAATTCTGCAAATGTTACTACAAAAATTAGAGAAATAGATAAAAATAATTTGGATGTGATTTTTGAAATAGATAAAGGAAAGGAAACAAGAATTTCTAAAATATCTTTTATAGGAGACAAAAAAATTCGAGAAAAAAGATTAAGAGACATTATCGCGAGTGAGGAACATAAATTTTGGAAAGTTATTTCAAAAAATAGTAAATTTAGCGAGAACTTACTCTCACTTGATATTAGATTGTTAGAAAATTATTATAAGTCTTTAGGTTATTATGATGTCAATGTTTCCTCTCAATCTGCTGAATTGAAATCAAAAAGCCAAGATATAGAAATTACATACTCTATAGATGCAGGTAATAGGTATATAATTAAAAAGATTTCTACTAATGTTGATCCAGTATTCGATAAGAATTTATTTTATTCATTAAATGATAAATTTAAGAAAATCGTTGGAAGTTATTACTCACCATTTAAAATAAAAAAATTGTTAGAAAATATTGACGAAGTAATTGAAAAACAAAACCTCCAATTTGTTGAACATAATGTTGAAGAAACTATAGAAGGAGATTCTATAATTGTTAAATTTAATATATTTGAAGGAAAAAAAGTTTTAGTTGAAAGAATTAATATTCTTGGCAATAATATAACTAACGAAAGTGTTATAAGAGGAGAGCTACTGTTAGATGAAGGCGATCCTTTTACTGATCTAAAGTTAAACAAATCAATCTCAAAAATAAAATCTAGAAATATTTTTGGATCTGTTGAACATAAAGTCTCTGCAGGATCAACCTCCGATTTAAAAGTAATTGATATTTCTGTAGAAGAAAAGCCAACAGGTGAAATAAGTGCTGGAGCTGGAGTTGGTACGCATGGAGGTAGTTTTGCTGTCACTGTAAAAGAAAATAATTGGCTTGGTGAAGGTAAAAATGTTTCATTCGATGTGGACGTTACATCAGAGTCGTTGCGAGGAACTTTGAATTATACTGACCCAAATTATGATTTTCTTGGTAATTCTATTAATTACAGATTAGGAAGTACGAAAAATGACAAACCTGATCAAGGTTATGAAAATACTATTGTTAATGCAGGCGTAGGAACATCATTTGAGCAATTTAAAAATTTATTTGCAAAATTAGGTGTTGATGCAAGTTATGATGATCTAAGGACTCAAGAAAGCGCTTCAGACTCATTAAAAAAACAGGCTGGAGATTTCACTGAGCTATCAGGATATTATGGATTTACTTACGATATGCGTGATAGATCTTTTATGCCAACAGACGGATACATAGCTGGATTTGACCAACAGCTACCAATTTATGCAGACAAATCTTTCATAGCTAATTCATTATCTTTAAGTTCTTATAAATCAGTAGGAGAAAACGTAATTGGCGCTGGTAAATTTTATCTTTCTTCTGTTAACGGATTAGGAGATGACGACGTTCGAATAAGTAAAAGAAGAAATTTACCATCTAAAAGACTTAGAGGTTTTAAAAGAGGTAAGGTGGGTCCAAAAGATGGAAATGATCACGTGGGTGGTAATTACGCTGCTTCCTTAAATTTTGAGGCAAATTTACCTAAATTACTTCCAGAGGGGACAAAAACAGATGTTGGATTATTTCTTGACTTTGGAAATGTCTGGGGCGTTGATTATGACGACACTTTAGACGACGCAAGTAAGATAAGATCATCTGCGGGAGCGGCGGCAAGCTGGATGTCACCTATTGGACCTATGACGTTTATTTTATCAACAAACCTTTCAAAACATGAAAATGATGAAACTGAAAGTTTCAATTTCAACCTAGGAACAACATTTTAATATGAAGTTTTTGAAAAAGATAACAATTATTTCTGTATTATTCTTTGTTTTCCAAGGAAATACTTTAGCAGATACTCCTCATTATCTTGATTTTAAATATATTTTAAATCAAAGTGAGGCAGGCAAAAAAGGTCAGAAAAGTTTGAAAAACAAACTAGATAGTGGAGTAGCAAAATTACAGAAAAAAGAAAAAGCTATTCAGGAAGAAGAAAAGAATATTATAAAACAAAAAAAAGTAATAGCAGTGGAAGAATATAAAAAAAAAGTAAACGAATTAAGAAATAAAGTTTCTGCTCTTCAAAAAGAGCGTAGTACACTTTTGAAAACAGTTGCTGATGAAAGATCAAAAATGAGGTCAAAACTTTTAAAAAATTTAAACCCAATTATAAAAGATTATATGCAACAAAAAAATATTAGAATGGTAATAGATAAAAAAAATATGCTTCTTGCAGATGAAAATTTAGATATTACTCAAGATATTTTAAAACTGCTTAACGCTAAATTAAAATCAATAAATTAAACTAAAAAGTTTAATGCTACCAATTGTCTTCTTCAAAAAAAAAACTTTTTTAATCGGTGATCTTTTTAAAGATTTTAAGTCGGAAAAAAAAGTTAAAGTCAACAGTGTAAAAACTTTAATAAAATCAAAAAAAGATGATCTCACTTTCTTTGACTCAATAAAGTATAAGTCAGATGCTTTAAATACTAAAGCAAGTTATTGCATTACAACAGAAAAATTAGAGAAGTTTCTACCAAAAGGAATAAAAAAGATAATCGTAAAGAACGTTTTATTTGAATTAGCAAAAGTATTAAAAAAGATGTATTCTCAAGCAGATGTTGATTACCCTGATTTGTCCTTAAAATTAGCTTCTAAAAGTAAATTTAAAAGTGTAAAATTTGGTAATAATGTTTTAGTTGGTAAAAATGCTAAAATAGGTAAAAATACAATCATTGGCACTAATTCGATAATTGAGCATGATGTTGTTATAGGAAATAATTGCGTAATTGGATCGAATGTTATTTTAAAAAATTCAATTTTAGGAAATAATATAGTGATACAAGACGGTTGCAAAATAGGATTAAAGGGCTTTGGATTTATTCCATTGAATGACAATAATTTTAAATTCCCTCATATTGGCAGAGTGATTATTAATGACAATGTCGAAATAGCATCCGGATGTACTATTGATAGAGGTTCAGTTGATGATACAGAGATTGGTAAGAATACATATTTAGATAACCAAGTACACTTAGCACATAATGTAAAAATTGGTTCGAATTGCATGATAGCTGGTCAGGTAGGTTTTGCAGGAAGTTCAACAATTGGAAATAATGTTTCAATTGGAGGTCAAGCAGGTATTTCCGGTCATCTAAAAATTGGAAATAATGTAAAGATAGGTGGTGGAAGTGGAGTAATAAAAGATATTGAAGATAATCAAGTTGTAATGGGTTATCCAGCAGTTCCTTTTAAAGATTTTATAAAAAATTGGAAAAAGTAAAAATGAGTGAAACTGAAATAGATAAAAAAAAAATAGAGAGTTTGTTACCTCACAGAGAGCCGATGTTATTAATTGATAAACTAACAAAAATAGTTCCATTGAAGTCAGCAACAGCGATCATGCACGTAAAAAAAGACGGTTTTTATGTTCAAGGACATTTTCCTGGCCAACCTGTGATGCCAGGTGTTCTGATTGTTGAAGCTTTTGGCCAAGCCGCAGCAGCTTTAACTGCTCACGGTATCGACCCAAAGGAATATGCAAATAAATTAGTCTACTTAATGAGCGTTGAAAAAGCTAGATTTAGAAATCCTGTAATACCTGATTGTGAGTTACACTTAGAAATAGAGGCTGTAAGATCACACGGTAGAGTTTGGAAATATAAAGGTACAGCCATAGTAGGTGAGAAGCGAATGGCCGATGCAGAATGGTCAGCAACTATAGTCGATAGAAAAAAATGATACATAAAACAAGTGTAGTAGACCCTAAATCAAAAGTTTCAAAAAATGCAGAGGTAGGGCCTTTTTGCAATATTGGTCCAAATGTTATACTTGATGACAATGTAAAACTCATCTCAAATGTTCATATAGAAGGTAATACAAAAATTGGAAAAGGTACAAAAATTTTTCCATTTGCAAGTATTGGAACTCAGCCTCAAGATCTAAAATTCAAAGGGGAAAGAAATAGTTTAGAAATAGGAGAAAACAATACAATAAGAGAATATGTAACTATTAATCCAGGAACAGTTGGCGGTGGTTCAAAAACAATTATTGGTAACAACTGTTTACTAATGATTTCATCTCATGTTGCACATGACTGCAAAATAGGAAATAATGTTGTTATAGCCAACAACGTCCCTTTAGGTGGACACGTTACTATTGAAGACTCAGTAGTAATAGGAGGCAATTCAGCTGTACAACAGTTCACTAGAATAGGAAGGTTAGCGATGATAGGTGGAATGACTGGTGTATTAAAAGATGTAATACCTTTTGGTCTGTCAATTGGAAATAGAAATTATCTACAAGGACTTAACTTAATTGGCCTAAGACGTCAAAAATATGAAAACCAAAAAATTTTAGGTTTGGGCAAAGCCTATAAAGAAATATTTTCTTCTAAAAACTTATTTGAAAATTTAAATAAAATTAATGGTGAACACAAAGACAACGAATTAGTAAATGAGGTAATTAATTTTATAGAAAAAGATAAAAAAAGACCCATTTGCTCACCGCAAAGCTAAAATATTTATGATCGGCCTTATATTTGGTAGCACGGACTTACCAAAGCACATATTAAAAAAGATTAAACAGAAAAAAAAATATTTAATAATTGATCTTACTAAAAAGAAAGTTTTTAAAAAAGACAAGAATTGCTTTCCTGTATCGCCTGGACAGTTTGGAAAAATCATAAATATCTTAAAAGAAAAAAAATGTAAGAAAGTTTTATTTGCTGGAAAAGTTGAAAAACCAAAATTTTCAAAATTACGATTAGATTTAAAAGGAATTTATTATATGCCGAGCATAATAAAAAGCTCTAAACTAGGTGATGCCGCAATTTTAAAAGAAATAATAAAAATTTTTAAAAAAGAGAATATTAAAACAGTTAGCTCTTTGTTTTTCAATCCTGAATTAGCTTTAAAAAAGGGTAATTATACAAAAACAAAACCTAATAAAGATGACAATATAAATATCAAAAAAGCCGTTACAACACTTAACAAATTAAAACAGTATAATTTCAGTCAAGGAACTGTAGTGAGAGACAACAGAGTATTAGCCATTGAGGGAAAAGGCGGAACACAAAAAATGCTAAGTAAGTGTAAAAAAAAGAAATATATTAATGAAGGTGTATTAGTGAAATTTCCTAAAAAAAAACAAGATCTTAGAATTGATTTACCAACTGTGGGTATAAAAACCTTATATCAATGTAAAGTCGCTGGCCTAAAAGGCATAGTTTTAAAAAGTAAACAAAATGTTTTTTTAGACAAAAAAAAATGCATAGATTTTGCTAATAAAAACAAAATGTTCATACATGTAAAATGAGAAAAATCTTTTTTTTAATATTATTATTTTTAATTCCTTCATATTCATTATCTTCTGAAATTAAATTAGAAAAAATATCAGATGATTTAAAAAAACCTTGGAGTTTGTCATTTTTAGACAATTTAAATGTTATAATTACTGAAAAATCTGGGAAATTATTCTCATTAAATTTAGCAAATAAAAAAAAGTCTGAAATAAAACACAATCTTTTTGTTATAGAAGATGGGCAAGGTGGCTTACTTGATGTTTTGTATCACGAGAAAGAAATATATATATCGTACACTGAAAAAAGAGGAAATCGAGGAGAAACTAGCACTTCTGTAGCTAAAGGTAATTTTGATAAACAAAATATTGAATTTAAAAATATTTTTAGAGCAGAACCTCCTATTAACTCAGGTTATCACTTTGGATCAAGATTGGTTATTAAAGACAACCATCTTTATATAACTGCTGGAGAACGTGGTCAGGGAATGATAGCTCAAGATGCAACTAAACACCCAGGAAGTATTATTAGAATCAATCTTGATGGTTCTATTCCAAAAGACAATCCAAAATTTAAAGATAAAAAAAATTGGCTGCCTGAAATTTTTCAAATAGGAGTAAGAAATCCTCAAGGTATGGCTCTTTCTCCTTTCGACAATAAAATATATATGACAAATCATGGAGCTAGAGGGGGTGATTGGTTTGGTACAGTAAATTTTGGAGAAAATTACGGATGGAAAATATTAGGTTGGGGTGGAACTAATTATTCAGGAACTAAAATTGGTCCGAAATGGAAACCAGGTTTTACAAAAGCAATTAAATACTGGGTTCCATCAATAGCGGTAAGTTCAATGACTATTTATAAAGGAAATACATTTAAAGAGTGGAATGGAAATGCATTAATTACCTCACTTAAAGATCAATCTTTAAGAAAATTAAAATTTAAAGACAATAAATTTTTAAGTGAAGAAATTATATTTAAAGGGAAGATAGGTAGAATTAGAGATATTAAGATACAAAAGAGCACAGGTGATATTTTTATGATTTCTGATAATGGAAGTTTATGGAGAATGTATAAGTGAAAAAGATATTTATACTAACAGGTGAAGCATCTGGAGATAAACTAGCTTCAAAAGTAATTAATGATTTAAAAAAAATAAATCGAAATGTTGAATATTTGTCAGTTGGAGGAGAAAATCTTCAATCTTTAGGCATCAAAACAATATATGATTTAAAAGAAATTACATATTTAGGTTTTACAAATGTAATATTTAACATATTCAAGATTAATAAAAAAATAAATGAGACAGTAAAAGCTGTTATAAACTACAATCCAGATATTTTGTTCACTGTTGACAGTCCAGATTTCACCTTAAGAGTAGCGGAAAAAGTAAAGAAAATAAATTCTAAAATTAAAACAATTCATTATGTAGCACCACAAGTTTGGGTGTGGAGAGAGGGAAGAGTAAAGAAAATCAAGAAATTTATAGACCATATTTTATTGCTATTTAGCTTTGAAAAGAAATATTTTGAAAAGGAAAATATAAGCTGTGAATTTGTTGGTCACCCATTATTACAAAATAGAGAAAGAAGCAAAATTGATATAAACCAAGTAATAGGAAAAAATAAAGCTTTAATTTCAATTTTTCCAGGAAGTAGAAAATCGGAAATAATTACATTAATGCCAATTTTATTAGATTTCATTAAATTAATGAACGAAAAGTATTCAGATATGACTTATGTTTTTCACTCAACAATAGAATACTCTAATTTAATTCAAACATTTGTGAACGATAGTAAAATCTCTAATTGTGAAATAATAAGTGATGACAAAATCAAATCCCATATTTTGCAAAAATCGATTTTTGCAGTAGCAAAGTCTGGGACTGTATCTTTAGAAATTTGCAATTCAAAAATACCATCAATTATTCTCTATAAAATGGGATTTATAAATTTTTTGATAATAAAAATTTTAATTAAAACTAAGTTTGCAAACATTATTAATTTTGCTGCACAAGAGGAGATAATACCTGAGTTACTTCAATCAAAATGTAATTCTAAAGATATATTTAAATATGTTAGTGATTTTCTAGAAGATACTGATAAAATGAAAGATCAAGTAAATAAAACTCAAAAAATATTGGACAAATTAAAAATAAATGGATCATCCTCTGAGTTAGCAAGTTTATCAATCAATAAATTTTTGTAATGTTAGTCTATACCCACGATGATTGTCTGCTTAAAGATAATGGATTTAACCATCCTGAAAGAAAAGAGAGAATAATTAGTATTTTAAGTTCAATTGAACAAATAAAAGATTTTAAGATTAATTTCAAAAAGGCACCATTAGCAGAAACAAAGATAATTTCTTTGGTTCACCCAAAAAATCATATAGAGAAAATATTTTCTAATATACCTAAAACAGGATTAATAGGGGTAGAAAAAGAACCATATGCTGATACGATGCTTTGTCCTAATAGCAAGAAAGCCATTTTAAGATCATGCGGAGCAGGAATAGCTGCTGCTGATGATTTAATGACAAATAATGAGAGGGTTTTTTGTGCTGTAAGACCTCCCGGCCATCATGCTGAGTCAGAAAAAGCTATGGGTTTTTGTTTTGTTAATAATGTTGCAGTTACCGCTAAATATTTACAGAACAAATATAAAGTGAACAAATTAGCAATCATAGATTTTGATGTTCATCATGGAAACGGAACACAAGAAATATTTTATAACGATGATACAGTTGCCTATGGATCATCTCATGAATTTCCTTTATTTCCTGGCACTGGTTTAGAAGAAGAAATAGGAAAAGGTAATATATTTAATGCACCTTTAAAATCTGGAATAAAAGGCAAGGAATTTTTAAAGATATTTGAAAACAAAATATTAAAACCGATAGATAAATTTAAACCTGAGGTAATTTTAATATCTGCTGGTTTTGATGCTCATTTTAGAGACCCACTTGCAAATATTAATTTAGTATCAGAGGATTTTTTCCAAATAACAAAATCAATTGTGGATTTAGCGAATATACATTCGAAAGGAAGAATAATATCCTTTTTAGAAGGTGGATATGATCTGCTAGCTTTGTCTGAGAGCATCAAAGAACATTTGTTTGCTTTAAGAGTTTAAATATCCACATAACCCCAAAACGTTCATAATCTTGTAATTATCTGATAGCAATTAATAATTAATTAAATATAGTGATTCTATGGACTTTATTATTGTCATTGGTATAGGTGCGATTTTAGTCGCTACTGGTGTAATTACGCCAAAACCAAATGACGACGAAGTAGCTGAAGCGGAAGATATCAAAACGGAAGAAGTTATTACTCCT
>CACNJC010000002.1 GCA_902620585.1 uncultured Pelagibacteraceae bacterium | reverse complement strand
GAAATATACTTGCACAAGAGACTTGGTTTGGAAGATCATTTTCAAAAGAAGAAATTGAGGTATTTATAGATAAATATTTTACAATATGTTGGCAACATTGGTTTAGGTTACAAATTCCATTTTTAGTAAGACACAGAATTTTTTTTGGTGACTTAGAAACTTGGAATGTTTGGGGTGCTATTGGTATATCTCAATTTACAGATTATTCAAAAAATGTGAAAAATAAAATAATCGAAGATCCCAGAACTTACGCAGACTTATATCTGCATCTTTTAAGGCATGAACCAAAAAATGGAATAAATGCATCTTCCATTTCTGAAATTTCTAATATTCCTAGAGCCACAGTAATTAGAAAATTAAAATATTTATTAAAGCAAAAACTAGTTACTAAAAATAAAAAACTTGAATATATGCTCTTGCCATCTCCAAAAAACATTAAGTCTTTTGAACAAAATTATATGCATAATCAGAAACATAAAGCGAGTTTCGTAACTACAATTTTTGACCTAATGAAAAACTCCTCATTTAAAGTCGAATAAACAATTTATAAAAAGAAATGGAGATCGTAACTAAAATAGCACCCGTATGTCTTGCCATAATAATGTTCGGTTTGGGTCTCGGCTTAACGATTGGGGATTTTACAAGGGTCTCAAAAAATCCAAGAGACTTCTTAGTAGGTTTTTTATGTCAGGTTATTTTGCTTCCAATAATTGCTTTTATTTTAATTAATATTATTTCACTTCCACCAGAAATAGCTTTAGGAGTTATGGTAATAGCTGCAGCACCAGGAGGAGTAACCTCTAATATTCTTACCAAGTTTGCTGATGGAGATGTTGCTCTATCAGTCAGTTTGACAGCGATTGTCAGTTTATTAAGTATTTTCATTGTTCCATTTATAGTCTTTAATTCAGCTGCATTTTTAGGGATTGAAACATCAAAAAATATATCAATGCTTAATATAGCATTGAAAATGTTCTTTGTAGTAACTGTTCCGGTTATTTTTGGAATGATTGTTAGAAGTCTAATGACTAATTTTATTATTTCCAAAACTCTAATTATTCAAAGATTGTCAGTAATTTTATTTTTAGTAGTATTTATCGCAATTTATGTAGAGGAGTGGGATAATATTGTTTCTTATATAACTAGAGCAGGGTTAATAGCTTTCATTTTAAATATGACTATGATTTTTGTTGGATATTATGTTGCAAAATTTTGGACATCAGGTATTGCGCAAAGAAAATGTATTTCATTGGAATGTGGCTTACAAAACGGAACTTTAGCAGTGTTTGTAACAACACAACTATTTGATGATATTGTGTTTATGGTACCTACAGCAGCCTACGCTTTAGTTATGCTTTGTACCTCTATTATTTTTGTTCTCATAGTAAGAAAAATCAATTAAATTGTTTAAAAAAAGGGCGAATGGTGGAACTGGTAGACGCGCCGGACTCAAAATCCGGTGGTAGCAATACCTTGAGAGTTCGAGTCTCTCTTCGCCCACCAAGTTATGGATATAAGTAAATTAAACAGCTTAGTTGAACTTTATTTCAAAAAAACAGAAGAAGTTGATGGTAAAAGACCATTCTTAAAATGGTTAAAACCAGGCAAGCCAACTTATAATTGGGAAGATATAACACAAAGAATTTTCAAACTTACAGCTAAAATTAAACCTTTAATAAATGAAGGTGACAGATGCTTAATACTATCTGAGAACAGACCTTATTGGCTAATGACTGATATTGCTATTATGAATGCAGGAGGTATTTCAGTGCCTATTTTTACAACATATTCTGCAAATGATTATGAATATATTTTAAATGACTGTAAGCCCTCTTTAATTTTTGTCTCTAATCAAGATCAATTTAATAAGATTAAAAAGTTTATAAATAACGATGTAAAAAAAATTATATCTTTTGAAAAAATTGATTCTGATAGTTTATTAATTGAGGAAATTTTAGGTGAAAAAATATATGAAAAAAATATTAATAAAAACTTAAAAAGGAATATGCCTGCATGTATAATTTATACTTCAGGAACTTCAGGAAACCCCAAAGGAGTAATTTTAAGTCATGGAGGAATTTTATCTAACTGTGAAGGAGCTGTTGAATTACTTAAAACTTTAACAAAAAAAAAAGATCCCATTTTTTTGACCTGGCTCCCTCTTTCTCATTCCTATGAACATACAGTTCAATTTATTCAAATTATAGTTGGAGCAAAAGTTTTTTATGCTGAAAGTTTGGAAAAATTAATTTCAAATATGGTAATAGCAAAACCAACAATTATGACAGCTGTTCCAAGATTTTATCAAAACCTTTATACAAAAATAAATATGAATTTTGAGAAACAAAGTGGATTGAAAAAATATTTGATTTATAAAACAATATTCTTAGGAAAAAAATTACTCAGAAAAGAGAAACTAAGCCTAACTGAAAAAATCCTAAATTTTTTGTGTGAAAAATTAGTGAGAAAAAAAATTAGAGGCCAATTTGGCGGGAATCTCCAAGCCTTTGTTTCGGGGGGAGGGGCTCTGGATCGAAATATTGGAGAGTTTTTAAATGCTACGGGATTACCTACTTTGCAAGGATATGGTTTAACCGAAGCCTCTCCAGTTGTGAGCTGCAATTTACCAAATTTGGTAAAAGTAGAAACGGTAGGTCCTCCATTTAGAACAAATAAAGTTAAAATAGCTGAGGATGGCGAAATTTTAATTAAAGGTGAAAATGTAATGTTGGGATATTGGAATTTAAAAGAAGAGACAGAAAAAGCAATTAAAGGTGGGTGGTTACATACTGGAGATATAGGAGAACTCGATAACAACAATTATTTAAAAATTACTGATAGAAAAAAAGATTTAATTGTTAATCTTGGTGGAGATAATATTTCGCCAAGCAAAATAGAAAATATTTTATGTTTGAATGAAAATATTAAACAATCTTTTGTTTATGGAGATAAAAAGAATTATTTAGTTTCATTAATTGTATGCGAAAAAGAAATTAATTATGAACAAATTAAACTAATAATTGAAAATATAAATAAAAGTTTAACTTTAATAGAAAAAATTAAAAAATTTGTAATAATTCATGAAGAATTTACAATTGAAAACAGAATGCTTACACCAACTTTAAAGCTAAAAAGAAAAGAAATAATTAAAAATTATAAACAACAGCTAGAAAATCTTTACTAAAAGATTAATTAAAACTTAATTTAAGTGCTTAAAAAAACATTGATATTGCTAACTTTTTTAAGTTTTTGTAAAATTTTAAAATTATATTAATTTTTTAAATTTTAATTCAAAATTCTAAAATAATTTATATTTGACATGAATCTTAAATTAACTAATGATTAATTAAACAAACGAATCATTAAGATTTGTTTAAACAAGGGAGAATAAGATGGCTAAACGTAGAAGAAAAAAAGCTAAAAAAGCTAAAAAAGCAAAAAGAAGAAGAAGAAGAAGAAGATAGTTTCGCTTTTTTACAAACGCCCTTTTTAATTAATTATTTTTTAAAAAGGGCGTTTTTTTATACTGAAGTTTCAGATATTTGCACTCTTCCCAATGCCTTGTCCATTTTTTTTTGCACGTCTTCAGGACTAACTTTTAAAACTGCCTCAAATTCAGATTTGAGTCTTTCATAAGCTTTTTCGAAAAGTTGTCTTTCAGAGTATGATTGATCTGCGATAATATCAGTGTTTTTATTTAAATCTTTAACAACTTCTGCCAGCTCATAAATTTTACCAGAGTTAATCTTTTGGTCATATTCTTGTGCCCGTCTACTCCACATAGTTCTTTTGATTTTTGGCTTGGTCTTTAAAATAGAAATACATTTATTAATTTGATTAATTGAAGATATGTGTCTTAACTTCGACTGTTGATTAATAGGGACAGTTAAAGTTAATTTTTCTTTTTCAATAAAAATCTTATAAAATTGAATTTCAATTCCACCAATTGATGCCTTATCGATAGATGTAATTTTTCCAACACCATGCTTTGGATAAACTACATAGTCTTTAGAATTATAAATACGTTTTTCAGTTGGTTGTTTTTTGACTTTTTTAATTTCTGGTTTTTCTTCTCCTGACGGGCTAGAGGTCTTTTTATCAATAACTTTTGGCTCTAATTTAATTTTACTTTTTGATTTGATTTTTTTTGTTTTTTTAAGAATTTTTGTTTTTTTTGTTTTTTTCTTTTTTGGCATATTTATTTATTTTCCAGGTTTTTCTGAAAAATGATCATTATACTTATTTTTAACATTTCTAAATTTTTCGTGCTCTTCCATCGGATCTTTTTTCTTAGAAATATTAGGCCATATTGCAGAAAACTTTTTATTTAGCAACAACCATTTTTCTTTATCTTCCACACTTTCATCTGTATCAGCTTTAATTGCTTCTATAGGACACTCTGGTTCGCAAACCCCACAATCAATACATTCATCGGGATTGATCACAAGCATATTTTCTCCTTCGTAGAAGCAGTCTACTGGGCAAACATCGACACAGTCAGTAAGTTTACATTTAATACATTCATCTTTAACAATATAAGTCATTTAGATTTTAATAATTTAAGTTTGATTTCACCACATTCTTTATCTGGAAAATAGATTAATCCACAAATTCTTCTCATTAAATTAGCTTCGTATTGATCTACAGAATTATCTGAAATAATAACTTTCCAAAGATGTTCAATAATATCTTTTTTAATATCCATAGAATTTTGTTTTATGATATTTGTATAATTTAACAATTGGTTTGAATTATGTTCTATATCCTCTGCTTTTTTTAAAATATCATTTTCATTATCTTCTTTAAGATAAGATTTTATAAAACTTTTAATTAAATCTCTCTCATGATCAGAATATATTTCATCAATATTAGCAGCATGAACTAACAATGCAGATATACCGATAACGCTCTCTTTATCTAATTTATTCATTTATTTTAAATTTAAAGAAAGAAGTTTATTAAATGGATTTTCTTTTTTGTCAAATCGTATTATTTTCTTTTTTTCCTTTTTTTCCCCTTTAAAAATGTAAGTATCAATAGTTTTATCCTTTTTATAATTCATGTATGTCATTAGTTTATAAAAATTTTCCTTTGAGCATCCTAATAAGTTCATCATCTCTGAATTAACTTTAAACTTTTTTTCTTTAGTATTTTCTATAATCTTTAGAAATAATTTTTCTAAAATATCTATTCTCACAAAAAATTCTTTGAATTTTTCAAAACCACACAGTAATAAAAATTCTTTTTTGAAATTTGAGCCTATTAAAAAATTTAAACCTGACTTAGGAATTACATTTTTTTCAGAGAGGTTATGAAACATTTTCCATAATCCAATTCTAAACTCTACAGCCTTTGGTTTTAACATTTTAGGTAAATAGATATGATATCTTCCTATCTTAATACCCATACCCCATAGTTTTTTTCTTTCTTGAGTGGGAATTAATTTAACAATTTTATCAACTTCTTTTCTTTTGATAACACCATTATTCTCATACAGCTGAAACACCAAAGCTCTTAAGTATTGATTGTCTATTTTTTGCTTTGTTAAATTTATTAGATCTCCCAAAATTTCTTCAATATATTTACTAAACCAAATTTTTAAAAATTTATCTAATTTTGTTTTTGTTTCTGCTTCCAGAGATTCATCAGCAATAATTTCAATTTCTGGACTCAGATAATCATTACCTTTCTTCAACCTTGCAATTGGGTTTCTTTTCCAAATTACCTTACTGTTTTTATCAATAGATATTTCTTTTTCTTCAATAATCTTATTTACTCGCTTATCTAATTCTTCTTTTATTCCTTTTCTTGCAGCTTTTTTAATTGACTTAATGTCTGTATCAAGAGTTTTAGAAGTTAATTCTATAATAAATCTTAAGCCCTTGAGTTCACCAATTAATTGCCCATCAATGTGTATTTTATTGTCCTCATTAATTTCTGTTTTTAAAATTAAATCTTGTTTCAAACTTCTTGAGAGAATACTGATTTTCTTATCAATGAAACTTCTAGTTAACTCTTCGTGCAATTTGTCGGATAATTTATCTTCAATACTCTTCGTTAATTGTATCCAGTAGTCTGAATTTTCAACCCAATTTCTTTTGTTAGCAACATACGACCAAGTTCTCACATTGGACAATCTATGCGAAAGTAGATCTACATTACCGTGATCTTTTTCAAGTCCTTTTAATTGTTCTTTCATAAAAGCACTTGGAATTTTTCTTTTTCTTGAAGATAAGAATTGAAAAACTTTGTCTATAATATTGATATGTTGACCATAAGCTTTTTTTTCAAAATCTGGTATCTGGCAACATTCCCAAAGCAATTCAAGATTTTTGTGGTAAATTATATTATTAGCTCCCTTTTTAATAAAATGTCTCAAAACACTTTCATCTAATGAATCGTTAGTTCTTATTAAATTATTTTTGAATGGTCGTAATTCTAATGATTTAATAAGTTTTTCTGGGCTACCAAAATTTAATTTTGAGTTTCTCCAATATATCATTTTTCTTTCTGGCAAATGATGTTTTTCTATATTTTCAATTTCATCTGAATTTAAATTTTCACAATCACCAGTAGTTCCAAAACCACCATCATTTTTATACCTTCCCGCTCTGCCAGCTATTTGAGACATTTCAATCAGGTCAAGTCGTCTTGTTTTTTTTCCATCAAATTTTTTTAAATTAGAGAAGTAAATTTCGTTAATATCCATATTAAGACCCATACCAATAGCATCAGTTGCAATTAGATAATCAACATCGCCTGATTGATAAAGACCTACTTGTGAATTTCTTGTCTTTGGACTTAAAGATCCCATTATTACGGCTGCACCACCTTTCTGTCTTCTAACTAATTCAGCAATTGCGTAAACTTCCTCTATTGAAAATGCAATAATAGCAACTTTTCTATCCAATCTTGAAATTTTTTTATAGCCTGCATAACTTAATTTAGAAAATCTCTCTTTTTTCTCAAAAGTTACATTGCTAATAAGATCTCTGATTATACTCTCCATAACTTGTGATCCTAAAAACATTGTTAACATTTGACCTCTAGTATGTAGCAGTCTATCTGTAAAAATATGACCTCTTTCTCGATCAGCACACATTTGTATTTCATCTACAGCCACAAACTCTACTTCTTTATCTTTAGGCATAGACTCGACTGTACAAATAAAATATTTAGCTGTTCTAGGAATAATTTTTTCCTCACCAGTAATTAAAGCAATTTTTTCTAGACCGACTTTATCTACACATTTGTCATAAACTTCTCTTGCTAAAAGTCTTAAAGGAAAACCAAATATACCAGAGTTAAACTCAAGCATTTTTTCTATCGCTACATGTGTTTTGCCGGTGTTTGTTGGTCCTAGTAGGGCGATAATTTTTTGAGATTGATTTTGCATTCTTGTGTTAGATATTTTTTTTTACACTATATATAGGTCAGCTTTGAGAACAAAATAAGATTAAAACATGACCGAATCAATTTGTCAAATGTTCTGATTTTAAAGATTTGAATTGACTTAAAACCCTAAGTCCCCGTAAGGTCAATGATAGCTTTTATTAAAAAAGTTATTATGCACCACCTTACCAAAAAAAGTATCTTAAAGCTTAAACAGTCATCAACTTTAGTAATAAATGAGAAATGCAAACATCTTATAAGCAATGGAAAAAAAGTTTATCAATTTGGATTTGGGCAATCGCCTTTTCCGGTACCAGATAGAATTGTAGATGCATTAAAAAAAAATGCTCATAGAAAAGAATATTTACCTATCCAAGGACTTGATAGATTGAGAGATGCTATCTCAAAATATTTAAAAAAGAAAACTGGCAAAAGTTATCCAAAAGAAAATATTGTTATTACACCAGGTTCAAAAGAGGCAATGCTTTTATTACATGTTGCATTTAATGGAGAAATTATCTTATCAGCTCCAAGTTGGGTATCTTATGAACCACAAGCAATAATTGGAAGAAACAAAGTGCATTGGATTCAAACTTCAAGAGAAAACAACTGGTTTCCAACAGCAAAACAACTTGAAAATAAGATTAAATCAATTAGGAAAAAAAATTTAATATTTATCCTTAATTCACCAAATAATCCATCAGGAACGGTTTGTAAAAATTTAAGAGAAATTGCTAAGGTTGCAAAAAAATATAATTTAATAATTCTGTCCGATGAAATTTACACAGATCTTACTTTTTGTAATAAGTATGAGTCAATATCAGAATATTATCCAGAGAGAACGTGTATAAGTGGAGGATTAAGTAAATGGTGTGGAGCAGGTGGATGGAGAGTAGGTTTTTTTGCTGTACCAAATAAGCTATCAGAACTTTTAAAAAATATTAAAACTTTAGCCAGTGAGTCTTATTCTACAGTTAACAGCCCAGCTCAATTCGCTGCTGTTGAAGCTTATGAAGGAGATTTTACAGATTATAAGAAAAGAACTACAAATATTTTAAGATCAGTTGGTAATTATGTTTATAATCATTTGAAATCCAATAAAGTTTTGATAAATCCACCTCAAGGAGCTTTTTACTTAATGCCTGAGTTTCCTAACAAAAAATTTAAAAATTCCACTGAATTGTGTGAAACAATATTAGATCAAACCGGAGTAGCAATGTTACCAGCATCTGATTTTGGGTTTAATCCTAAAAAGATGTTAACCAGATTATGTTACATTGATTTTGACGGAGAAAGATTTCTTAATTCTAATATCAATGGGAAATTACTAGAAGACAAAATTATAGAAGAGTATGCACCAAATGTGGTTGAAGGTGTCGAAAAATTATCAAATTGGGCTAAAAATCTATAAAGATTCTCTTTGACGTTCGTCTTTATCCATAGTTAAATTATTACATTAACAAACGGGGGATCATATGAAAAAAATGATATCAATGATTTCAGCGGTATTAGTAATGTTTGCTTTTTCAAGCCCTATTACTTCAATCGCAAAATCAGCAGAGTTCTTTACAATAGGAACAGGCGGACCTACTGGAGTATATTTCCAAACAGGTAACGCAATTTGCAAAATGTTACATAAATCAGCAATAAGTGCTGATCATGGTAGAAAAAAAGGTACAGCTAAAGCTTTCAGATGTACTGCACCATCAACGGGTGGCTCTAACTACAATATTGGGCAAATCAAAGATGGTGAGTTTCAATTTGGTGTTGCCCAGTCAGACTGGCAGTATCATGCTTACAATGGTTCAAGTAAATGGGAAGGAAAACAGTTTAGTAATTTAAGAGCTGTATTTTCTGTTCATAATGAACCTTTCCAAATTTGGGCAAGTAAAAAATCTGGAATTAAAAATTTCAAAGGCTTAAAAGGAAAAACGGTAAACATCGGTAATCCAGGTTCTGGTCAAAGAGGAACTATGGAAGAATTAATGAAAGCTATGGGAGCAGACATGAGTATGTTCAAAGCAACTACAGAACTTACATCTTCTGAGCAGGTAAAAGCTCTTTGCGACGGCAAAATAGATGCATTCGGATATTCAGTAGGATTTCCTAATGGTGCTATGGAGCAAGCAGCTACTTGTAAAGCAAAAGCAAGCCCAATTAATTTAACTGGAGCACCAGTTCAAGGTTTAATTGATGGAGCAGATTATTATGCTAAAGCAGTTATTCCTAAAGGAACTTACTCTAATCAGAAAAAAGACGCGACAACTTTTGGTGTAAAAGCAACAGTTGTTACAAGCGCAGATGTTTCTGAAGAGCTTGTATACTTAGTGACAAAAGCGGTAATGGAAAACTTTGATGATTTCAGAGCACAACATCCTGCTTTTGGACCTCTGGAAAAGAAAAATATGATAGCTGATGGTTTATCAGCTCCATTACATCCAGGCGCAATTAAGTACTACAAAGAAGCTGGATTAATGTAATCTATCTATTTGATTTAATTAAAAAAGGCCCAATATTTTTTGGGCCTTTTTTTTTAGAATAATGTATCTTAATAAAAATGAATCAAAGCGTTCAAAATAAGATAAAAGAAAAAATTCAAGAAGATATTTCACCTACTAGAAATTTATCAGGTATTCATCTAAAAATAGTTTTTGGCATTGCAATTCTTTGGACTTTGTTTCAACTTTGGTATGCATCGCCGTTTCCTTTTTGGCTTAACTTTGGAATGTTCAAAGGCTTGCCTGCTAGGGCAATACATTTAGGTTTTGCTTTAACTTTAACTTTTTTGATTTTTCCGGTTGTGAGGGGAAAAAAAATTTCAGCTTTTGATATTCTCATTAGTATAGTTGCTGCTTTTTGCTGTCTTTATATTTATTTTTTTTATGATGATCTTGTAAATAGGGGAGGCATTCTTCTAGTTAAAGATATATTTGGAATTAGAGTTCCCGTTGAATTAATTATCGGAGCGACTGGTATTTTAATACTTTTAGAAGCAACAAGAAGAGCAATTGGATTACCTTTAGTAATAATTGCTATTTGTTTTTTACTGTTCTCGTATTTTGGAAAATATGCTCCAGATATCATTTCTCATGGAGGCCTTTCCATTAAAAGATTAGTTGGATTTCAATGGTTTGATCAAGAAGCCATTTTTGGAATACCAATAGGAGTTTCGGTAGATTTTATATTTTTGTTTGTTTTATTTGGAGCATTATTGGAAACAGCGGGAGGAGGAAAATATTTCTTAGATCTAGCATTTGCTATGGTTGGTAAAATGCGAGGAGGACCAGCTAAAGCAGCTATTTTAGGATCTGGAATGACAGGAATGATTTCAGGCTCTTCAATTGCTAATACAGTCACTACTGGAACTTTTACAATTCCAATAATGAAAAAAACTGGGTTCTCTCAAGAAAAAGCTGGAGCAATTGAAGTATCATCTTCAGTTAACGGTCAAATAATGCCACCAGTCATGGGAGCTGCTGCATTCGTTATGGCAAGCTTCATTGGGGTTACCTATTTTGAAGTTGTTAAACATGCTTTTTTACCTGCAATTATTTCATACATTGCTTTATTTTATATATCCCATTTAGAGGCCCTTAAATTAGGACTCAAAGGCATGGATGATGCTGACGTGCCACATCTTAAAAGAACTTTTCTATCTGGCTTACATTTTTTAATTCCGATTTTTGTTTTGATTTTTCTTCTTGTTTATATGAGATACACCGCTGGTTTCTCAATTTTCTATGCGACTATTTCCTTAATCTTGGTGAATTTGATTAGTCGTATTATCAAACATACAGATTATAAAACTGGCTTAATTGATTGGTGGAATCAAACCATTGTAGGTCTACAAAAAGGTGCAATTAACATGGTTGGAGTTGGAATAGCAATTGCTACTGCAGGTATTATTGTTGGAGCAGTTGGCTCTACAGGGTTAAGCACTAATTTAATTATAGTTATTGAGACGATAGCTAGAGATAACGTGATTATATTAATTTTATTAACCATTATACTTTGCTTGTTACTTGGGATGGGCCTTCCTACAACTGCAAACTATGTAGTGGTAGCATCTTTAATGGCTACAGTTTTAGTTGATGTTGGAAATGCTTCGGGCTTTATTTTTCCATTAATTGCTGTTCACTTATTTGTTTTTTACTTTGGATTAATGGCTGATGTAACACCTCCTGTTGGACTAGCTTCATATGCAGCAGCTGCAATTTCTGGTGGAGACCCTTTAAGAACAGGTCTTCAAGCTATTTGGTATAGTTTAAGAACAGGTATTTTACCTATTGTTTTCTTATTCAATCATGAACTTTTATTAATCGGTGTAGATAGCATCTGGCAAGCTTTATTAGTGATCGTGACTTCATTAATTGGAATTTTAGTTTTTACAGCAGCCACACAACAATGGTTTATAAATAGGTTAAGATGGTATGAGATCATAGCTTTCTTGATTATATCTTTATCTTTTTTGGCACCAGATTATGTTTTAAGTAAAATTTATCCAAAATTTAATGAACAAAAACTTTCAGCGGAAAATATTCAAAATCTATCTTTTGATCCTTCAAAAGAAGTTCATATAAAAATTACCCGAGTTACTGAATATGGAGAAAGATACAAACTTTTTGTTATTGATAAAGGAAAATTCGAAAATAATTATAACCTAGAGGAATATGGGGTAACATTAATAGACCAGAATGACCAACTAACCGTTGATAAATTAAATTGGAAAGGTGAGGCTAAAAAATCTGGTATGCAGATGGGTGATATCATAAGTAATTTTAAAATTGAAAATCCGGAAAGACCAAATAAAGCTGTAGTATTTCCTTTTGCATTAATTTTTTTGTTAATTTTTGGATATACGAACTTAAAATCTGGAAAAGTGAGTCCAAACTAAAATCTTTTAAATTTTCTTGATTTATAATTTAATTTAATTAACTATTGCATAAACTATAGCTAAAACTATTAAAATTTCCCAACCTGACATTTAATTACCTCCAAAAAGATAATTAACAATTTTTATGTTTAAATTATGATTAAGTGGTTGTATTTATTATTTTGTAAAGTTGGTATTCACAGATTTGAAAAGATAGATATTAATTATAGTTTTGGACCAGGTGGTTCAACTGAAACGATAAAATGCAAAGATTGTGGAATTAAAAAGATTAGAAAGAAGATTTAAAGAATCTTCCAAGTGCCAGATGCAGAAGCTACTATTTTTTCTGCACCGAATATTTCGCTATTTATAAAGACTAATGTTTTTGTTCGCTTTAAAATTTTAACTTTTCCTACTAATGTTTCATTTAATTTTCCTGCAGAAATAAACTTTATATCTAAATTTATTGTAACACATCTTTTATTTCCTGCTGCGATGTGTGCTGCATTCCCCATACCAGTATCAGCAATTGTAGCTATGAATCCACCGTGAGCTATCCCACCAGTGTTTAAAAAACTTTCTACAACTTTAATACTAAATTCAAAATTTGAGTCATTTATCTTTTTAAAAGACAAATCACCAATATTTTGCATAAAACCTTTTTTAGTTTCGTCCATAGTATTTTTTATCATATATTGGAGCTAGTTGAGAGAAAATTACAGCAGCTAGCACTAATACTATTCCGAATATTTTTAGATCTGATAAGAATTGGCTTAGTAACACCCATCCAAATATTGCAGCAAAAACACCCTCCAAAGAAAAAATGATTGCTACAGGAGCTGGAGATAGATTTTGTTGACTAAAGGCTTGTAATAAAAAAGCTATTCCACTAGATAAAACACCAGCATAAAGAAGTTCGTTTTTTTCCAATAATAAATTTCCTAGAGTGATGTTTTCAAATACTAAAGATGGTATAAAAGTAATTATAGTCCCAAATAAACAAGCTCCCATTGTTATAGTAATAGGATAGTTAAATAACTTTAAAAATTTTGATAAGTAAACAATATGAAAAGCCCAAAAAAAAGCTCCTAATAAGACCAATGCATCTCCTAATCTTACTGTCACATTATTTATTTCAGTAAGTAAAAAACCTCCAATTATACAAACAAGGACCGATGGCCAAACAGACCAGTGAATTTTTTTAGAAAATAAAAAATACGAAATAGAAGGAACAATTAGTACATAAAATATTGTAAACATTGCTGCATTTGCAACATCAGTATAAAGTAATGAGTACTGTTGTAATGCAAATCCTCCACTAAGAAAGAATCCCAAAAGAGTTAGATAAATTAGAATAGTATTATAAGAAAATTTCTTTTCTTTAATCTTTTTAAATTCAAAAATGAAAAAAAAAGGAATTAATGTAATAAAACCCAGAAACATTCTTCCGGCAGAAAAAGAAAAGGGTCCGATATAATCCATTCCCATGTCTTGAGCAATAAATGCCGTACCCCATAAAAATGAACATGAGATAGCACAGATCAGAGAGATCAATTTTTTATTCATGATGTTTATTATTGTAATTTATATTAAACAGCAAGCTTGAATGCGAAGTCTTTACCTAAACACTCGCTTAAATAAACGCAAAATCTTGCACCTTCTGCTCCATCAATCAATCTATGATCGTAAGATAAAGATAAAGGAAGTATTTTTCTTGAAACTATTCTTCCATTTATTTTCACTAGTCTATCAAAAGTTTTTCCTACCCCAAGAATAGCTACTTCTGGTGGATTAATTATTGGAGTAAAGAAGGTTCCACCTATTCCTCCTAAACTTGAAATTGTCATTGAGCCACCAAAAAACTCTTTTTTATCAATCTTTAATTCTCTACAAAGCTTACTAGTTTTTTTTAACGCTTCTCCAATTTCTTTAATACTCATTTGATCAACATCTCTGATTTTAGGTACCATTAATCCGTGAGGAGTATCAACCGCAAAACCTATGTGAAAATATTTTTTATATACAATTTTATTTTGATTTGGATCAATAGAAGCATTAAAATTGGGAAACTTTTTTAAAGCACTAACTAGTGCCTTAGCTACAAATGCTAGTGGAGTTACTTTAATAATTTCACCAGAGTAGTAGTCATACAACGACGATCTAAATTGTTCCATCTCAGTAATATCTACTTCATCATGTTGGGTAACGTGTGGGATCTCAGTCCAAGACCTTACTAAGTGTGGTCCAGACAATCTTTTTACTCTAGGTATTTCTTTTATTTCAATCTGACCAAATTCCTCGTGAGTAAACTCTTCTTTATATTCTTTTTTCTCAACTGCTCCTTTATTTACAGTTACTTGCGATCGAACAAATTCTTTTACATCTTCTTCTGAGACTCTACCCGACCTTTGAGAACCAGGAATTTCTAATACGTTTGCCCCTAATTCTCTTGCGAATTTTCTTACTTTAGGACTGGCTAACTTTGTCCCTGTTTTAGTTGTCTCAACAGTTGCAGGTGGAGGAGTTTTTATCTTCTTAGGTCGATCTTTTTCTGCATCTATTTTTTTTGCTGGCGTCTTTGCAACAGGTTCATTTACTTGTTCAACATTTTTAGATGATTTCAAAGTCAAAATGAGGTCACCTTGATTGACTTTATCACCGACTTTTACATTTATTTTATTAATAGTACCTGATTGAGTAGATGGAACTTCAACACTAGATTTGTCGCTTTCAAGAGTAATTAAAGATTCATTTTTATTAATTGTTTGACCCTCTTTTACTAGCACTTCAATAATTTCTACATCCTTAAAATCACCCATATCAGGAACTATAATTTTAAGATCAGACATAATTATAAGTTAGTTGGAAATTCTTTCTCTTTATCGATTTTATATTTCTTAATTGCCTTTTCAGCTTGGTCAGAACCTATTAATTGCTCTTTAGCTAGGGCACTCAATGTGTATGCAACAATATGTTCTTTATCAACCTCAAAAAACTTCCTTAAGTTTTTTCTAGTATCACTTCTTCCATAACCATCTGTTCCAAGAGAATAAAATGATTTTCCAGTATATGGTCTTATTTGATCTGAAAATGCTCTGGTATAATCAGATGCAGCAACAATTGGACCCTCTCTTTTTTCTAAACATTTTTCTACGTGTGATTTCTTTTTTTTATTTGAATTTAATAAATTCCATCTTTCTGTCTCCATTCCATCTTTTCTTAATTCATTAAAACTTGTCACACTCCACACATCAGAATCGATACCGTATTCTTTTGATAATATCTCTGAGGCGGCAATTATCTCTCTTAAAATTGTCCCAGAGCCGAGGAGTTGTACTTTTGTTTTTCCTTTATTATTATTTTCTTTAAATAAATACATTCCTTTTAAAATTCCATCATCGCTACCTTTTGGTTTTTCAGGATGAGAATAATTTTCATTCATTGCTGTAATATAGTAAAAAACGTTTTCCTTTTTTTCGTGCATACGTTTTAATCCCTCTCTAAGTATTACAGCCATCTCATATGCAAAAGTTGGATCATAGCTTACACAGTTTGGGATATTGGATGCTAACAAATGGCTATGACCGTCCTGGTGTTGAAGTCCTTCACCAGCTAAAGTTGTTCTTCCTGCGGTTGCTCCAATTAAAAAACCCCTAGCTTGGGAGTCCCCTGCGGCCCATGCAAGATCCCCAACTCTTTGAAAACCAAACATAGAGTAAAAAATATAAATTGGTATCATTTCTAAATCGTGATTTGTGTAAGAAGTTCCAGCAGCTATCCAAGAAGACATCGCGCCAGACTCGTTAATACCTTCTTCTAATACTTGACCACTTTTATCTTCTCGATATGAACTTAACTGTTCTGAGTCGACAGGCTCATACTTCTGACCTTCGTGAGCATAAATTCCAATTTTCTGAAAGAAACCCTCCATTCCAAAAGTTCTCGCTTCATCTGGAATTATCGGCACAAGTCTAGGTGATAAATTTTTGTCTCGCAGCAAAGCAGTTAACATTCTTACGAGCGCCATTGTAGTTGACATTTCTTTATCCCCTGTAGATTTCATAAAATTATCAAAAATGTCTTTTGGTGGAGCTTTAATTGATTTTGCAAAAGAAGATCTTTCTGGAATAAATCCACCAAGTTTTATTCTCTGTTCTTTTAAATACTTAATTTCTTCTGAATTTTCGCTAGGTTTATAATATTCGATATTTTTAACTTGTTTATCTGTAAGAGGAACTCCAAACCTATCTCTATAATAAAGCAAATCTTCCTCATCTAATTTTTTTTGCTGATGAGTAGTGTTAATACTTTCTCCTGATTTACCCATTCCATATCCTTTAATAGTTTTAGCAAGTATCACAGTGGGAGTTCCAGTATGCTGCATCGCGGCATGGTAAGCTGCATAAACTTTATGTGGATCATGTCCCCCTCTATTAAGTCTCCAAATATCTTTATCTGTCATTGAAGAAACTAGTTCTTTAAGCTCTGGATATTTTCCAAAAAAATTATTTCTTACATATTCACCACCTTTAGCCTTAAAAGCTTGATATTCACCATCGACACACTCGTTCATTCTTTTTACAAGCAAACCTGTTTTATCTTTTGCTAATAATTGATCCCAATAAGATCCCCATATAACTTTAATTACATTCCAACCTGTTCCCCTGAAGCTTCCTTCTAATTCTTGAATAATTTTACCGTTACCTCGAACAGGCCCGTCTAATCTTTGAAGATTACAATTGATAACGAAAATTAAATTATCTAATTTTTCTCTTGCAGCCAAACCTATTGCACCTAAAGATTCTGGCTCATCCATTTCGCCGTCTCCAAGAAAAACCCAAATTTTTCTTCCTTCATCTTTAATTAAACCTCTATTAATTAAATATTTTAAAAAACGTGCTTGATAGATGGCCATAATTGGCCCTAAGCCCATGGAGACTGTAGGGAACTGCCAAAAATTTGGCATTAACCAAGGATGGGGATAAGAAGATAAACCTCCTTTAGCAACTTCTTGTCTAAAACCATCAAGTTGTTTAGTTGTCATTCTTCCCTCTAAAAATGCTCTAGCATACATACCTGGAGCAGAGTGACCTTGAAAATAGATAAGATCACCACCAAATTTATTATTTTTAGCTCTCCAAAAATGATTCATTCCAACATCGTATAAAGTTGCAGCAGATGCGAATGTTCCAATATGACCTCCTAGCTCAGAACTTTTTTTATTAGCTTTTACAACCATAGCTGCTGCATTCCATCTAACATAAGCTCTGATTTTTTTTTCTATATTTTGATCACCTGGAGATTTTACTTCAATCTCAGGAGGAATAGTGTTTATGTAAGGAGTTGTTCTGGTATCTGGGAGAACTAATCCAGACTTATATGCTTGGTCTATAACTTTATTTAAAAGGTAACTTGCTCTTGAAGCTCCATCATTTTCAATTACTGAATTTAACGACTCTATCCATTCATTTGTTTCAATCGGATCAATATCGTCTTTAGAAGCTGGTTCTGCAAATACTTTTTTGACTCGTTTTACTGGATTAAAATTTCCGTTAGATTTAGTTTTTTCTTTAACCTCTTCTATTTTGGTCTCTTTAATTTTTGAAGAAGATTTAGCAGTTTGGCCATTTTCTATAGTAGCAAGCAAACTACCTTCCGAAACTTTATCACCAATTTTTACTTTTAGGTCTTTGATTTCTCCTGCTGATGGAGAAGGAATTTCTAGACTAGATTTGTCACTTTCAATAGTAACAATTGGATCATTTTTATTTACTTTATCTCCAGGTTTTACTAGCACCTCGATCACTTCTACATCTTTAAAATCACCGATATCGGGAACAGAAATATTTTGAGCCATAAATGTTTATTATAAACCGGTAAGAAGATATTTAAAATAGGACTAATAATAAACAATTAATAAATAGTAGGTCAAATTGCGTGAATAGTTCATTTTTAGACACATTTTACGCTATTTTTAGTCACTAATATTTAGTTTAATTAGTTATGAAGTGGTTAATTGATATAATATTTAAAAAAAAAGAAATAATATCTGATAGAAAACTGATTGTTCAAAAAATTCTATTAAAAAAATATTTAATTAAAAACTAGAAATAATTTGCACAGTTTTTATGAAGTTTGGCGTGTAGTTCAACTAGTTTATCAAAATTTTTGTTGTAGCCACCACCCAAAACTCCACATAAAGGAATCTTTTTATTAAAATAATTTTCAATTACAATATTATCTCGTTTATCAATACCTTCATCTGTAAGCTTAAGTTTGCCAAGTCTATCATTAAAATGTACGTCAACACCAGCAATGTAAAAAACAAAATCAAAATTAAATTTATTTAATTTTTTTAAATTATTATGAAGAATATTTAAGTATTCAAGATCTTCCATATTATCATTTAATTCAATATCGATATCACTTTTAGATTTTTTTGCAGGATAATTAGATCCACAATGCATACTAAATGTAATTACATCATGGTCATTCTTAAAAATTTCTGAATTTCCATTACCTTGGTGAACATCTAAATCAAGTATCAATATTTTTTTTTTATAATTTTTATTTTTCAAATAATTAGCTGCCACAGCAACATCATTAAAAACACAATACCCAGCCCCATAATCATATGCAGCATGATGACTGCCTCCGGCTGTGTTACAAGCAAGCTTTGAGTCCAAGGCTAATTTACTTGCCAACACAGTTCCCCCTGTTGCAACGAAAGATCTTCTTACAACACTGTCATTTATCGGGAATCCAATTTTTTTTTGAAGTTTTATATCCAAAGTTTTATTTTTTATATGATTTATATATTCTAAAGAATGAGAAGACTTTAATGTATTTACAGAACACTCCTTAGGGACATGAAACTTTTTAACTATTCCATTTTTCAATAAGTATTCAGCTAGTGCGCCAAATTTCTCGATAGGAAATTTATTGTCATCGTTTATTTTTGCCACATAATCTGGGTGATTTATTACAGGAAAACTCATACCACCCAATCTATACTGTAATTTTAAATTATTAATACGTGACAAACGATACTATCCTTATCTTAGCAAAAGGATTATTTGATACAAAAATAAGATAATAGAATAACTTATTTAAGTATTTACGCTGTCTTTTGTTCTAAACAAACGTCCTTTATAATTGGCACGCTTGAACAGTCCAAACATTTATTTTCTTTTACTAGACAACCCTCACTGTTGATTTTTACATCAACAACTCTGTCACATTTTGAGCATGTAGCAGGAATGGTTAGTCCACATTTTCTGCAATTATAAGTTTTCATAATTTTAAGTTAGACTTAATAAGATTTATTACAAGAAATATGATTAGAAATGAAAATCATTATCAATAAAAATTACCATTTTTTATTTTAATGATAATCATTATCAAAAAAAGTTATTAATAAGATTTAATTATAAGATAGGTAAATTGAAATTATGATAATCCAGAAAAAAAGATAATAATAAATATAACCTTTTACTGTAAAGGGCATTTTCTTTAATTTTCTTTTGCCTTTTCCTTTATATGGTTTAGAAATTTCCATTATCTTTCAATACACATTGCAATACCCATGCCCCCACCTATGCAAAGTGAAGCTAAACCTCTTTGAACATTTCTTTTCATCATTTCATGGATAAGAGTTACTAATATTCTTGTGCCCGATGCGCCAATTGGATGACCTAAAGCAATCGCACCTCCGTTTACATTAATTTTTTCTTCCGGAATAGAAAGTGTTCTTAATACAGCTATGCTTTGAGCGGCAAAAGCTTCGTTGATTTCAAATAAATCAACATCTTTTACTGACCATCCAGCTAAATCTAAGGCTTTTTTTGATGCTGGTATAGGCCCGGTTCCCATTAATGCTGGGTCAACTCCACAACTTGCCCAAGACTTAATTGAAACTAATTTTTTAAGTTCTCTTTTATTAGCTTCATCTTTCAACATTAAAGTCACAGCAGCAGCACCATCATTTATTCCAGAGGCATTACCTGCCGTAACCGTACCATCTTTTTTAAAAACAGGTTTTAGCCTCGATAATCCTTCTAAATTTATTTCTCGTGGATGTTCATCTTTATTAAAATTTATTTCATCTTTTTTTGATTTAATTTTAAAATTAATAATTTCATCTTTAAATTTATTTTCATTCTGAGCTTTTAAAGCCTTTTCTTGTGACTTAAGTGCAAATTTATCTTGATCATCTCTAGTAACTTGAAATTTCGTTGCTACATTTTCCGCCGTGACACCCATGTGGTAACCATGGAAAGCATCCCATAAGCCATCTTTAATCATCGTATCTGTTAACTCAGTGTTTCCTAATTTTTTTCCACTTCTTAAATGGATCGCGTGTGGAGCTAAAGACATACTTTCTTGACCACCTGCAATTACTATTTTTGAATCCCCAGCCTTAATGCTTTGAAAGCCAGAAGCAACTGATCTTATTCCTGATCCACACACTTGATTAACAATGTATGCAGGTTTTTCTTTTGGAACACCAGATTTTATCGCAGCTTGCCTTGCAGGATTTTGACCTGTATCTGCAGTTAACACTTGACCCATTACAACTTCATCAACTTCATCACTTTTAATTTTTGAATTTTTTATACACTCTGTAATTACAGCTGATCCAAGTTCATCCCCCGAAACATTTTTTAGTGACTTCCCTAATGATCCTACTGCAGTTCTAGTAGCCGATGTAATTACTATTTCTTTTTTCATTAATCTTAAAACTTACATTTATTACAATCATTTTCAATTCAAATTTTTTTACCTTTTGATTGAGATAATGCAATCGTTATGGTCATTACCAAAAATATGTAGGTGGCATTACCCGTTGTAAAAAAGCTTCCTGTTGTTCTTATTGGAAATACTTCAAGAAAAAATAAAAACATAAATGGAATGATTATACTATTCGCTTTTAAATTAAAATTTGAGATGGTTTTTTTGAGACTATCGAAAAAAACCTTAGAAAAAATAATGACCAATAAAATAAAACCTACTATGCCTAACTCAGATAAAATTTCTAAATAATAGTTATGAGGATGTGTGCTACAATTAAGAATATTAAAACTTTTACCACTATTTTGACAATTCTTTCTAAAAGACTTAATGCCTCCACCAATAAATTTATTTTTTTTCCAAGTTTGATATCCCGAGTAAAATTCTTTTACATAAACATTTGGAAATTGAACTAGCTTACCATTAATTTCGATTTCATACTGACCTTGTATGTGATGTTCAGGACTAGATACTTTATTTTTTTTATCTTTAATTATTACTGCAGAAAAAAAGTCTACAAATTCAGCAACCTTTAGATTAAAATGAGAAAAATGATGCTTAATATTTGGATTTAAACTTGATGAAATTCCAAGGATTACTATTGCTGATACAATTAAACCTAAAAGATATTTTCTCATAATTTTGTTAAAAGAAAATACGCAAAGAATTAACATTAAAAATAGAATTAAAGGTATTCTATTTCCAGCTATGACTAAACTGATAAAAATTAAAACAAAAGTTGAAAAAAGACAAATTGATAAAAAAATTTTGTTTTTATTATTCAAAAGAGTCAAAATTAAAAAAAATGTGAATATAGCAAATCTTTGCAAGTAGGACCCAGCTATAAGTTCGTCACCAAATGGGCCAGCTATTCTTCTAGGGTCATTAGAGGTATAACCAAAAATATCTCTCCCAAAATTAAACTGATAAATTAAATCTAAGCATATAAAATATGTGCAAATTGTACAAACAGTTAAAAAAAGGTTAAAATTTATTATACTTTTTTCAATCAAAATTCTTATTACAAAATAAAGAAGTAAAAATCTTAAGTAAAAAATAGTTTTAACAATAATAATATTAGTAGGAAAAATATCTACGTCTTTTAAAAAAAAATTATTTAAAAAACCTGCAAATAAAACATAGCTGAAAAAAGTTATTATCAATTTATCAGTGTTATTTAATCTAATTTTAAAGGCTTCCATACCATAAAAAAATATCGTGAAAAGTACAAAGATCAAAATATTGAGGTTCAATATAAGATTGCCTGCAATGAAACTTATTGGTATAAGCGAAAATAAAAGATTTATATAAAAAGTTTTAGAATTGGCTTTTTTAAAAAAAAAAAACATTATTTATAATATTAGTTATTATTTTTTGTTACTTCAATATAAATATATTTTTACGTATTTTATAAATCTTTTAAAAAGTGCAATCGCGCCTGTAGCTCAACTGGATAGAGCGCTTGGCTACGGACCAGGAGGTTCTGGGTTCAAATCCTAGCAGGCGCACCATGTTTTTATTGAAATTTATTAATATGAGTTATAAAAAAGAAAATATATGAAATTATCTCTTAAAAACTCAGTTTTTATCTTCTTTGTAATCGTGATAATAGCATTATTAGCTCTAACTTATTTTCTATAGATAAGCATAAGCAAGTAATAGCAAGCCTAAAACGACTCTATAATAAACGAAAACATTTAAATTGAACTTTTGAATATATCGTAAAAAAAATTTTATAGTTATATATGAAAATATAAATGATAAGACAATTGATAAAATATTAATTGATGAAAAATTTAGATTGTCGTTTATTATTAAATTTCTAATTCCAAAAAAACTTACTGCAGCTAAAGTTGGTATCGATAATAGGAATGAAATTTTAGCAGAGTCAAACCTGTCAAAATTAAGCATTCTGGCCGCCGTAATTGTTATTCCAGATCTACTTACACCTGGTATTAAAGCTAATATTTGAAAAAAACCGACAAAGAGTGCAGACTTCAGAGTGAAACTCTTATCTAATTTTTTGTCAATTTTGAATTGATCACTAATATAAAGAAGCACTCCAAAAATTATTGTTGTCCAACCGATTATTTTTAAATTTCTTAAATTGTCTATCACATCAAATTTAACTAACAAATAACCTATAACCATTATCGGAATAGATGAGATTATAATCTTAAGAAATAAGTCTTTATTTTTTACAAAATTAACCAAGTCTTTGTAGAAATAAATAATTATTGCCATGAATGAACCTATGTGCAAACTAACATCCACGTTAAGACTTTGATTTCTGAATTCTAATATATTTGATAATAAAATTAAGTGTGCGGAAGAGCTAATTGGTAAAAATTCAGTAATGCCTTGAATTAGAGATAAAATAATTATTTCAAACATTATAAATATTACATTTTAAGAGTGTTTATTTGATGTTTTTTTTAGTTGCATACCAGCTATGCATAAATTAGTACTTTAAAATAAGGAATTTTCATACAATAGGTAATATATATTTACCTAAATTTAATACAAAATTCATTGTTTTTGTATTAATTTCTAAAAAATTATGAAAAACAAAATGTTAAAGTTTGTGGATTTAAAAAAAGAAAATCCACCTAAAAGGGACACTAAAAAAAGACGTCAAGATTTCGATGAAATCTACGACGAATTTATTAGCGCAAAAGCAAAAGAGCAATCTAGTAGGTGTTCACAATGCGGAGTCCCATTTTGTCAAATACACTGCCCACTAAGCAACAACATACCTGACTGGCTTAAGCTTACTGCCGAAGGAAGATTAAAAGAAGCTTACGAAATTTCTCAAAGCACAAATAATATGCCTGAGGTATGTGGTAGGATTTGCCCCCAAGATAGACTATGCGAGGGAAACTGTGTTATTGAACAATCAGGTCACGGGACTGTAACAATAGGTTCAGTAGAAAAATATATAACAGACACTGCTTGGGAAAAAGGTTGGGTTAAACCTATCAGTGTAAAAAAAGAATTAAAAGAAACAATTGGAATTATCGGTGCGGGACCAGCGGGGTTAGCATGTGCTGAAGAACTAAGAAAATCTGGCTATCAAGTTGTTGTTTATGATAGATACGACAGACCTGGTGGACTTTTAATTTATGGTATACCTAATTTCAAACTTGAAAAGCATGTAGTGGAAAGACGTACTCAACTTTTAAAAGATAGTGGAATTAAATTTGTTCAAAATTTTGAAGTGGGAAAAAATAAAACGTTGGATCAATTAAGAGAAGAGCATGATGCAATTTTAATTGCAACAGGTGTTTATAAAGCTAAAGAAATTGAAATTCCAGGGCAAGATTTAAAAAATATTTTTCCTGCAATGGAATTTTTAACAGCGTCAAACAAAAAAGGTCTAGGAGATAAAGTCAAACTTTTTGATGACGGAACACTAAACGCAGAAGGCAAAGATGTAGTTGTAATCGGTGGAGGTGATACTGCGATGGATTGTGTAAGGACTGCTGTAAGACAAAAAGCGAAGTCAGTAAAATGTCTTTACAGAAGAGACAGAGAAAATATGCCTGGCTCTGCTAGAGAAGTAAAAAACGCTATAGAGGAAGGAATAGAATTTATTTGGTTAAGCTCGCCTAAAAAATTTTTAGGGAAAAATAAAGTTGAATCTGTCGAAGTAGATAAGATTATTTTAGGCGAACCTGACTCTTCTGGAAGAAAAAAACCAGTTGTTCAACCTGGTTCTGAATTTAAACTTTCAACAAATTTTGTTATTAGATCTTTAGGCTTTGACCCAGAAAATTTACCTAAACTATTTAACTCAAAAGAATTATCCGTCTCTGAGTGGGGAACAATAAAAATAGACTTAAACTCTATGCAAACAAGTTTGAACGGTGTGTTTGCTGCAGGAGATATAGTTAGAGGTGCATCCTTAGTGGTTTGGGCTATAAAAGATGGAAGAGATGCAGCGGTTCAAATTAAAAAATATTTACAAGAAAAAGGAAGAAAAACTACTAAAGCAGCATAATTATTTATGAGTTTATACGATAAAAATAAAAAGCTTCTTTCAGAAAATCACATCTATGATCAAAACATGGAGCATGATGCTTGTGGTGTTGGGATGATTGCTACAACTGATGGAAAAAAATCTAGAAAAATAGTTGAATATGGTATTGAAGCTTTAAAAGCTATCTGGCATAGGGGCGCCGTAGATGCTGACGGTAAATCAGGAGATGGGGCAGGAATTCAAATTGAAATAGCTCCAGATTTTTTCAAAGAAAAAATTATTTCAACAGGGCAAACACCCGATGATACAAAAAGAATTTGCGTTGGAATGGTTTTTTTACCAAGAACAGATTATTCAGAGCAGGAAAAATGTAGGGAAATTATCGAAACAATTCTTCTTGAAGAAAACTATCACATTTATGGCTGGCGTCAGGTACCTTTTAACTCAAGCGTATTAGGTGAAACTGCTGAACGGAGCAGACCTGAGATTGCTCAGGTTATGTTTAAAAAAAATAAAGATCTAGCAACTAACGATTTAGAAAGAGATTTATTTGAAACTAGAAAAAAAATAGAAAAACTCGCCCGAGAGAATCAACTTAAAAGCTTTTACATATGTTCATTTAGTTCGCGGTCAATTGTTTATAAAGGAATGTTTCTTGCTGAAATGTTGGCTGAATTTTATCCAGATTTAAATGACAAAAAATTAACTTCGAGATTTGCAATTTTTCACCAGAGGTACTCAACTAATACCTTCCCTAGTTGGGATTTAGCGCAACCCTTTAGAACACTAGCTCACAATGGAGAAATAAACACTTTAAAAGGCAATATAAACTGGATGAAAATTCACGAACAAGATATGTCTAGTTCACTATTTAAAGATGTAAGAAATTTACAGCCGGTAATTAGAAGCAGCTCAGACTCTGGAGCTCTTGATAATGTATTCGAACTATTAACCCATTCAGGAAAATTAGCGCCATTGATAAAACTAATGATGATTCCTGATGCATGGTCAAAAAGAAGTAAAACTGTTTCTAAGAACCATCAAGATTTGTTTAATTTTTTAAATAGCACAATCGAACCATGGGATGGACCAGCAGCAGTTTGCGCAACTGACGCGAAATGGGTTTTAGCATCGACAGATAGAAATGGTCTTAGACCACTTAGGTACACTTTAACTTCGGATGACCTATTTTTTGCAGGCTCTGAAACTGGAATGATAAAAATTCCTGAAGAGAAAATTATTGAGAAAGGAAAATTAGGACCAGGCCAAATAATTGCGATAGATTTAAAAAAAGGAAAACTTTTTAAAGATAAAGAGATAAAAGATTTATTAGCAAAAGATTATAAAAAATATAACAAACAAATAATTGATCTCGATAAAAAAATATCAACAGAGAATGAAAAAGCCAATTTTACTGGAGAAGAACTAAAAAAAAGACAATATCTATCTGGAATTAGTGTCGAAGACCTTGAGTTGATTTTACATCCAATGGCGGAAGAAGGCAAAGAAGCGTCTGGATCTATGGGAGACGATACTCCAGTAGCAGTTTTGTCTAGTCATTTTAGACCAGTATCACATTATTTTAGACAAAACTTTAGCCAGGTAACAAACCCTCCAATTGACTCTTTAAGAGAAAATAAGGTCATGAGTTTAAAGACAAGATTTGGAAATTTAGGAAATATATTGGATTTTGATAACTTAACTGAAGATAACATTTTTGTCTTAGATAGTCCTATTCTTACGAATTCTCAGTTAAAAGTTTTTAAGAAAATTTTTTCCAAAAAAATAAAAGAAATAGATTGTACTTTTGATATTAATTCTTCTCTTAAGAACAGGATAGAGGCAATAAGAACTGAATGTGAAACCGCTGTGAGAGAAGGAAGTACAACTTTAATATTATCAGATAAAAATATTTCAAATCAAAAAGCCAGTATACCAAGTGCACTTATAGTTGGAGCGGTTCATTCTCATTTAATTAAAATTGGACTAAGAGGATATTGCTCTTTAAATGTAGAGTGTTCCGATGCTTTAGATACACACTCATTTGCAGTTTTGATTGGAGCAGGTGCGACGACAATAAATCCTTATTTAGCAATTGATAGTATTCAGCAAAGATTTGAAAAAAAACTGTTTGGCAAATCTGATTTTGAAGAATGTGTGAAAAAGTTTAAAAAAGCCATAGACTCCGGACTTTTAAAAATCATGTCTAAAATGGGAATCTCAGTTTTAAGTTCTTACAGAGGAGGGTGTAATTTCGAAGCTGTAGGCTTGAGTAGAGGTATTGTGTCAGACTATTTTCCTGGAATGTCCTCAAGAATATCAGGCATTGGCATCATTGGTATCGAGAAAAAAATTAAGGAACTATATAAAAAAATTTCGAAACAAAATGTTTATATCCTACCAATAGGAGGATTATATCGATATAGAAAAAGTGGGGAAAACCACCAACACCAAGGTAGATTAATTCATTTGTTGCAAAATGCTGTTGGCATAGGCTCTTACGAACTTTATAAAAAATATTCTAAAGGAATACATAGTTTACCAACAATAAATTTGAGAGATTTGCTTCAATTTAAAAGCAAAAAAGATCCAATTGATATTAATGAGGTAGAACCTATAGATCAAATTTTAAAAAGATTTGGTAGCGGGAGCATGTCTCATGGAGCTTTATCCGCAGAAGCACATGAAGTTTTAGCTACTGGTATGAATAGAATCAAGGGCGCTTCTTGTAGTGGCGAGGGTGGAGAAGACTCCAAAAGATTTAAAGTTTTGTCAAATGGCGACTCAGCTAATTCTAGGGTAAAACAAATTGCTTCTGCTAGATTCGGTGTAACAGTTGATTACTTGAATAATGCAAATGAAATTGAAATCAAGATGGCTCAAGGAGCTAAACCAGGAGAGGGAGGGCAATTACCTGGATTCAAAGTAACAGATGAAATCGCTAGATTAAGACATTCTACTCCTGGAGTAACTTTGATATCTCCACCACCACACCATGACATTTACTCAATAGAAGATTTAGCTCAACTAATTTACGATTTAAAACAAATAAATCCAAAGGCAAGAGTAAGTGTTAAACTTGTTGCATCTACAGGAATTGGGACTATAGCTGCCGGCGTAGCAAAAGCTAAAGCAGATATTATTTTAATCTCTGGTCACTCAGGAGGAACTGGAGCAAGCCCCCAAACAAGTATTAAATATGCTGGTATACCTTGGGAGATGGGTCTTACTGAGGCAAATCAAATTTTAACATTAAATAATTTAAGACACAAAGTTACATTAAAAACTGATGGAGGCTTAAAAACTGGACGTGATGTTGTAATGGCAGCAATGATGGGAGCGGAAGAGTATGGTATGGGCACTTCTTCATTAGTAGCCATGGGATGTATAATGGTGCGTCAATGCCATTCCAATACTTGTCCAGTTGGAGTTTGCAGTCAGGACAAAGCTTTGAGAGAAAAATTTACGGGAACCCCAGAAAAAGTAGTAAATCTTTTTACTTTTGTAGCGAGAGAGGTAAGAGAAATTTTGGCATCGCTTGGCTATAAATCCATTAATGAAATTATAGGAAGAACCGATCTATTATCTCAAATAAACAAAGGAGCTCCTAACTTGGATGATTTAGATTTAAATCCACTATTAGTCCAAGCTGACCCTGGAACCAACCCAAGATATTGCCAAGAGAAAATTATTAACAAAGTTCCAGACACCTTAGATGAGAAAATTTGGTCAGAAATTGAAAACAAAATTGATATTAATAAGATTAATGAATTTAGCTATGACGTAAAAAATACTTATAGATCAGTAGGTACAAGATTATCTCACTACGTTTATAAAAAATTTGAAAATAAAAAACTTGAAAAAGATACTATTTCTATAAAACTTAATGGCTCAGCAGGTCAATCGCTTGGAGCTTTTTTAACACAAGGTATAAAATTATTAGTTGAGGGCGATACTAATGATTACGTTGGCAAAGGATTATCTGGAGGACACATAATTGTGCGCCCATCTTCACAAAGTAAATTAAAGTCTAATGAGAATACTATTATTGGTAACACAGTTTTATACGGCGCAACTTCTGGTAAATTGTATGCATCTGGCCAAGCAGGGGAAAGGTTTGCAGTTAGAAATTCTGGTAGTTTGGCAATAGTTGAAGGATGTGGAGCTCACGGATGTGAATATATGACTGGTGGTACTGCGATTATTTTAGGTCAAGTGGGAGATAATTTTGGAGCAGGAATGACCGGGGGGATGGCTTTTATATATGATAAAGAAAATAAATTTGAGAATTATGCAAATCCAAGCTCAATAATATGGCAGCCAATTGAAACTGATTATTGGAAAGCGTCTCTTAAAAAGAATTTACAGGATTTTCTAAAAGAAACAAATTCTAAAGTAGCAGAAAAAATCCTTGCTAACTACGATGGAGAATTAGAAAATTTTGTTCAGGTGTGTCCAATAGAAATGCTTGATAAGTTAGACAATCCTATCTCACTTAATAAACTGAAATTCAAATCAGCTTAATGAAAAAAATAAACTTTTTTTTCTTTGGCTTTGGTCAAACTGCGAAGTATCTTGTAAGAGAATTAGCAAAATCCAAAGTAAACTTTAATTTTTGTGCTACAAATACTAAAAAAACAAAATCAAGTATTTTTGAAAAAAAAAAATTTAATTCGTATAAATTCAAAGATAATATTTTTGACAAAAAGTTACTAAAAAGATTACAAATAGCAGATTATATTTTGGTTTCGATTCCTCCAAAAGGAAAAAAAGACCCAGTATTAAAAAAATTTAAAAGAAGTTTAAAAAACTCATATTTTAAGAAATTAATATATTTATCTGCCACAAGTGTTTATGGAGATCATAATGGTCGATGGGTAAGTGAAAATTCAAGATTAAAAGGAAAAACATTATTTGGAACAAGACGAATAGCAGCTGAAAAAGCTTGGTTAAATTTTAGAAAACAATCAAGTTTTGATATAAATATTTTACGAGTATCTGGAATTTACTCAAAGGAAAGTAACGTTCTTAAAAAAATATTAAATAAGAATATTTATGTTAAAGAAAAGAAATTTTTTTCAAGAATAAGAATTGAAGATCTAGCAATAATTATAAAAAAAGTGTTTTTTTCTTCTAAAAGCTCTATGACATTAAATGCATCTGATGATCAACCGTCAACAAATATTGAGGTAGCCAAATTCGCAGCGAAATTGCTAAAACTGAAGTCTTTGCATGCTGTACCTATCTCTAAATTCAAAAACAAAATGATAAAAGAATTTTATAAAGACTCCAAAAAGGTAAGTAACGATAATATGAAAAAGAAACTTAAGATTAAATTAAAATACCCAACATATAAACATGGTTTAAGAAATATTTTTTATAATTTCAGATAAATGACTATTTATTTTTTTTAATGATTTTTTATCAGATAAACTGTGGTCACCTTTTGTTATCACAAATAATTTTTTTTTAGCATTCTTGAAAATTTTTAAAACTTTTTTAGAAAATACTACAGGTACAACTTCATCTTTTTTTCCATGAAACATTGTAACCTGAATTTTAAGCAAGATTCTTTTTGATAATACTTTATTTTTTCTTCCGTCTTTAATTAGTTGATATGTAATTGGATAAACATATCCCCCATTTTTAATAGTGGCAATACCTTTTTTTATAATTTCATCTCTAATATTTTTTGGAAATTTATTCCACATCAACCTTGTTAAAAATTCTGGCGCAGATCCTATTCCAATAAACCCTTTAATTTGTTTTTTAAAATATTTAAACTGATTAATAGCTATCCAGGATCCCATACTTGATCCAATTAATATAAAATTATTTTTTCTGATTTTTTTCTTAATCAAATATTTTACATTGTTGGTCCAAATACTGATATTTCCTTTAGTAAATTCGCCTGAAGATTTTCCATGACCTAAATATTCTAATGCCAGAAAACCAAGATCATTTTTTATTGCGAATCGTCTAAATGACTGAGGTTTTTTTCCATCTATATCTGACATAAAGCCAGGAAGAAAAACGATATAAAGTTTTTTTTTACGATAATTGTCAATATATCTTAGTTTTTTAATCTTCGTAATTTTTTGGTACTTAAATTTTATCATATAAAGTTATAAGTTTAATTTGTTAATATATAACATTAAATATGGCTTCAAAAATAAAAGTTCTTCAGGTTATACCAAAACTGGGTTATGGGGGTGCAGAGACAGGTTGTTATGATATCGCTCATTACTTAGCTGAAAAAAATCATGGTTCATTTATTGCGACATCTGGCGGAGAACTTTTGAAATTTATTAGAAAAAAAAAAGTAAAATTGTTTCGTTTACCTGTTCATTCAAAAAATCCTATTCTAATAATTCTTAATGTAATTTTATTGTCTATATTGATTTTGATTAATAACATAAATATTGTTCATGCCAGAAGCCGTGCTCCAGCGTGGGCATGTTATTTTGCTTGTTTAATAACAAGAAGAAATTTTGTTACAACTTTTCACGGTACTTATAACTTCGAAAATAATTTAAAAAAATTTTACAATAGTATTATGTTAAGAGCAAAATTAACAATTGCTGGATCAAATTTTATTTTTAATCATATAAATGAAAAATACAGCGAGTATTTAAATCGAAAAAAAAAATTAAGAGTAATCTTTAGAGGAATTAATGTAGAGTATTATAATAAAAAAAATATTTCAATTTTAAAACTTGAAAAAATTAAAAAGGAGTGGGGAATTTCTCAAAATAAATTTACTATTCTTATGCCTGGAAGACTTACGGCTTGGAAAGGTCAAGAAAAATTGATTGAGGCATTGAACATTTTGATTGAAGATTACAATAACTCTAACTTTCAAGCAGTTGTACTTGGCTCTGATCAAGGTAGAAAGGTTTATAAAAAGAAACTTATCGATTTAGTTCAAAGGTACAGATTAAGTCAAAAAGTAAAATTTGTTAATCATTGTAAAGAAATGCCTTTGGCTTATTCGTTAGCGGATGTAGTTGTATCTGCATCAATTGAACCAGAGGCTTTCGGTCGTGTATCTGTTGAGGCTCAAGCTATGGAAAAAACCTATAATTGCAAGTGATCTTGGTGGATCAAAAGAAACAATTATAAAGGGAAAATCAGGTTTTCTTTATAAACATGATGATCCTCGACAACTTGCAAAAGCTTTAAACACTGTTATTGAATTAGATCAGGAAATGTTAAATTCTATAGGAAACGAGGGCAGAAAAAATATAACAAAAAAATTTGATGTTGAAGCTATGTGCGATTCGACTTTAAGAGAGTATAAAAAATTGTTAGATATAAAATAAATGCCTCAAATTCAATTATTAGACGGAAAAAAAATCTCATTTTCAAAATCAATAAGCGGTTTGGATCTTACAAAAAAAATTAGTAAGTCTTTAGAAAAAGCTGCACTAATTATGGAAGTTGACGGTCAATTAAAAGACTTAACTCACGAAATTACTGCGGATGCTAAAGTAAGAATTATCACATCAAAAGATAAAGAAGGTTTAGAGGTTATTCGGCACGATGCAGCGCACATAATGGCAATGGCAGTGCAAGAACTATTTAAAGGAACTCAAGTAACAATTGGACCGGTAATTGATAATGGTTTTTATTATGACTTTGCTAGGAAAGAACCTTTTACAAGTGATGATTTAAAAATGATAGAAAAAAAAATGTCAGAAATTATTGATAGAGATGTTAAGACAAGAAGAGAAGTTTGGGAGCGAGATAAAGCTATAAAACATTTTAAAAAAATTGGTGAAAAATATAAAGCTGAAATTATAGAGAGCATTCCAAAAAATGAAGATCTCTCAATTTACCACCACGGTGATACTTGGCACGATTTGTGTAGAGGACCACACTTGATATCTTCAGGAAAAATAGGCAAAGCTTTTAAGCTTACAAAAGTTTCAGGTGCATATTGGAGAGGTGATTCGAATAATGAGATGTTACAAAGAATTTATGGAACATGTTGGAGTTCAAAAAAAGAATTGGATGACTATATACATAGATTAGAAGAGGCAGAAAAAAGAGATCATAGAAAACTTGGAAAAGAGATGGACTTATTTCATTTTAGAGAGGAAAGTCCTGGGTCAGTATTTTGGCATGAGAAAGGATGGTTATTATTTCAAAGACTAGTCGAATATATGAGAATGAAGCAACGTTTAGCCGGTTATAAAGAAATTAATACACCTGAACTATTGGATAAAACTTTATGGGAAAAATCTGGTCATTGGGAAAAATTTGGTGAACACATGTTTACTTCTGAAACACCTGATGAAAAAACTTTTGCAATAAAGCCTATGAACTGCCCAGGATGTGTTCAAGTTTTCAATCAAGGTTTAAAAAGTTATAGAGACTTACCATTGAAGTTATCAGAATTTGGAAAAGTACATAGATATGAACCTTCTGGAGCTTTGCATGGACTATTAAGAGTAAGAGCATTTACACAAGATGACGCTCACATTTTCTGCACTGAAGATCAAATTACTCAAGAGTCTTTGACAGTAACAAACTTGATTTTAGAAATTTATAAAGCTCTTGGTTTTAAAAATGTTATATTAAAATATTCAGATAGACCTGAAAAAAGGGTAGGCGATGATAGTGTTTGGGATAAGTCAGAGGCTGCTCTATTGTCTGCAATAAAAAAAACAAAACTTGAATACACAATAAACAAAGGCGAAGGTGCTTTCTATGGACCCAAAATAGAATTTGTTTTAAGAGATGCAATTGGACGTGATTGGCAATGTGGAACACTGCAAGTTGACTTAAACTTACCGAATAGATTAGGTGCAACATTTGTTGACAAAGACGGAACTAAAAAAGTTCCAGTAATGCTACATAGAGCTCTATTTGGTTCATTAGAGAGATTTATAGGAATTCTAATTGAAAATTATGCGGGAAAATTGCCTTTTTGGTTATCTCCGGCACAAGCAGTAGTATGTCCTATAGCAGAAGAAAATAACGATTACGTTAAAAAGTTATTTGAAGATTTATTTAAAGAGGGTATAAAATGCGAAGTGGATTTAAGAAATGAGAAAATAAATTACAAGGTAAGAGAACACTCTTTAGCAAAGATACCAATGATCATAGTTTGTGGAAAAAAAGAAGTTGAAAATAAAACTGTTACAATTAGAAGACTTGGTTCAGATAAACAAGAAATCATGAAAAGAGAAGAACTAATCAAAAATATGATTAATGCGAACAAGCTGCCGTTAAATTAAGTGTCAAATTTTAAACCAAACTATTTTCAGAGACGAAGCAAGCCTCAAGGTCCTAAGGCCAATGAAAGAATAAGAGCTTTAGATGTACAGGTAATTGGAAGTGATGGAAATAACCTTGGATCGATGCCTATAAACAAAGCAATAGAACTTGCAAAACAAGAGGGACTAGATTTAATAGAAATTTCTCCGAATGCAAATCCCCCTGTTTGTAAAATTATGGATATGGGTAAATACAAATACGATTTGCAGAAAAAAGCTAATCAAGCCAAAAAAAAACAAAAAATTGTTTCACTCAAAGAAATTAAATTGAGACCCGGTACTGAAACACACGATTATAATTTTAAAATCAAAAATGCCAAAAAATTCATCATCAAAGGTGATAAAGTAAAATTTACAGTCAAATTTAAGGGTAGAGAAATGCAACACACTGAACTTGGAAAAAATTTGATGAATAGAATTATAGAAGAGACAAAAGATATTGCTAAAGTCGAAAGCCAGCCTAAGTTTGAGGGAAGGCAAATGGTAATGATCATTCAACCTATCTAAATTAAAGAAATATCATCTTGTAAAGATTAATCATTAGATATATAAAGCCCGCATATTTATGCCAAAACTAAAAACAAAAAGCTCTGCGAAGAAAAGATTCAAATTCACCGCTTCTGGTAAAATTAAAATGCCTCAAGCAGGAAAAAGACATGGTATGATTAAAAGAACAAATTCACAAATTAGAAAACAAAGGGGCACTACGATTATGTCAAAACAAGATTCAAAAATTGTTAAGTCGTACATGCCATATAGTTTAAGAGGATAATATGGCTAGAACTAAACGTGGTGTTGTAAGTAGAGCAAAACATAAAAAGGTTTTAAAAACTGTTAAAGGACAGTTTGGCAGAAGAAAAAATACTATTCGTATAGCTCGTCAAGCAATGGAAAAAGCAATGCAATATGCTTACCGAGACAGAAAAGCGAAAAAGAGAGAATTTAGATCTTTGTGGATACAAAGAATTAATGCTGGGGTGAGAACAGAAGGTATCACTTACTCAAAATTTATTAATGGTTTGGCTAAATCGAAGATTAAGTTAGACAGAAAAGTGTTAGCAGAATTGGCCTATAACAATCCAGAAGTCTTTAAATCTATAGTAAAAAAGGTTCAATCATCTCTTAATTAATAAGAGTCTTTGATTTCACCTCAACTTAATATAAAAAATCATAATACCCAATGAGTGATTTAGAAAAAATAAATTCTATTTTTAATGCTAAAATTGACTCTGTTAAGACTAAAGAGGATTTGCAAAATATTAAAACAGAGTTTTTTGGAAAAAACGGACAAATAACCTTGCAATTCAAAACATTAGGTTCTTTAAATCCTGATAATAGAAAAGAATTTGCATCTAAATTAAATAATATTAAAGATGATTTAACGTCTCAAATAGAACAAAAAAGTTTTGAATTGGAAAATATTGAGATTAACGAGAAGCTTAAAAATGAGAAAGTTGATGTCACTTTACCAATCCGTCCATACCGGCAAGGAAAAGTTCATCCAGTCTCGCAAGTCATAGATGAAATTTCTTCAATTTTTTCTGAAATTGGTTTCTCTGTAGCTGAAGGCCCAGACGTTGAAACAGAATATAATAATTTTACTGCTCTTAATACACCTGAAGATCATCCTGCTAGAGATATGCATGATACTTTCTATTTAGAGAAAAATAAAAAATTATTATTAAGAACGCATACTTCTCCAGTACAAATAAGAGCAATGTTGAATGGAAAACCACCTTTTAAGATAATTGTACCTGGTAGAACATATCGTTGTGACAGTGATCAAACACACGCACCAATGTTTCATCAATTAGAAGGTTTACACATAGATAAAAATATAACAATGGGTCATTTAAAAGGTTGTTTAGATTATTTTATAAAAGAATTTTTCGAAGTTAAAAACATAAAAATGAGATTTAGACCAAGTCATTTTCCTTTTACTGAACCTTCTGCAGAAGTTGATATTGGTTACAGTATTGAAAATGAAAAAATTGTTATAGGAGAAGGGGATAAGTGGCTTGAGGTTTTAGGTTGTGGAATGGTTCATCCCAATGTTTTAAAAAACGCAAAAGTTGACCCAAAAAAATTTCAAGGTTTTGCTTTTGGCATGGGTATTGACCGTTTGGCTATGCTTAAGTATGGAATAAATGACTTACGAGCTTTTTTTGAGTCAGATTATCGTTGGTTAAGTCACTTTGGATTTGATCCTTCTGATGTTCCAACAAATTACAGGGGCCTTAGCAAATGATAATTACTCTTCCTTGGTTAAAAGAACATTTAAAAACCAAAGCTAATGAGAATGAAATATTGGACAAACTTACCAATATTGGATTAGAAGTTGAGGGATTTAAAGAAAATTCAGGTGAATTAGGTCAATTTAAAATAGCAAAAATTATTAAAGCAGAAAAACATCCAAATGCAGATAAACTAAAGGTTTGCGATGTTAACATAGGCGGAAAAGAAATTCTCAAAGTTGTGTGTGGGGGCGCCCAATGCTAGAGATGGCCTTGTGACAATTTATGCCCCTCCAGGTGCGACTATTCCAAAAACTAAATTTCAATTAAAAGTCGCTAAAATAAGAGGTGTAGAGTCCAGAGGAATGCTTTGTTCTGAAAGTGAATTAAACCTTTCAGATGAAAGTGAAGGCATTATTGAATTAGAAAATAAAGAAAAAGAAATCGGAAAAAGTTATTTCAAGAGTAAATCTGAAAAAGCTATTGATATTGCAATTACTCCTAATAGGGCTGATTGTTTAGGTATCAGAGGGATAGCGAGAGATTTATCTTCTACAGGTATAGGTAAATTAATACCGCTTAAAAAGAAGAAAATTAATCAATCAATTAAACATCTTATTAAGATTTCAATATCAAAAGAAACTAACCAAGGATGTTTGGCATTTGGAAGTTGTTATATTAAGAATATAACTAATAAAGAGAGTCCAGACTGGTTGAAAAATAAACTTTTGGCACTTGGGCTAAAACCAATTTCAGCAGTAGTTGATATAACAAATTATGTAATGTTTGATTTAAATCGTCCTTTGCACGCGTATGATGCGGACAAAATTGATAAGGAAATTATTGTTAGGAACTCAAAAGAAGGTGAAGAATTTGAGGCTTTAGATAATAAAAAATACAAACTCAAAAAAGGAATGTGTGTAATCGCTGATAAGTCTAGTGTTTTAGGGCTTGGAGGAATAGTAGGAGGTACAAAAACATCTACTGAAATAACAACCAAAAATGTTCTTCTTGAGTCAGCATATTTCCTTCCAAGGTCAATTAGAAAGACTGCTCGAGAACTGACTTTGAATACTGATGCAAAGTATAGATTTGAAAGAGGAATTGATCCCAATTCAGTCATTGAAGGATTAGAGATTGCCACTGAGTTAATCTTAAGAATATGTGGAGGTCAAGCTAGTAAATTTATTGTTGCAGGAAAAAATTCCCAAAAGGGTAAGACTATTAATTTTGAAATTAAGAATTTCGAAAATTTAATAGGAATAGCAATTTCTGTTAACGAAGCACAAAAGATACTTACATCCCTGGGTTTTAAATGTAAAAAAGGAAAAAAAAATTTGAAGGTCGAAGTTCCTTCTTGGAGACCGGATATTAATGAAGTCGTCGATTTAATTGAGGAATTAATTAGAATAAAGGGCTTCAAAAATATTAAACTTATAGAGCCTGAAAGAAAAAGAAAAAATGAAACTTTAAACTTTAGACAAAAGTTATTTCATTTATCTCAAAGACTGTTAGCATCAAAAGGATACCTAGAAACAGTTACATGGTCATTTACTGATTCAAAAATAGATAAACAATTTTCTAAGGGAGAAAAAGATATAGCGATTTTAAATCCTATTTCTTCGGATCTCGATGTGTTAAGAAGATCTATTTTATCAAATCTTGCAATTTACTTGAAAAAAAATCAAGACAGAGGTTATGAAGACCTTTCACTATTTGAAATTGGACCGGTATTTTTTGGAAAAAATCCTGGTGAGCAACAAATTGTTATTGGCGCTTTAAAATCAGGAAAAGTAGGTAGAAAAAGTTGGATCGATAAAGAGAGAAATATTGATATATTTGATATTAAAAGTGATGCAATGAAAACTTTAATAGAGTTTGGAATTCAAGAGCAAAATCTTTACGTAAGTGAAAATTCAAAACAATGCTACCACCCTGGTAGATCAGGTTCTATAACTTTTAAATCAGAAAAAGGACCACTTCTTGCTTATTTTGGTGAAATACACCCAGCGATAATTAAGAAATTGGATTTAAAAGAACCAAATGTTTATGGATTAGAGATTTTTATAAATAATATACCTGAACCCAATAAAAAAATTAGACAGACCAAAAAAAGCTTTCAAGCATCTGATTATCAAAAATCTGAAAGAGACTTTGCATTTATAATAGATAAATCATTCAAAGTAGGTCTGCTTGAAAAACTAATCAAAGAGGTAGATGAAAATATAATACAAAAAGTTGTTACATTTGACATTTTTGAAGGAGAAAGCATTCCAAGAGATAAAAAATCAGTTGCTATAAATGTAACCCTTCAAGCAGCTGATAGAACATTAAGTGAAAAAGATTTAGATCAGATTAGTAAAAAAATAATTGAAGTGGTTCAAAATAAAACCGGCGCTATAATTAGGTCTTAAATGTCAGATATAAAAAGAATACGTAATTTTTCTATAATTGCGCATATTGATCACGGTAAATCAACCATTGCAGATAGAATTATTCATAAATGCGGAGGTTTAACTGACCGCGAGATGAAACAACAAGTTCTTGACTCTATGGATATAGAAAGAGAACGTGGAATAACAATTAAAGCACAAACAGTAAAATTAAATTACAAAGCGAAAGACGGGCAAAATTATATATTAAATATTATTGATACTCCTGGGCATGTAGATTTTGGCTATGAGGTAAGTCGTTCTTTATCAGCATGCGAAGGATCACTCTTGATTGTTGATAGTACTCAAGGTGTTGAGGCACAAACATTAGCTAATGTTTATCAAGCCTTAGAAATTAATCACGAAGTAATACCTATTTTAAATAAGATTGATCTACCAGCGTCAGATATAGAAAAAACTAAAAAAGAAATTGAAGATGTAGTTGGTATAGAAACATCCAACGCAATTCCTTGTTCTGGTAAAACCGGTGAGGGAATAGACGATATTTTAGAGGCAATAATAAATAAATTACCAGCACCTAAAGGAGAGTTAAATGAAAAATTAAAATGTTTGCTCGTAGATAGTTGGTATGACAGCTACCTAGGAGTAGTCATTCTAGTTCGTGTAATTAATGGAAAATTGAAAAAAAATATGAAAATCAAATTAATGTCGAATAATCAAGAGTACGTTATTGAAAAAGTTGGCGTTTTTACACCTAAAGCTAATGATATTGATCAGCTTAATTCTGGAGAAATTGGTTTTATCATAACTGGAATAAAATCTCTTTCTGAAACTAAAGTTGGTGACACTATTTGTGATGCAGAAAATCCTATTAAAGATCCCCTGCCAGGATATAAACCAAGTAAACCTGTAGTATTTTGTGGTTTGTTTCCTGTTGATAGCTCGGAATATCAAAAATTAAAAGATGGTCTGGCTAAACTAAGATTAAATGATGCAAGTTTTTCATATGAACCTGAGTCATCAAGTGCACTTGGATTAGGATTTAGATGTGGTTTTTTAGGTTTACTGCATCTTGAAATTATCACTGAAAGACTTGAAAGGGAATTTGATGTTAATTTAATTACAACAACACCAGGAGTTATTTATAAAATTCATAATATTAAAGGTGAAATGCTCGACCTACAAAATCCCTCAAATATGCCTGACCCCTCTCAAATAACCAAGATCGAAGAACCTTGGATTAAATCTACAATTATAACTCCAGATGAATATCTAGGCTCAATAATTAAAATCTGTCAGGACAAACGAGGAATACAGTCAAACTTATCTTATTCCGGAAATAGAGCAGTGCTTTCGTATGATTTACCTCTTAATGAAATTGTATTTGATTTTAATGATAGATTAAAATCTGTGTCCAGTGGTTATGCAAGTTTTGATTATGAAATTTCTGGTTACAGAGAAGGCAATTTAGTTAAACTGGGCATTTTAGTTAATTCTGAACCAGTAGACGCTTTAGCCATGATAATACACAAAGACTTTGCGCAGAAAACAGGCAGACAGGTTTGTGAAAAATTAAAAGACTTAATTCCGAGGCATAATTTTATGATACCTGTTCAAGCAGCAATTGGTGGAAAAATTATAGCAAGAGAGTCTATCAAAGGTTTTAAAAAAGATGTTTTAACTAAAATTCATGGAGGAGGAGCAACTGACAGAAAACGTAAATTACTTGAAAAACAAAAAAAAGGAAAAGCAAGATCAAAACAATTTGGAAAAGTGGAAATACCACAGGAAGCATTTATTGGTGTTCTTAAAATAAATAAGGAAACCTAATTTTTTAATTCACTTAATACTTTATCAGTTATTTTCTCATCAAGTCCGTACCAGATAGGTAAACATAAATGTTTTAAGGGTATTTCTTTACTTTGACCTAAAGCATAATCGTATATTTTTGATGTAGTTGTTTTTATTTTGGGAAACGCCTCAACAATATTTTTCTTTGGTGAAATTATTGTGAACTTATAATGGTTACCAATATTAGAGTTTTTTGTTTGATCAATAAACTCTATTTTAGATTTAGTACAAGCCTCCATATATTTTTCAGCAATTTTTAATTTATTTCCCATAATCTCATCAAGATTACTCACTACAGAAAAAACTAATAAAGCTTGAATTTCTGACAGCCTAATATTACAACCGATTGGCATTTTTTGTTTAAATCTGTCGTAAGCAATAAAATCTTTTAGTAAGTTGCCTATCTTTTCATTATTAGTAACAGCAACTCCACCCTCTCCAGCAAAAACGGCTTTTGTTGAGTAATAAGAGTAAACACCAGCATCGCCAAAAGTCCCTGCAAACTTGTTGTTTAATGTAGAACCAAAACTATGAGCCGCGTCTTCTAGTAATAAAATATTTTTATCTTTGCAAAACTTTGAAATTTTTTCAATATCAGGATTAATAATACCACCCATATCGCTCAACATTATTACCAATTCATTAAGATTACCTTGATAACTTCCTATAGCCTCTTTAAAACTTTCAAAACTAGGCATTAGCGTTTCTAATCGACAATCTATAAATTTCACTAGATTATACCCTGCTGTACCTACAATAGTTTTAACACCATACATTGTATTCGATTGTATCATTATATCTTTACGACCATAATATTCTTTAAATATTAGAAGCAAAGCTACTAACCCACTTCCATTTGAATTGACACAAACAGCTGTTTTAGTTCCAGAAATTGTTTTTACCTTATCTGCCAGTTTTTCATTCCAAGGCCCTTCTGATAAATTTCCAGACCTGAAAATTTCATCTTGATGTTTTTTGAAAAAATCAACTGAGCTTTGTGGTATCTTAATTATTCCCATATCTAATTCTTTCTACTTTGAACCTCTCCCCAAACAGTATTTTCAATTATATTTGATAGACTTTCATTAGTTGAAGAAGCTTTAAAATGTTTTTTTGGATTTCTTTTATAAATCTTTCTAAAAAACTCTGGAGCTAAACTAAAAGCTAGAGTAAATTTTCCCGGTATTATCGACCAAACGTTTTTAAATTTATCTGACTCATTAATATGAAATAGGTAGTTTCTATCTTCACCTTCACTTTTATTTAATATTTCGTTTTTAATACCCACATATTTTTGTAAAACTTCAATATTTGAATTCAATTTTTTGTGCTCTTTAATCATATAATCAAAATATTTTTCCACATCTTCTTTTTTAGATAGGCTTATACCACCAATCATTCCATAAGATGAACCTTTAGTGACTATATTAATACATTTTTTTTTAAAATAGTCTAATTCAACAAAAGACTTTGTCGCAGGTGGAACATTTTTAACAACTGCGATAGGTGCATAAGATCTTTTAAGCTTGATGTTGGTAAATTTTTCCAAACCCCCACCGGTACATATTGCCATTTTTTTTCCTTTAATAATTTCTTTGTCACAACGTGCAACAACTCCTGTGCTTTCACTAGTGACTTCTTGTAGTTCATTTTCGGTAAATATTTTTAAGCCATTAGCAATTGAGTTAGCGATTAAATCTTCTAAGAGTAATCTTGAATTTGTTGTAAAATCAGTGCTTTCAATTTGAATGAATTTTTCGTTTGAGATAAGAATTTTCAAAAAATTTCTTAAAATAGGCAAGTAGTACTTTGCTGTAACGCTTTCAAGTATTCCAGCCCTTCTTCTTAACCAATCGTGTTGTCTTATTCCTTCTATTAAAGCAATAGATCTCGAGATGGAATAAATCCAACTGATTATAAATTTTCTATTTTTTAAACGATATTTGAAATTAATATAATTTTGGTTAAACCAGTTTTTTTCTCCTTTTATAATTTTCAATCCATTTTCAGTTGGTTGTAAATTCATATTTGGAAAACTTGAATAAAATTCTAAAATATCATCTAAAGATCCTAGAATATATTTTAAAGTTTTCATTTCATCTTTCATCAAAGTATACAAAGAACCAGTATGAACCCATTCATGAAACTCTTTTGTTGCTACAGAAGCAAGTTTTTTATTTTTTTCGACGAGTGCTACAGAGTATCCTTCTCTAGTTAATATTTCAGAAATAGAAATACCAGCTATCCCTCCTCCAACAACAATCCAATCAAATTCTTTCATCTTAATACCTTAAAGACTTTTCAATCCCATTTTCCAAATTAGTAAAAAAATTTTTTCTTAAGTTTAAAAATTTATTAATCCTTTTCATTGTTCCAGATGACTTTTTCGGATCAAATTTATCTAGCTTTCTTCTTTTGAATTTACTTTTAGATCTGAGTTTTTTCTTAATTAATTTATAAAGATAATTAATTGTTATCGATTTACCGGTGCCTACATTAAAAATGTTAAATTTCTTTTTTTTCTGTATTTTGTTCATTGAGAGTATCATTATTTTTACTACATCTTCTACATATATAAAATCTCGGGTCTGATAGCCTCCATTTATAGTAACCGGTTGATTTTTCTTCATTCTATTTAAAAAAATTGGAATTACTGCAGAATAAGGACTATTTGGATTCTGACCTGGTCCATACACATTAAACAACCGCAAACCTACAGAAGATACACCAAAGACGTCGTAAGACATTTTTGCATAATCCTCTAAAACTAATTTATCTTGAGCATAAGGAGATGTGATAGAAAATTTTTTTTTGTTATCGTTACCCATAGGTAAATCTCCATAAATTGCAGATGACGAAGCATAAATTACGGGAACATTAAATTTTTTTGCTAACTCAAATACTTTAATTGAACTTGTTATATTATTAGAGGAACTATTATAAAAATCTGTTATTGATAACGGTACTGAGGATTGCGCAGCCAAATGAAAAATTCCTTTCAAATTCAGATTTTTTATATTTTTTAAATTTTGTATCTTTTTTTTTATTATTTTTTTTCTCAAATTAAACGGTAAATTTTTAAGTTTTCCTTCAGAAAGATCATCAACTAAAATTAAATTATGATCTTTAAATATTGTTTTAGTTAAGTGAGATCCAATAAAGCCAGCACAGCCAGTTATTAAATATTTACCTTTTTTCATTTGATAGATTTTTAATTACTAATAATGTTTGAAATTTGTCTTATCATACTATCTTTCGTAGGTAATTTGTTTTCTGTTATATCTAATTGTATTTTCTCATAATTCTTAACTATAAAATTCACTGTTTCTTCGAAGGATTTCTGGTCTCTTTTAGAGATAAAAATACCTTTTTTGTTATTTAAAACATAAGAGATTTCTTCAAAAATTATAACTGGCCTTCTTCTTGATAGAGACTCATCAATTACATACGGGTAACCCTCTGTATAAGAAGGCAATATAGTAATATTATGATTATCATAAGCCTCTATTAATTTTTTTGGATTCGATATGTAGCCTAAAAGTTTAATCTTATCATTTGGTGGAGAATAATCTTTACGATCTCCAGCAATAGATAGAGAGCAATCTATTACTAAATTATGGAAGAATTTTATAAAATCAAAAATTCCTTTTTCAGGACTCATCCTGCCTACATATAAAAACTTAATTTTATCTAAAGAAGGCTTTTGTTGATTTTGAAACCACAAATCTTCTAATCGTGAAATTGAAATTAAATGAGCTTTCTTTTTCGTCAATCTTTTATTGCAGACTATTATTTCAGATCTCGAAATACAAATTAAGTACATTAGATGAAATATCCAAACAGACCACTTTCCAAGAATGTGCTGCCATTCCTCATGTCCATCACTCCACAAATATAAAAAAACTTTTTTTCTAAAAATAAAGAGAAAAATACAAGCCAAGAAAGTGTAAGGAGTTATTGAAATTATCAAGTATTTAGATTTTTTTTTAAAAGTTTGACAAATAAATCCTATAAAACTAAAAATATTTGAAGCAATCTTAATGTTTGATAAATTAATCTTCTGACCACCTTTTTTTATTGATTTCCTTACAATGTATTTAACGTTAAAATGTTTATTTAATTCCTCAGGAACTACTTTTAAATCTAAATTATCACAATGAAAACCATCATCATCCACAAAAACTTTTTCATTATTTAATATTACTAAATTCTCTCTATCCATTTATTTTTCAACAAAATTTTTAATTACAATTATTAACCTATTCTTTTTCCCTATTAAATTGATATATTACATTCTTAGAAAACTAAATTAAAAGTCATTAAAATTAATTACTCTTTTTGGCTTAATTAAGGAGAGGTGGCCGAGTGGTTGAAGGCGCACGCTTGGAAAGCGTGTAAACGGGAAACCGTTTCGAGGGTTCGAATCCCTCTCTCTCCGCCAATCATTATCCACACACAACTAATAAGAGTCTTAAGTTTGCTCAACGAATCATTTAAATTGAACTCAAGGGCAGTGGAGGGAGACTGAAGCTGCCTTTGCCATTTATAACCTTTTAATTCCTATAACTTTTAATTTAGCAGTCTTTTCAATTCTTTCTATTGTTTGATGAATGTCCATAATAACAGTTTTTTTCATGGGACCATAAGCATGAATAAGTTTTTTATTAGAAAGAGCCAAAGCAACATGGCCTTTCCAATAAATAATATCATTTCTTTTAATATTTTTTAATTTTACGTTTTTTTTGAAATACTTAACTTGATCTATTGCATCTCTTGGACAAAATCTATTATTAAAATTAAGAAATACTTGTATAAGTGCAGAACAGTCAATTCCTTTAAAAGATTTTCCTCCCCATTTATATTTTATATTTTTAAATAAACCTATATTTATAAAAGGATTTTTTTGTTTATACGAAATATGTTTAATATCTTTATTATGTATCCATCCTTTTGAAAATTTAAAGAATTGGCCTTTTTCCTCTATAATTTTTATTTTAGAACCAAAAGGTATTTCATTTATTTTTTTTTGTTTGTTTGGAAACTTGAAAATTTTTGCTTTAAGAACATTTATCTTATGAGTAGGTTTTAAATTATTTGAAAAATTTTTATTTTGAATATAACCCTTATAATTATCTTCCTTAATCTTAATTTTAAGCCATTTTTTAGCTTTCTTCAGTATTGAAAACCTATCCCCAAAAATCATTTGTGTTACTATTTCAGATTTTGTAGATGGTTTTTTATAAAGATTGATAATAGAAAAATTATTTGTAAAATATTTAGTCATTCAACTTCAACCTATCTTTAATCATGTAAAGAAATACAAGAGATGGTATTACCATAATTGCCGTAATTATAAAAAATATCCCCCAGTCACCATTCAACCAATCTACTAACGCACCTGAAGAAGCTGCCAATGTAGTTCTACCGGCTGTTCCAATTGAAGCAAGAAGTGCGTATTGAGTAGCTGTGTAAGTTCGGTCCACAAGCAGCGAAATAAAAGCGACAAATGCTACTGTTGCGAAAGCTGCAGCCATATCATCAAAAATAACTGCGATAGCAAAAAGTAGTTCAGATTTTCCTGACCATGCTAGTAAAGAAAATAGTAAATTTGTTGAAGCCATTAATATCCCCGATAAAAACATTGCTTTGATTACTCCAGATCGAATAGCAAATAACCCTCCAAGTAACGTAAAAATCACAGTCGTGAGCCAACCTAATCCTTTTGAGTAAAGCGCAATATCAGCCTTTGTGAAACCTATTTCTTTATAGAAAATAACTGACATTCTACCTAAGAATGCTTCACCGATTTTAAATAGAAAAACAAATCCCAATATTGCTAATGCAATACTAAAACCATTTTTTTTAAAAAAACTAAGTACTGGGCCAATTACTGTCCCAGTGAGCCATGCGATAATTTTAGTAATTATATTTGAAAAGCCTAACTTATTTTCAATCATCTTATCTGTTTCTGTTTGTTTTTTTTCTCTATCCAAAGGTTGTGGTTCTCTTACAAACATTAAACCAATATTGCAGGCTATGACTACTATTCCCAAAATTAAAAAAGTAAATTGCCAATAATTCTCTATGCCAGATATTTGAAAAAACTCTGCTGTATTCAGAGCAATTACTCCACCTAATTTGTAACCTGTCCACCATCCCACAACAGCCATAGCAGCACCTGCTTGCATAGCACTACCTTCATTCTCTCCAATCTGTTCTATTCTTAAAGCATCAACAGTTATGTCTTGTGTAGCAGATGCTATTGCGATTATTAAGCCAACACTAATTACTAATGTTAGGTTCGCAACTGGATTCATAAAACTCCAACAAACTAAACTTAACAAAATTATAGTTTGCATGATAACAATCCAACTTCGTCTATGACCAACTTTATTAGTTAACCAAGGTATTCTTACTCTATCAATTATTGGAGCCCATAGATAATTAAATGCATAAACTGCAAAAATGAGCCCAGCCCAACCGATTGTACTTCTACTTAGACCATCCTCTTTTAACCATAAACTTAAACTGCTTCCTATGATTACCCAAGGAAAACCACTTATAGCTCCTAGTAATAAAATTTTTAACATTCTCATATCAAAATACATAGAAAAAGTTTCTGATAATGATTGTTTCTTATAAATATTCATAATTATTAATTAGTTTCTCCAGAATGTTGGAAAAAATAAAACTAATACCGCAAATAATTCTAATCTTCCAAGCAACATACCAATCGATAAAATCCACTTTGATGGATCTGGTATTGCTTTATAGTTTCCATTTGGACCTATCATATCTCCTAGGCCTGGTCCAACGTTTGAAATAGCGCTAGCAGCTCCAGATATAGCTGAAAGAAAATCTAGACCCGAGATAGACAGCAACATAGCTATGATGAAAAATAAAAACAAAAAAGAAAAAATAAATATTAATACTGAATTAATAAATGGGTCTGAGATCTTTTGATCATTATATTTATTAATTATTATACTGTTTGGATATAATAACTTTTTAATTTGATTTTTTAAAAAAATTAAAAGCATTTGTAATCTAAAAATTTTAATACCACATGCTGTCGATCCTGCACATCCACCAATGAACATTAGAAATAAAAAAAAGATTAAAGAAAATTTTCCCCAGAGACCAAAGTCATCAGTTACATATCCTGTGCCTGATAAAATAGAGATAACATTAAAAGAAGCTATTCTAACTTTATCTAAAATACTGCTATCATAATTTATTGATAATAAATATACGATCATCACTAATACTGAAATTAATATCAGATAGATAAAACCTTTAATTTGAACATCTTGAAAAAAAATTTTTTTGTTACCTTTTACAAATTTTAAGTAAGAAATGAATGGTATGCTGCCCATAACTATAAAAACACTTGCTATTATTTCAATATTTGAGTTTTTAAAAAAACCAATAGAGTCATTATGAGTTGAAAATCCTCCGGTAGCTATTGTTGTCATTGCATGAGAAACACTGTCGAATATTGACATTCCGAAAAGCCAGTAAAAAAAACCACATAATATAGTTAAAGAAAAATAAGTTGAGATAATTATAGCAGCAACTTCAATAGTTCTTGGTAAAATCTTCTCGGTTGTATCTGGCCCTTCCATTTTGAATAATTGCATTCCCCCAACTTTTAACAAAGGTAAAATCGTTATTGCCATTACAATTATTCCTATACCACCTAGCCATTGCATGATTGCTCTCCATAATAAAATACTTTTTGGACTATCATCTAAGTTAGTAATTATTGTTGCTCCTGTTGTGGTAATCCCGGACATACTTTCGAAGAACGCTTCACTAAAAGAAAATTCTTTTGGAGATAAAATAAATGGCAGGCTTCCAAAAGTTGCGACCATCGACCAAGCAAGTGTTGAAAAAAGAAAAGTCTGTCTTAAATTAAGCTTATATTCTTTTTCTAAGTTAGCTAATACAAAGAGTATGCCAATAAAAATTGTTACAAATGCTGAAGCAATAAAACTATGACTTCCCTCGTTATATATAAGCTGCATTATATAAGGAGCCATCATGGATATTCCTAGCACAATAAGAAGTACACCTATCATGAAAAAAACAGTTTTGTTTGTAGCCATAGTGTTTGAGATTATTTAAATAGATATAAAATTCAACTTAATATCTTATAATTATATCTGTATTTTATACATAAAATTTAATAAACCATACTTATGCTTGATAACAACTTAATTCAATCAACTTCTTCCTGGCCTTTTGTAGAAATCAGAAAAGTTTTAAAAGACAGAAAAGAAATAATTAATAAGAAAAACAAGATTACTTTTCAAACTGGATATGGCCCAAGTGGACTACCACATATTGGTACTTTTGGAGAAGTTGCAAGAACTACAATGATGATTAATGCTTTAAACCATATTTTAAAAATTGACCATGAGTTAATCACTTTTTCTGACGACATGGATGGATTAAGAAAAATTCCAGAAAATATTCCAAATGATAAAGTTCTCAGAGAAAATTTGGGTAAACCTTTGACTAATATTCCAGATCCATTTAAAAAATACAAAAGCTTTGGTGAACATAATAACGAAATGTTGAAAGAGTTTTTAAATAGATTTAATTTTAAATTTATTTTCAAAAGTTCTACGGAAAATTACAAAAAAGGTGTTTTCAATAATTCTTTAATGCGTGTTTTAGAAAAGTATGAAGATATAATGGATATAATATTACCAACATTGAGAGAGGAAAGAAGAAAAACATATTGTCCATTTTTACCAATTTGCCCAAAAACTGGAGTAGTTCTTGAGGTGCCACTTTTAGAAATGAATAAGAAAACGGGAAAAGTTGTTTTTGAAAATAATAATGAAAAAGTCGAAACAAATGTTTTAGATGGAAATTGTAAGCTCCAATGGAAAGTTGATTGGGCAATGAGATGGTTTACGTTCGATGTTGATTTTGAAATGTATGGTAAAGATTTGACGGAAAGTGCAATATTGTCAAACAAAATTTGTAAATCATTAGGCAAAACTCCTCCTAACGGTTTTGCTTATGAGCTGTTTTTAGATGAAAAAGGTGAAAAAATTTCAAAGTCTAAAGGTAACGGTATATCTATTGAGCAATGGTTAAGATACGCTTCACCTGAAAGCTTATCATTATATATGTATCCGAATCCTAAAAGAGCAAAAAAACTTTATTCTGAAGTAGTACCAAAAACTGTAGATGAATATTTATCAAATATTGAAAAATTTCCTACTCAAAAAGAAAAAGATAAAATTTTAAATCCTGTGTGGCATGTACATAACGGCGAGCCTCCAAGTGAAAAGATAATCATGTCTTTCTCAATGTTACTTAATCTTGCTGGATCAAGTAATGCCAATAGTAAAGAAATCCTTTGGAAGTTTATTAATAGATTTCATAAAGAAATAAAACCTAAAGATCACCCTATTCTTGATGATCTAACCCAATACGCAATAAATTATTTTAAAGATAAGATAGAAACTAATAAAAGATTTAAAAAGCCAAATTTAAGTGAAAAAAAAGCGCTGGAAAATTTAATCATAAAATTAAAAAAAATTGATAAATCTTTGAAACCAGAAGAAATTCAAACATATGTATATACAGTTGGGAAAGAAAACGGTTATGAAAAAAATCTTAGAGATTGGTTTAAACTTATTTACGAAGTCGTTTTTGGAGTAGAAAATGGACCAAGAATGGGTTTTTTTATAAGTTTTTTTGGACTTAACGAGACAATTGAATTAATAAATAATAGAATTAAAAATAATTAATGTTTTCTCTTTTAAGACCTTATATATTTTCTTTAGATCCCGAGGTAGCACATGATTTAGCGATTAAATCCTTAAAAGCTAATATTTTACCAAAAAGTTTATTTGATATAGAGAACGAAGAAATACTAGAGACAAATTTATTTGGTAAAAATCTTCCTAACCCAATAGGGCTAGCTGCAGGTTTTGACAAAAGTGCAGAAGTGTATAATTCTCTTTTTAAATTTGGTTTTGGTTTCATTGAAGTTGGAACTGTTACTCCGAAAAGACAATTAGGAAATCCTAGGCCAAGAATTTTTAGGTTAGAAAAGGATCAAGCTTTAATCAACAGGTTGGGGTTTAATAATCATGGATCTGAAGTTGTATCTAAAAGGATTTTAAATAATCAACCAAATGGAATTTTAGGAATAAATATCGGGCCTAACAAGGAAACTAAAAATAAGGAAGAGGATTATTATACATGTCTGACGAGATTATCTGCTCATGCGAGCTATATAACAATTAATATTTCTTCACCAAATACTGAGGGATTAAGAGATTTTCATGATCAAAATGAAATGGAAAAATTATTAACAGGTTTAAACAGAATTAAAAAAGATAAAAAAATTGATCAAACAATTTTAGTTAAACTTTCACCTGATATCCGTAATGAAGATATAAGTAGAATAGTTGGGTTAATGGAAAAATATAATATTCAAGGTATTATTATTTCTAATACGACTGACAGCAATAGGAAAAATTTATCTGACATCAAAAAAGATGAAAAAGGAGGGTTATCAGGTCAACCTCTCAAAGATATTTCTACAGACTTGATTAAAAAATTTTATAAATTTACTAAGGGAAAGATAAAAATTATTGGTGTTGGGGGTGTGGACTCGGGCAAAAGTGCTTTTGAAAAAATAACTGCAGGTGCAGACGCAGTTCAACTATACACTGGCATGGTTTATAAAGGCCCAGGAGTAGTGAAAGATATAAAAAAGGAACTAATAGCAATTTTAAAAAAAGAAAATTTAAAAAACATAAGAGACGCAGTTGGAATTAATGCTTGACCAAATATCTAACTAGAATTATATAGCTCTAGGAAAATTTATGTCTAAAAGATGCGAACTAACAGGGATATCACCTTTAAAAGGCAATAATGTAAGTCATGCTAAAAACAAGACTAAGAGAAGATTTTTACCTAACTTAAAAAAAGTGATTTTTAAAAGTGATATTTTGAAAAAGAATATTAAGTTAAATGTAACAAACGCAGCATTAAGAACAGTTGATTTCAAAGGTGGTTTAGATAAATATCTCCTATCAGTTAAAAGCTCAAAATTGTCAAGCAGAGTTAAGAAAATTAAAGCATTTATTTCTTTAAAGGTCTAAATGTCTCTTTTCTATAAGTTATCCTCATTAATGGGATTTGTAGTAGTGGCTTCTAACTACTTAGTTCAATTTCCAATTAAATATTTAGGCTTGTCTGAAATTTTAACATATGGAGCTTTTAGTTACCCAATAACTTTTTTTATTACTGATTTAGCAAATCGGGCATATGGAAAGATTGTAGCAAGAAAGATAGTTTATATAGGTTTTTTTATTGGTGTTCTCTTAACTTTATTAATTTCCACAAATTTTTCAGATTTAATTTCCATAAGAATAGCAATTGGTTCAGGCATTGCATTTTTTGTAGCGCAAAATTTAGATGTAAGCATTTTTGATAAATTGCGTAAAAAAACTTGGTATGTTGCTCCACTTACTTCATCAATTATTGGATCTATAGTTGATACTTTTTTATTTTTTTCAATTGCATTTTATGCGACTGGCATACCTTGGATAACATTAGCTTTTGGTGATTTAGCTGTAAAATTATTAATTGCCTTTTCAATGTTAATACCTTTTAGATTATTATTGTCGAGAATAAGAGATTTCTCCGAAATGAAAAGTAAGAACGTAAATTAGTGTATAGTTTTTTTTCTTTTTTCAACAAATAAATCAGTAAGCTGATTAATCATTACATCACCTAAATCTTGTACATCAGTAATTTTGATAGCTTGATTGTAGTATCTTGTTACATCATGTCCAATCCCGATAGCTAATAATTCTATATTTGTTTTAGCTTCAATCCATTTGACAACATTCTTTAAATTTGTCTCTAAATAATCACTTGAATTTGTAGACAACGTAGAGTCATCAACTGGCGCTCCATCTGATATTACCATCAATATTTTTCTCTCTTCTTTTCTTTTAGACATTTTATTGTATGCCCATTTTAATGCTTCCCCATCAATATTTTCTTTTAGCAAACCCTCTTTTAACATTAAACCCATACTATTTTTTTCTTGTCTCCAAGGCATATCAGCAGATTTATAAATTATGTGTCTTAAATCATTTAATCTTCCAGGAAAAGTAGGCTTGTCATTTTTCATCCATTTTTCTCTTGATGAGCCACCTTTCCAATGTTTAGTGGTAAAACCTAATATTTCAACTTTCACGGAACATCGCTCCAAAGTTCTCGCAAGTATATCAGCACAAATAGCAGCAACGGAAATTGGTTTGCCTCGCATTGAACCAGAATTATCGATTAAAATTGTGACCAATGTATCTTTAAATTCAATATCTTTTTCTTTTTTAAATGAAAGTGAATTATATGGATCCATAATTATTCTTGGTAATTTTGCATTATCTAATAAGCCTTCTTCTAGGTCAAAATTCCAAGATCTATTTTGTTTTGCTAAAAGTTTTCTTTGCAGTTTGTTTGCAAGTTTTGAAACAAAATTTTTAAGTTGTAATAATTGTTGGTCTAAGTTTTTTCTTAATCTACTAAGCTCTTCTTCACTTTCTAAATCCTTAGCCTTAATTATTTCATCAAATTCCTCGGTATAAGCTTTATATTTCAGATCTCCAAGCTTACTTTTAATTTTTTTTCTAATATCTGTTTTAGATTTATCTTCTATTTCAATTTCTTCTCCATCTTTATCAGACTCTTTTGCTTCGTTCTCTAAATCTGGAGTACCAGATTCAATAGACATTTCTTGATGTTCTTGCTCTTTTTCAGCTGTATTCTGTTCCTGGTTTTTTTGATCGCTCTGTTTTTCCTCTTTATTTTCTTGGCTTTTTTCTTTGTCCTCAACAACTTCATCAAGATTCATATTTGCAATTAAATTTGAAATCATAGAATTAAATTGTTCTTGATCGTGAGTTAAACTATCTAATTCTTTAATTTTTTGTTTAAATTTTTCATTAAGATCTTTCTGAAATGTCTTAAACTTTTTTTCTAATTCTTTACTATTTTTTAATTTAAAAAACTTAGTTCTTAAATAATTTTCAAAAGACTCTGTAATTTTTTCTTCACTATTTTTAAGATCTAGTGTGTTTACTCTATCTTGGTAGTATTGTTCTATATTTTGCTTCACCCCTTTAAACTGATCAGAGCCAAGTTTTTCACACCTTATTTTTTCCGCTATTTTATACAATTTTTTTGAGATATTCCCATTAGGCTCATAGGTTTTGTATGTTTTTTCATTGCTAAATCTTAATCTAAGTGATTTTGAGTCAGCTAATGCTCTAATTTGATTATAATTAATTTTATCATTTAAATTTTGGATATCTGGTAATTTAATCAAATTATCTTTTGATTGAGAATTTTGATTACCAAATGAAACTTCAACATTTTCGGAGTTGGATAAAGATTTAACTGTAGAACCGATAGCAGTTTTAAAACTTTCCAAAATTTCAGTCTTTTTTTCCACTTTTATAAACTTACATTAATAGAGGACTCTGGAAGATCCTCACCAAAACATCTTTGGTAGTACTCAGAGATTATTTTTTTTTCTAATTCATCACACTTATTAAGAAATGTTACTCTGAAGGCATAACCTTGATCCTTAAAAATTGACATATTTTCTGCCCAATGCAACACAGTACGTGGACTCATAACAGTTGAAATGTCACCATTAACAAATCCTTTTCTTGTAAGTTCTGCAACTTTTATCATGTTAGATAATATTTCTTTACCTTCTTTATTATTTAGTTTTTTGTTTTTGGCTAAGATTATTTCTAATTCTTTTTCAAAAGGTAAGTAATTTAAAGTAGACACGATATTCCATCTATCCATCTGACCTTGGTTAATTTGTTGTGTTCCGTGATACAACCCAGAAGTGTCTCCAAGTCCTACAGTGTTAGTAGTTGCAAAAATTCTTGAAAAATCATGCTGTTCCAAAACTTTATTTTTATCTAACAAAGTAAATTTACCATCACTTTCTAATACTCTTTGAATTACAAACATTACATCAGGTCTTCCAGCATCATACTCATCAAAAACTAATGCTACTGGATTTTGAATGGACCAAGGCAAAATACCTTCTTTAAATTCTGTTATCTGTTTTCCATCTTTTAAAACAATAGCGTCTTTACCTATCAAATCTATTCTACTCACATGGCTATCTAAGTTTACTCTAATGCAAGGCCAATTTAATCTTGCTGCAACCTGTTCAATGTGCGTAGATTTACCTGTTCCATGATAACCTTGGATTAAAACTCTTTTATTAAAAGAAAAACCAGCAAGTATCGCTAGAGTGGTATCTTTATCAAATTTATAATCTGAATCTATTTTTGGCACATATTCATTTTTTTTGGAAAAAGCATCTACCTGCATTTCACTATTGAAACCAAAAGTCTGTTTTACAGAAATTTTCATATCTGGTTTTGAAATAAATTGTTCAGTACTCATTTTTTTCCTAACGTTTTTTTTAATTGACTATAAGCTAATGTAATTTTTTTAAGCTTGTCTTCAAATTTTTTATTTCCTTGGTTTTTATCAGGATGATATTTTTTGACAAGGATTTTAAATTTTGCGTGTATTTCCTCCCATTTTGTCTCATCATTTAACTCTAATACCTCTAAAGCGTCTCTATCTGTCTGTGATGTTTTGGTCTTTTTGAATTCCTTGAAATTTGAGGTTTTAAATATATTAAGCTTGTCATCTAAAGCATTGTTCCATAAAATATTAAAGAAATTTTCTGAAGAACCGAAATTTTTGGTTGATTTATGCCAAGTCAAATCTGATTTTATAAAAAATTCAATTTCTTGATCATTCATGTTTTCAAAATAATTCCAATTTTTGTTAAATATCTTAATATGCTCAAGGCACAGTAATCTAAATTTTTTACTATTATCTCTTTCTATAGGCGCCTTATATGCTCCAGTTTTATTACAATTTTTCCAGTCACAGATTACTTTCATATTCTATTTCTATATATTATCTTTAGAAGATGGAAGATTATTTTAATTCAATTGAAAAAAAATTAAAAGGAAAAATTAATTTTGAAAAATTAGAAATTATCGATAATTCCGAAAAACATAAAGGTCATAAATTTTTTTCTAAGGAAAGATATCATCTTCATATTAAAATTAAATCAACATACCTTAAATCTATCTCAAGACTTAATGCTCAAAAAATGATTATGAACATATTAAAAGATGACTTAAAACATAAAATACATGCACTTCAAATTAGTATTGATTGAAAAATTTTATTTTATTTTTTAGTTCTTTCACTGAAATTTTATGTTTATTTGGTTGCGTAGTTTTTCCAATTTTATTTAACAAAATAAAATTTATTTTTTCGTCATCATTTTTTTTATCATTTTTTAAATATGGAATTAATTTCTTAATATCTTTTGCACTTCTATATTTTTTTAATAGATAAATTAGATTATTATTTTTATAAATTTCAATTAGCTCATTTAAAGTTTTTTTGTTACAAACTTTTTTTATGACTGATAATTTTGTAGCAAGTATCATACCAGACAAAACAGCTTCACCGTGAGTAGTGCTTTTTGAATAATTGTTTTTAACTTCAATCGCATGAGCAAAAGTATGTCCAAAATTTAATATCATTCTAATATTTTTTTCATTAACATCTTTATTCACAAAATGTAATTTTATATTGCAACTTTTCTTTATAGCATAAATCAACTTTTTTGAATTATGTGAAAAAATATGTTTTGTATTTAATTTTAACCAATTAAAAAAAATTCTATCTTTAATCACAGCATGTTTTAATATCTCTGCATAACCACATATCATTTCTTTTTTTTTTAAACTTTTTAAGAATGATGTATCGCTAATCACTAATTTTGGTTGAAAAAAAGAACCAATTAAGTTTTTACCAAATTTAGAATTAACTCCAGTTTTTCCTCCTACAGCTGCGTCTACCTGTGATAATAGTGTTGTTGGCATACTAATAAAGTTAATACCTCTTTTAAAAATACTTGCGACAAACCCGCTGAAATCTAGTGTGATACCTCCGCCAATACCAATAATTAAGTCAGATCTATTAAAGTTTTTATAAAGCAATTTTTCTAAAAATAATATTACTGATTTGATAGACTTAGTTTTTTCGTTAGCATTAAAATTATAAACGTATACATCAAAATTTTTTAAGTTTTTTATAATTTTACTCTTATAGGAGTAAGGAAGACCCTTATCAAAAATTAAGGCAATTTTTCTCGTACGCGGGCAAAGACCTCTAATTTTTGAAGACAAAATACTATAAATATTATTTCCTATTAAAATTGAATAATCTTTATTGGAGTCTTTATAATTTATTTTATTTATGTTCATATAATTTAATAATTTTACTTACGATTTGATTTACACTCATCGAACTACACCTTATTCTAAAATCTGACTTATTATAGATTTTCTTTCTTTCAGAGTAAATTTTATTAATAGTTTCTTTCAAGTTCTCTTGTTTCAATAGTGGTCTCTTCTTCAAATTCTTTAATCTAAAGAATAGTGAGTCTAATTTTAAGTCCAACCAAAAACTTACTGATGAATTCTCAGATTCTTTACGAATAGTTGGGTTAATAAATGCACCTCCGCCTAATGCAATAACTGAGTTGTTCTTTTTAAAAACACCAAGAGTAATTTTTTGTTCAATTTTTCTAAAATATTCTTCACCCCTGATTTCAAAAATCTCACTTATTGTTTTTTTTTCTTTTTTTTCAATAATTTTATCAACATCAATAAATTTCAGTTTTAGCTTTCTTGCGAGTCTTTTGCCGATTGTTGATTTGCCAACACCCATCATTCCAGTTAATACAAGGTTTTTTTTCAATTATACTACCAATTTTAAATTTGATTTATCATAAATATGTCTTATTTTTTGAGTTTAAATATATTTTTTTAGTATGCAACTTAAATACAATCGACAAACAAGTCTTGGAAGTTCAATAACAAGAATTTTAATCAAATTATTTTTGATTTTATTGTTAGGGATAGTTGGAATTTTTCTTATTGAAAAAATAGACTTTCCTAGTCCGGAAAAGAATTACAAAATTGATATCACTGATGAAATTAACAAGCTTAAATAAATATCTAGGCTTTTTAATTTTAGTTATTTTATTTCAACCCTTATTTGCGGAAGAAGAAATAGATATTTGGAATAAGGAAAAAAAACAAATTCCTGAAACGATAGAAAATGATAATCCTGAAAAAAACATAAGCTCTCAATCTATTTTTACAAATCAGCAGAACAATAATATAGAAATAGAAAATGAAATACTAAATACTTCTAAAGAAGCTAATGTATTTGGTATTTATGACCCTGCTGAGAATGATTTTGATTTAAACATGTGGACTACCACCAAAGCAGAAGATGTAAGATCAAGTATAAAAAGAATAAATAAAATAAATCTTTCTAATACTGCAGAAAAATTATTTGAGAATACAATTTTATCTTTTTCTTACCCTCCTGAAGGAATGGAAGAAAAAGAGTTTGTTGATTTAAAGATTAATTGGATGATAGAAAATAAAAAAATTGAACTTATAGAGAAATTTTTAAAACAAAATAATACTTTCCCAAACAAAAAAAAACTCATACAATATTTAGTAGATAGCAACATTGCAAAAGCTGATATCAAAGAAGGGTGTAAGCAAATAAATTTTTTAGACAAAGATATTAAAGACCAGTATTTAGAAAAGTTTAAGATTTATTGCTTAGTGTTTAATAAAAAGAAAAATGAGGCTCAACTTCAATTAGATATTTTGAGAGAAGAAAATAAATCAGATAAATTTTTTGATAATAAGATTAACTTCCTTCTAGGTGTTAATCCCAAAAGCTCACAAAAAATTCGTGAGGATAATTTATTAAATTTTTATCTTTCAAGCATAACAACAGCAAATTTTAAATATGAACCTAATAAAAATACATCTAAAATTATATGGGAATATCTTAATGCAGCTAATTTGATTAAATTGGATGATGCGCAAAATAAAGAAAAGATAAAAAGTTTAGAAGTTGCAGCAAACAAGGATCAATTTGATAAACAAAAAATATTTGATATTTATTCTAATTTAACATTTGACTTAAATAGCTTAATTAAGGCACAAGATATTTATCAAACATTGGATAATATTGATGCAAGAGCGTTAATTTATCAAAAATATTTACTATCTGATAACGAAGAAAAGAAAATTGAATTATTATTTTTACTTAAAGATTTATTTCAGAAAGATAATTTATCAAATGTTTTTACTAAATTTTTAAGCGATAGACTTCTAGAAATTGATTTAAATAATGTTTCGGCCTCATACCAAGAGGTTGTTGAAAAAAATATAATAAATGAAGAAGAGATCAGACTTGGTAAAATTAAATTTGATGATAAAATTTTACACAAATCTAGATTATTGAGGTATTTTCAAGATGAAATTAACCCTAAAAAAGCACAAAAAGACTTTGCCAAGATATATAAGAAGATCAAGAAAAATAGAAAATACTTTTTTTCAGCAAAAGATATAGCCTTGATTGAGTCACTAGCCAAAGATGGTATTGAGATTCCGAAAGAATTTAATTACCAAGAAATTTCAAAGCAATACTCTGTTCCTCCAAACTTATTAAAACTTGCAGAAAGTAAAGAATCAGCATTTTTGACTTTAAAATTGGTTGAAATTATTGGAGAAGATGAAGCTTATAACTTAGACCCGGAAACAATATATTTTATAACACATCTATTAAATCAAAATAATTTAAAAAAAATCAGAAACGAAATTTTAATTTCAGCTCTTCCACAAAGAAGTTAATTACAATATAAAGTTTACTATGCTGAGAAAAATTCTCATAGAACCCGACCCTATTTTAAGAAAAAAATGTGATCCATTAGAGAACGTTGATACAACAACAAAAAAACTTATGGACGATATGCTCGAAACAATGTACTCCGCTCCAGGAATCGGTTTGGCTGCTGTACAAATTGGAATTCTCAAAAGAATAGTTGTAATTGATATTGCAAAAGGTGAGGAGAAAAAAAATCCTCTCTTCTTAGTTAATCCCGAGATAATGCACCGATCAAAAAAAACTTCAGTTTATGAGGAAGGTTGTTTATCTCTTCCTGAACAATTTGCTGAGATTGAAAGACCAGCTGAATGCACTCTTAAATATTTGGATTATAACGGAAAAGAAAAACAGCTAAAGGCTGATGGACTTCTAGCTACTTGTATTCAACATGAAGTTGATCATTTAAATGGGATATTATTTATTGATTATCTATCAAAATTGAAAAAAGATATGATTATTAAAAAACTTGTAAAAAAAAAAAAAGAGACTGAGAGAGTAATAGTTTAAATTAATGTCACAAAAAATTGTTTTTATGGGAACACCTGATTTTTCAGTTCCAACTCTAACATCATTGATTAATTCTGATCATAAAATTTTAGCTGTATACTCTCAGCCTGCAAGTAAAGCAAATCGAGGGCAAAAGATCATGCCATCTAGTGTTGAGATTTTTGCAAAAGAGAATTCTTTAAATCTTAGAACTCCAAAAAACTTAAATGATATAGAATTTGATTTTTTAAGAAAATTAAATCCAGATCTTGTAATTGTAATAGCTTATGGGAAAATTATACCAAAAAAATTTTTAGACTTACCAAAAAACGGTTTTATAAATATCCATGCCTCATTACTACCAAAATGGAGAGGGGCTGCCCCTATTCAGAGAACAATTATGAATATGGAAAATGAAACAGGAATAAGTATTATGAAAATAGTAGAAGAACTTGATGCCGGTCCAATTATGCAACAAGAGAGGATTAAAATTGACAAGAATGTAAATACATTATCCTTATCAAAGACACTGTCTAAATTAGCCTCAAAATCGATAGTTGATGTAATTAATAAAATTGAAAATGGTAACGCTAAATTTGAAGATCAAAAACATGACCAGGCAACTTACGCAAAAAAAATTTCAAAATTAGAGGGGAAAATCGACTGGAAAGAAAACGCTGAAAAAGTTATAGCCAAAATTAATGGTTTAAACCCAAAACCTGGAGCATGGTTCATATTTAATAATGAAAGATACAAAGTATGGCAAGCAGATGTAGTGAATATTGATAGTGAACCTGGAAAGATAATAAATAATGATCTAACAATTGCCTGCAATTCGAAGGCTGTTAAAATTCTAGAAATTCAAAAGGAAGGAAAAAACAAACAATTCGTTCAAGACTTTTTGCTTGGCAATAAAATGGAACAAGGTGAGTTTGTTAGTTAATGTTTAGATATCAAATTTGTATTGAGTATCTGGGAACTAATTTTGTTGGATGGCAATCTCAAAAAAATGGATTATCAATACAAGAAGTTCTAGAAAAAGTTTTATCGAAATTTCTCAAAGAAAAAATTAAAGTAATAGGGTCGGGACGCACTGACGCTGGTGTTCATGCAACAGAGCAGTCTGCACATTTTATAACAAAATCAAAGATAATTAAAAAAAATATTTTTATAAGTTCTATTAATTTTTTTTTAAATAAATACCCTATATCAATTCTTAAAATAAATAAAAGATCTGATAGTTTTCATGCAAGACATAGCGCTATTGAAAGAACATACAAATATTCTATTATAAATAGACCCTCATCTCTTGTATTAGATAGGAATAAAGCCTGGCATATAAAAAAAAAACTTGATTTAAAAGTTATGAAAAAAGGGCTAGATATTTTAAAAGGCACTCATAATTTTTCTACCTTTAGATCTTCTTCTTGCCAAGCTAAATCCCCGATAAAAACATTAAAAAAAGCTAAAATAAATAAAGAAAAAAACAAGATTATTTTAACTTTTCAATCTAAATCCTTTTTGCAACATCAAGTTAGATCAATGGTAGGTTCATTAAAATATTTAGGGGAGGGAAAATGGAATTTAAAAGATTTTAAAAAAGCATTTTTATCAAAAGATAGAAAAAGATGCGCCCCTCCAGCTCCAGCTCATGGATTGTATTTAGCTAAAATAAAATATTGATTATTTTAATCCGTACTTTTTGATAGAATTAAAGGATATTAAAAATAGTGATTTTAAATTTTCAAAGAAATTAAGTTTATTATATTTGTGGTTAATTTTCCAAATCCAAAAAAAATTTTTAAATTTGTTGCTTTGAAGGGAATTACTTCTGACTCTATATTTCGTCAAATACTTTCTTAAACAATATGCATAATTGATTTTCTTTAAAATCTTACATTTAAAAAAATAGTCTTCACAAATAGGTGTATTAGTAAAGTTTATATTTTTAATAATTTTTCTTTTTATCATCATTGTGCTAGTTCCTATAGATGTATCTTTTATGAATTGATCGAAATTAAATTGAGATGGAGTAGTAATCTTCTTGTTTTTTAATCCAAAGGTTTTGTAATATGTATATGTAAAATTGTACTTATTCTTTTTCATGTAAAGAATTTGAGATTTAAGTTTGTTTTTTTCCCAAATATCATCAGAGTCTATAAAAGCTAAATAGTCAGAATTCGATTTTTTTATCGCAAAATTTCTACAGTAAGCTGCTCCTCTATTTTTTTTTAACCAATAAATTTTAATTTTATTTGATTTTTCATATTTTCTTATTTTTCTCCTGGTCTCAACGTTAGAAAAATCATCAACAATTATTAATCTCCAATTTTTAAAACTTTGTTTAATTATACTTTTAAGTGTTTGTTCAATAAAACTTACACTGTTATAGTTTGGTAAAATAATATCTATTTCTTTTTTTTTATTCTCCATCTAGATTCTTCTCGCACTATATACCCAACGCAATTTTTAGCACCACACCTGCAAGGGAAATCTTTATAATCTTTATCGTATCCAAACCCATAATCATAAGTTAGCTCTTCACCCTTTTTTATGTTCTTGATTGCAAAAACCCACACCTTTAATCCAGTTCCATATACCTCACAATTAGGATTACACGAATGATTAATTAACCTAGCTGTATTATAAGCAAAGTCTCCATCTAGATCATACTTTTTATTTATATTAAAAAGATAAATTGCTTTTTCGTTATCAAACTTTGGATTATCCTCCACTTGTTTTTTTGTAAGCACTTTGCCTTTATATTCAATAATTTTAGCTCGATTTTTAATATCTCGAGCTGCGTACAAACCCCTATTATCTATACTTGATTTTTTGACTTTATATAATTTCACTTAAAATACTCAATGAGGATATTTTTGTAAATATTTGTAAGTTTTTTCAAATCAGAAACTGAGACACATTCGTCGATTTTATGCATTGTTTTATTAACAAGACCAAATTCCAAACATGGTGAAATTTTTCTAATAAACCTTGCGTCTGATGTGCCTCCAGTAGTTGAAAATTTTGGATTTATTTTTGTGATTCTTTTGATTATCTTTCGTGACATGTTAATAGTTTTCCCCGGCTTTGTAAGAAACGAGTCTCCATTGGCCAAGTATTCAATATTATACTTACACTTATTTTTTTTACATAAGTCACTAACAATTTTATTAATTTTTTTTTTTAAAGAATTAGAAGTGTGATAATTATTATATCTAATATTAAATTGAGCTTTGGCTCTGCCTGGAATAACGTTATGGGCCTTATTATCTACAAATACTCTTGTAAATTCTAAATTTGAAGGTTGAAAATTTTTATTACCTCTATCTAATTTTTTGTCTTTTAATTTTTTACATACATTAATCAATGTATTAATTGGATTATTTACGAGATGAGGATACGCAACATGTCCTTGAACACCTGCTATTTCAATTTTACCAGTAAGACTTCCTCGTCTTCCAATTTTAATCATTTCTCCTAACTTATTGGGATTTGTAGGCTCACCAACAATACAAAAATTGATCTTCTCTTTCTTTTTTTTTAAATAATTAACTACTTTCTCTGTTCCATTAATTGCGTATCCTTCTTCGTCTCCTGTTATTAAAAAACTTATAGACCCATTAAATTTTGGTTTATCATTTAAAAATTTGTTAACTGCAGATACAAAACAAGCAATTGAACTTTTCATATCGTTAGCACCTCTACCAATGAGATGATTATTTCTAATTGTTGGTTTAAAAGGATTTACAGTCCAATCTTTAATATTCCCAGGCGGAACAACATCTGTGTGACCGGCGTAACATAAATTTGGTTGTTTATTTCCTAATCTGGCATATAAGTTTTTAATCGGTTTACTTTTTTTATCTCTAAATTCTAAAATTTTACACTTGAATCCTAGAGATTTAAGTTTTTTACTTAAAAAATTAATTGCTCCAGCATCTTTAGGCGTAACACTCGGAAAACGAATAAGTTCTTTGGCTAATTGTAGCTCGTTGATGTAAACCATTATTCTCTTAATAAATCATTTATTGATGTTTTACTTCTAGTTTTTTCATCAACTTTTTTTACTATGACAGCGCAATATAGCGAGGGTCCATCAGGATTTTTTTTGTTTTTTACTGAACCAGGGACAACTACAGAGTAAGCAGGTACCTTTCCGAAGGTTACTTCACCAGTTTCTCTATCAACTATTTTTGTAGATGCTCCAATATAAACACCCATGGAAATAACAGCACCTTCCTCTACAATAACTCCTTCTGCAATCTCAGAGCGTGCGCCAATAAAACAATTATCTTCGATAATAACTGGGCCTGCTTGCAGTGGTTCTAAGACACCACCAATTCCAGCACCTCCTGAAACGTGACAATTTTTTCCGACTTGAGCACATGAACCTACCGATGCCCAAGTATCAATCATTGTTCCTGCATCAACATAAGCTCCAAGATTTACAAAGCATGGCATCAAAACAACATCTTTTGCTATAAAAGAACCTTTACGAACAACTCCGTTTGGTACATGCCTATAGCCAGCTTTTTTCCAATCATTTTCATTCCATGTGACTGATTTGCCAGGAATTTTATCATACCAAGTAGTATAGGGTCCTTTTGACATCGTCATTTTATTAATTCTAAAGCTTAATAAAATTGCTTTTTTTACCCATTGGTTAACTTCCCAACCTTTACTTTTCTTCTCGGCAACTCTTACTTCACCTTTGTCAGTTAATTCAATTGTTTTGTTAATAGCTTCTAAAATCTTTTTATCTGAATTTGCAGATATTTTTTGTTTATTCTCAAAAGCCTCATTAATGATGCTCTCTAGTTCACCTATTTTCATTTATCTCCTTCAAAAAATTTACAAGTTTGTCAGTTTTATAATTAATAAAATCAGCATCTGAAAACTTTGCTGCCCAAGGTTCATTATTTTTAATCCAAACTGTTTTCATTCCTAGTTCGTGTGCTGGTTTTAAATTTCTTGCAATATCTTCAAAGAATATACAATATTGTGGCTCAATTTTGTAATTTTCTACTAATTTTTTATAAGGTTCTTTAGATGGCTTGGGAATAAATTGTGAGTCTCTAATATCAAAAATTCCGTCAAAAAGCTTATCAATACCAATTCTTTTTGTTACATTAAGTGCGTGGGCTCTAGAACCATTAGTAAATATTATCTTTTTTCCGTCTAATTTTTTTATTTCATCTTCTAAAAGCTTGTCCTTGTCAAGAAAATTAAGATCTACATCATGAACAAATTCCAAGAATTCATCTGCATCTATTTTATGATGTTTGATCATACCATTTAGCGTTGTGTTATATTCCTCAAAATAACTTTTTTGAATTTTTTTGGCTTCTTCCAGACTTAAATTAAGTTTTTCAGAGATAAACTTTGTCATTTTTTTATCAACCTGCTCAAAAACTTTCGTAGCCCCATCGTAAAGAGTATTATCTAAATCAAATAACCAGTATTTTATTTTTGAAAGATCTTTCATTTCCTTATAAGTGTACCTGCACCTTTGTCCGAAAATATTTCGTGAAGTATTGAATGAGGTTTTCTTCCATCTAAAATAACAACTCCTTTAACTCCATTCTCAACCGCATCAACACAATTTTCTATTTTTGGTATCATTCCACCTTCTACTATTTTCCATTTTATTAAATTTTCAAGATCGTAAGGTTTAATTTCAGAAATCAAATTTTTCTTATCATCATAAACGCCTTCAACATTTGTCATTAAAATGAGCCTCCTAGCTTTGAGCTTTTTTGCTATAGCATTTGCCGCGGTATCACCATTAATATTAAAGGCTTGATTATTTTTATCTAAACCTAGCGGAGCGATAATTGGAATTTCATTTTTACTAAGTGCATTTTCAATTAAGCCTATATTGACGTTTTTTGGAACACCTACAAAACCTAATTCTTCTCTTTCTGGTTTAACTTCTATAACATTGCTTCTCTTAGTATGAAACGATGAAGCGTGGGATCCAACCTTTTTAAGAGATGAGGCTATATCATTATTAAAATCTATCAACACTTCTTCAACAGTATCTATTATATTTTTGTCTGTTACTCTTAAACCATTAATAAATTTTGAGACTATTTTTTTTTTATCCAACTCTCTTTTAATTCTAGGCCCACCTCCATGAACTACAATTATTGAAAGCCCTAGTTTATTTAATATATTTATATCTGAAATAAAATTGTCAAAAACCTTTCTGTCTATTAATACATTTCCACCATACTTAATAACTATTTTTTCTTTCTCATATTTTGAGACATATTTTTGAACGTTATTTATGTCTGGAGCTTTTTCAGGCCAAAACTTTTTTATTTCTTCTAAAGAAATTTTTTTTAACATTTAATTTGTCTTAACTTTTGTCTGTCTCATTATTACCCATTGTTGAGCAATTGTAAGTACATTGTTCACTGTCCAGTAAACAACTAGACCAGAGGGAAAAGAAGCTAAAATAATTGTTAAAAAAAGTGGAAAAAAAGCAAATATTTTTGCTTGTACAGGATCCGCAGGAGCAGGATTTAGTTTTTGCTGAACCCACATTGATGCACCCATCAATATTGGCCATATACCAATAATTAAAAAACTTGGAGGATCCCATGGTATTAAACCGAAAAGATTGAATAAAGATGTTGGATCTTTATCTGATAAGTCTTTTATCCAACCAAAAAATGGTTGATGTCTCATTTCTAGAGAAATAAATAACATTTTATAAATAGCAAAAAAGAATGGAATTTGTATTAAAACAGGAAGACATCCTGATGCAGGATTTATTTTCTCTTTTCTATAAAGTGACATCATTTCTTGCTGTAATTTAACTTTATCCTCTTTATGCAATTCTTTTAATCTCATCATCTCTGGCTGGACGGCTTTCATTTTTGCCATCGATCTGAAAGAATAATTGGCTAGCGGAAAGAAAATCAGCCTTATTCCTATTGTAATTATTACAATAGCAATGCCGAAATTTCCTGAATACTTAAATAGATAGTCGATTATAAAGAACAAAGGCTTAGTAAAAAAATAAAACCAACCCCAATCTATTACTAAATCAAATTTTTTAATATTCTGATTTTCAGCATAAGCATCAATAGTTTCGACCTCTTTTGCAGCAACAAATAATCTGACATCATTAGAATTACTTGAAGATGGTTTAATAGTTGTAGGGTTATTTACAATGTAGTTTGCTTTAAAAGCGTCTTTATATAAGAACGTAGATTTAAAATTTTCCCCTTTTTTCGGCACCACAGCTGTCATCCAATATTTGTCTGTAATACCCAACCAACCTTCATTTGCCTCCCTAACTATCTTTTTTTCTTGAATATCGTCATAGTCATCTTCTTTTAGTTCTTCATCAAAAACCCCAATGAATCCTTCATGAGATATATAAAAGTTTTGAATATCATCTGGAATTTTATTTCTTGTTATTTGAGCATAAGGATAAAGATCGATTGATTGATTAGTATTATTTTGTACTTGCTGAGAAATTTTAAATAAATATTTTTCATCCAATTCAATTTTTTTCTTAAAAATAATTCCATTTCCGTTGCTCCACTCTAAATTTATTGGTTGATTATTATTTAGAACATTGTTGCCGACTACTTTCCAAATTGTTTTATTCGAAGGTACTTTTATTTTATTTCCTATACTTGTCCATCCAGTTTCAACATAAAACCCATTTTCAGTTTGAGCAGGGTTCAAAAATTCAACGTTTAAATTATTTTCAAGATTTTGTTTATGTCTTTTGAATGAGATATCATCAATAACAGCACCCTGTAATGACATTGAGCCAATAATATTACTGTTTTCAATTTTAATTCTTTTCGAATTTTTTAAAGCGTCTTTTCTAGAAACTGTTTCAATTTTAAATGACTCACTTATGTTAGGTGTAATCTTATCCTCACTTACTTTATTTTGTTCTTGAACAATATTATCTTTTTTTGGTCTAGGAGTTTCGAAAAAAGCTGCCCAAAAAAGTAGTACAGACATAGAAAGAGCTATCGCTATAAAAACATTTTTGTTATCCATTTACTTTATCCTTAATTAATTTTTTTTTATTTTCCACTGGATCTAAACCAGAGCCTCCACCAAGAATTTTGATTGGATGACAACTTAATATTCTTTTAACACCCATAAAAGAACCTTTTATAAATCCGAAAGTTTTTAAAGCCTCTATATAGTAGCTAGAGCAAGACGGAAAGTATCTACATTTACCTCCAAAAATAGGCGAGATAAAATATTGATAAAATTTTATCAAATAAATATTTATTAATATAATTATTTTTGACATTTATTTAATTTTTTTAAAACACTTAATCATTGTTGGCAAAAGCACTTTTTCTTTTTCGACGTAAGCATTTGATTTTCCAAAAACTATATAAGTATAATCCCTGTTAATTGCACCCCTTTTTTTTATTAATTTTTGTATAATAGCTTTTAATTTTCTTCTTATTTTGTTTCTTTTAACAGCATTACCAATTTTTTTTTTTATTACAAAACTAATTAATAGGTTATTCTTAGATTTAGGTTTGTAAAAGTTTTTTGCCGCAAACAATGAAAAATATTCTGAATGAACTTTTTTTTCTTTTAATACTTTTTTAAATTGGTTGCTTTTTTTTAAACTTTCAAGCTTAACCATCAAATTGATTATGTTGATATTGTTTTTCGACCTTTGGCTCTCCGTCTTGCGATAAGTTGCCGACCAGCTTTTGTTGACATCCTAGCTCTGAAGCCATGCCTTCTTTTTCTTACTAGATTACTTGGTTGATAAGTCCTTTTCATAAATATTAAAAGGTATATATTTTAAATGTTGTCTGTTGTACAGGTAAATTATGAGCAAAAGTCTTAAACTATTTTTAGGAATTTCTTATATCGTAATTTTATCTGCCTTTTTATATTTTATCTTTACTTATATTGAAATGTCTAGATTAGATGATTTCTCATATTATAAGCAATTACAGATAAATTTAGAAAAGATTATAAGCACTAATCTTTATTTAAATCTCTTAATATTTTTTATTTTTTGCATTGTCTGGGTATCATTACTGGGTTTTGGCTCTCCACTTTTACTTTTTTCTGGAATTTTATTTGGCAAATGGTTGGGAACTTTTATTTCAGTTTTATCAATTTCTATTGGTGCACTTATCTTGTATTTAATAGCTAATTTCTTTTTTAGAGATTTGGTTTTTCATATGTTTAAAGATAAATTTTCAAAATATATTTATTTTTTTAAAAAAAATGAATTTAATTATTTTTTTGCATTTAGGCTAGCAGGTGGATTAGGCATACCGTTTGGACTACAAAATATTCTGCCTGTTATTTTTGACATTAAAAAATCAAATTATTTTTTTGCAAGCTTTCTAGGTTTTATACCGATGTTTTTTATTTGGAATACTATTGGTTCAGGATTAAACCAGTATATCAAACAAGCAGATAGCTTCAGTTTTATTAATTTAATTTTAAGTAAAGAAGTTTATCTACCTATTATTTTATTTGCAGGTTTAATGGCGTTATCATTGTTAATTAAGAAAAAAATATTTTCTAGTAAAATTGAATAAAAATTGAAAAGTACAAGGTTGTAAAATTTATGATTGAAAAATTAAATTGGTTAGCATGGTTAATTTTAGTAATTTTATGGAATTACGGATTTCCAGAGGCTACACCTTTCCAAGATGTATTTGTTGCCGTAATTTTGTCCTTATTGTTTATAATTATCAAATTCATGCGATCAAGATACTTGCATAAAATCAATTCAAGAAGTAAAAATAAGATATAATGAAGGAGCGCTTATTATGGGTATACACTATGACTATAAATCCACACGCGGTGATAAAGCGATGAAAAAAGAAGCTAAGCGCAAAGCACGAATTGAACAAAGAAGAGCTAAAAGATCGAGCAATGTTTCAGGCTCTTTAAAAGAAAAGCAAATGCACGACATTAATAAGCCGATCACTTTAGAAGACTTAACAAACCCAGACAAAAATTAATTTTTATATGCGGTCTTTTGCAAAAAAAGATACTCTATTAAAAATTCGTGAAACATCACTAAAAAAAAACTTAAAAAAAAGGAAAAAATTTAAGATAAAAATAAAAAAAAAATATGACAGTTTTGTCGGATAAATGGATTAAAAAGGCAGCCAAAGGTGGTATGATCAAGCCTTTTGTAGACAAGCAAGTAAGAAAAGGAAAAATATCTTTTGGTCTCTCATCTTATGGATATGATGCAAGAGTTTCTAATGAATTTAAAATATTTACTAATGTTAATTCAGGCATTGTAGATCCAAAAGTTTTTAAGAAAGAAAGCTTTGTTACTAAAATTGGCAGAGAATGTATAATACCACCAAATTCTTTTGCACTAGCTAGGACAATGGAATATTTTAAAATTCCTGAAAACGTATTAGTTATTTGCTTAGGTAAATCTACATACGCGAGATGTGGAATTATTGTTAACGTTACACCTTTAGAACCTGGTTGGGAAGGACATGTAACGCTTGAATTTTCTAACACAACCCCTTTACCAGCTAAAATTTATGCCAATGAAGGTGTAGCACAACTTGTATTTATAAAAGGCAATGAAAAACCAAATGTTACATATGCCAAAAGAAAAGGCAAATATATGAAACAAAAGGGCGTTACTCTTCCCAAGATTTAAGACTTTCAATGCAAAAGTTATTGATTAAAGGAAAAAAAGAATTATTCGGAAAGATCAATATTTCTGGATCTAAGAATGCTACTTTACCAATCCTGGCAGCAACAATTCTTGCTGACAAAGTCACACTAATGAACATACCTTTAGTAAAAGATATCTTTACAATGATAGATCTACTAAAATTCATAGGATTAAAGATTAACATCTCTAAAAATAAAAATAGGATTGAAATTGTAAATAGTAAAAACAAAATTAAAACCTTAGCTCCTTATAAATTAATGAAGACAATGCGTGCAGGAGTATTAGTATTGGGACCGCTCTTAGCCAAAAACAAGAAAGCTAAAATTTCGCTTCCAGGTGGTTGCGCTATAGGAACTAGGCCAGTAAATTTACATCTTTTTGCACTTAAAAAACTTGGTGCAAAAATAAGAATTAAAAATGGTTATATTTTCGCAGAAGCAAAAAATGGTCTGAAAGGTACAAATATTACATTCCCCAGCATTTCTGTTGGTGCTACTGAAAATGCAGTATTAGCAGCATTCAATGCTAAAGGAAAAACATTACTAAAAAATTGTGCCATAGAGCCCGAGGTAAAAGATCTTGTTAAATTTTTAAATACACTTGGTGGTAACATCAAAATTATTGGGAGAAAAATATTAATTATAGGATGTTCAAAAATTAAAACAAATATCAAATATGAAGTTATTTTTGATAGAATAGAACTAGGTACTTACATTATTGCTGCAGCCTTGATAGGTAAAAAAATCTTATTTAACAAGATTGACCCTAGAATTATTAAATGTGAGATAAATATATTAAAAAAAATGGGAGTCAATTTTAAAATACAAAAATCAAGTATTGAAGTTGATAAAAGTAATAATATAAAAAAAGTAAATCTTATGACAAAGCCCTATCCAGGTTTTCCAACTGACTTACAAGCACAGTTGATGGTGTTAATGACTAAGGCTAAAGGAACATCGAAAATAAAAGAAAGTATTTTTGAAAATAGATTTATGCATGTTCCAGAACTGAAAAGGATGGGAGCTAATATAGAAATTAAAGATAAAATAGCATTTGTCAAAGGCCCCACAAAGTTGACCGGAGCAGAAGTGATGGCCACAGATTTGAGAGCCTCTGTAAGCCTGGTTTTAGCTGGATTGGTTGCAGATAATCGTACAATAATAAATAGAATTTACCATCTTGATAGAGGCTATGAATCGTTAGAAAAAAAATTAAGACATTGCAAAGCAAAGATTAAAAGAATTTAAGATGAGAGCTAAAAATTTAAAACTTATAGCCAGAACTGACGAAGATTTAAGAGTTGTTTCAGCTCATCTTCAAGACTCAATTGCAAGTACAGAAAATATTGCACGACTTGAAAAAAATAAAATTTTTTTGATGCAATTAAATAGGTTTATGTGGGAGGACGTTGAAAAAGGTGTTTTCAGAAAAAATAAAAGAATTAGAACAATACTGAAATTTGATAATGTTATTGAGGTTAGCTCAAAAAATATAAGTCAATTTAGTAAAGATAAATTTTTAGATTTTTTAGCCATCGAAAGCAGCCAACTACCAGATAATAATTACGAAATGAAACTTATATTTTCTGGAGACTCAGTTATAAAAGTAATAGCAGAAGTAATTGAAGTTACTTTAGACGATCAAGGGGAACCTTGGGACACAAAAAATAAGCCAAAACACAAAGTTTTATGATGCATATATTTATTTATGGATAAAAAATTTAAAAAAATAGACATTGAAAGATTAGGTTCTTTAGTTATAAATCTACAAAAATATTTAAAAAAGGATTTTTAATTGGCTAAACAAGAAACTCTAGAATTTAAAGGCAAAGTAACAGAATTGTTACCAAACGCTATGTTTAGGGTTAAACTTGAAAATAACCATGAAATTTTAGCTCACACAGCTGGAAAATTAAGAAAGAATAGAATAAGAGTTTTAGCTGGCGATAATGTAATGGTTGAAATGACACCATACGATCTAACTAAAGGTAGAATTACTTTTAGATTTTAGGCCTTGTAGCTCAGTAGTAGAGCAGTACCCTGAAAAGGTATGTGTCGTAAGTGCGATTCTTACCAAGGCCACCACCAAGTATAATTAAATGAGCAAAATAAAATCTGATATTGAAATAGCAAGAGCAGCAGATATTAAACCAATTGGTGATGTACTTACGAAATCTAGTATTCCTGATGATCCTTTTGCCTTCAGCCCTATGGGACGTCACATAGCAAAACTTAATTTAGAATATATCTCCACATTAAAAGAAAAAAAAAGTAATTTAATTTTGGTTACAGCAATAACCCCAACTCCTGCTGGGGAAGGAAAAACAACAACTTCTGTTGGCCTAAGCGATGGTTTAAATAAAATTGGCAAACAATCGGTAGTTTGTTTAAGAGAACCAAGTTTGGGGCCTTCATTTGGAATGAAGGGCGGAGCAGCAGGTGGTGGTTATGCTCAAGTTATCCCAATGGAACAGATCAACTTACATTTCACTGGTGACTTTCACGCAATAACTTCAGCTCATAATTTACTTTCAGCCTTAATAGATAACCACATTTATTGGGGAAATAAATTAAACATAGATCCTAAAAATATAGTTTGGAAACGAGTAGTAGATTTAAATGACCGTGCTCTTAGAAAGATAGAAATTAACTTGGAAAAATTAAAAGCCAACACTCCTAGAAACGATAGCTTTGATATTACTGTCGCCTCAGAAGTTATGGCAATTTTCTGTTTATCAAATAGCATACAAGATTTAGAAGAAAAAATAGGAAATATTACTGTTGCCTATACAAAAGATAAAAAACCTGTTTATGCAAAAGATTTAAAAGCACAAGGACCAATGACAGTATTGCTTAAAGAAGCTGTTAGGCCGAATGTTGTACAAACACTTGAAAATAATTTAGCTATTATTCATGGTGGACCATTTGCTAATATCGCTCATGGGTGCAATTCAATTCTTGCAACAAAAACTGCTTTAAAATTATCCGAATATGTTGTTACAGAAGCTGGTTTTGGTGCCGACCTTGGTGCAGAAAAGTTTTTAAATATTAAATGTCGTAAAGCAGGAATTCAACCTAGTTGTGTAGTTCTTGTTGTAACAATAAGAGCTTTAAAAATGCATGGCGGAGTAGATAAAGATGATCTTAAAGTAGAAAATCTAGAGGCACTAAAAAAAGGCCTTCCTAATCTTGAAAGACATATTGAAAATATTAAAAAATTTGGTTTAGATACAGTTGTAGCAATCAATCATTTTATTACTGATACTGACAACGAAGTTAAAACTATCCAAGACCATTGTTCAAAACTTGGAGTTAAAGCAAGTCTATGCACGCATTGGGCAGACGGTGGAAATGGAACTAAAGATTTGGCTAATAATGTAGTTGAATTATGCAAGAAGAGTGACAAAAGTAAATTTAAATATTTGTATTCTGACGAAACTCCAATTTTGGAAAAGATAGAAAAAATTGCAAAAGAAATTTATAAAGCCAAAGGAGTCGAGGTAGATGAGAAAACTAAGGAACAAGTTAAAAAAATAGAGCAGGCTGGATTTGGAAAATTTCCAGTTTGTATTGCAAAAACACAATATAGCTTTTCTACAGATCCAAAATTAAAAGGAGCTCCGTCAGGTCATATGTTGTCTATTAGAGAAGTAAGATTATCTAGCGGAGCAGAATTTTTAGTTGTTGTTTGCGGATCTATAATGACTATGCCAGGTCTTCCAAGTGTACCAGCTGCTGATGACATTAAATTAAATAAAAAAGGTGAGATCGAAGGTTTATTTTAGATTACTTTTTTTTATATTTTGCAGCTTCTTCTGATCCACCTGTTGCACTTCCTTTACTGTAAGAGTGGGCACCCATTCCAGCGAGTTGTCCATTTTGAACGATTAAATAAGGATCCCTTATTGGTTTTTTATCGAAAAAACATTCGAGAATTTCTCTAACACCTGCAGCATATCTGTATTGAGCTGATAAAGAAGTTCCAGAAGTGTGTGGTGTCATTCCATGATTAGGCATTGATCTCCAAGCATGATCATTTGGTGCCGGCTGAGGAAACCAAACGTCCCCAGCATACCCACTTAATTGACCTGACTTAAGAGCTTTAGCAATAGCCTCTCTATTACAAATTTTTCCTCTAGCTGTATTTACAATATATGCTCCTTTTTTCATTTTGCTAATTAACTTATCGTCAAACAAATTTTCAGTTTCAGGATGAAGAGGACAGTTAATCGTCACAACGTCACAGACTTTAACTAAAGATTCTACTGAGTTATGAAATGTAAGATTTAATTCTTTTTCAACAGAATCTGGCAATTTGTGTCTATCGAAATAATGTAAGTGAACATCAAATGGTTTCATTTTTCTTAATGCGTCTAAACCAATACGTCCAGCAGCAACTGTTCCAATATGCATACCTTCAACATCGTAAGATCTTTGAACAGCGTCAGCGATGTTCCAACCACCATCTTTTACAATTGCATGTTGGTTATGATAATCTCTCACTAAAGATAAAATCATCATTACAATATGCTCTGCTACTGATCTTGAATTGCAATAAGTTACCTCTACAACATCTATTTTGTTGTCCATAGCTGCTTGTAAATCTACATGATCTGAACCAATTCCTGCTGTAATTGCCATTTTTAAATTTTTTGCAGACTCTATTTTTTCTCTTGTTAAGTAATAAGGCCAAAAAGGTTGTGATATTACGATATCAGCATCAATAAGCTCTTTGTCTGCTTTACAGCCTTTCGCGTCTTTATCAGACGTAACTACTAAAGTATGACCGTTTGACTCTAAAAATTTTCTTAATCCTAATTCTCCTGATACACACCCCAAAAGTTCACCAGGTGTAAAATCTATAGCTTTAGGACTTGGTAGCGTCATTCCGTCCGGGTATTTATTCAATTTTGGCAGGTCGGATAAAGGGTAATTTTTTGGCATTCCACCCTTAGGATCATCGTATAAAACACAAAGTATTTTCATTTTGTTTGTTAGTTGATTTGACTATTTACAGAGGACAAAGTCAATTCTTTACTTAATTGATTTTTCTGGACAGTTGGCAGGTTTAATTGATATATCCCGAAATACATGAACTTTTCTTTAGAAATTACAATGAAGACTGACCTTTCAGTATTACCAAAACTAAAAGATGTTTACATTACCATGTTACCAGGGAATGATTACAGAGAAGTCGCTAATAAAGCTAAAGAACTAGTTCAATCCGGTTTTAACCCCATACCTCATTTTCCAGCTCGTTCAATTAAGAACCTCGATGAACTTAAAAGTTACGTAAACATGTGCAAAGATTTTGGTGTAAAACAGGCTTTAGTAATTGGAGGCAGCGCTGATCCGATAGGTGATTACCACTGCTCGTTGCAAATTTTAGAGACAGGATTATTTAAGGGGATGAAGATAGGAATAGCTGGACACCCAGACGGGTCCCCTGATATATCGGATTCAGATTTAGAGAAAGCTATGAAAGATAAAATGCCTTTTGCAGATTATATTGTTACTCAATGGTTACTTGATCCAAAACCGATTAATAATTTTATTTCTAAACAATCTTTACCAGTTCATGTGGGAATTACTGGGCCTTTAAAAATAAGCAGTTTAATAAAGTTTGCTAGTATTGTTGGTGCAAAAAATTCTCTTAATTTTATTAAATCTAATGCAACAAAAGCTATAGATTTATTGACACCTAAAGATCCAAACGACTTAATTGAAAATTTAAAATCTTCCACTCAAAATTTTCATATTTATACTTTTGGCGGGTTAAAGGAAACAAACAAGTGGTTAGAAAAAAATAATTATGCCTAAAAAAAATAAAAAATCAAAAAAAGTTAAAAAGAATAAAAAATTTAAACTAATATCTTTTAAGCCAGAAAAGGTAGACTATAGTAAAGTTAAACATGAAACTTCCGTTGATCAATCTGACAGGCAGGTTCCGTACAACTTAAGACAAAGTGGGCCAACAAAGGTTGAGTTATTAATTTCTACAAGAGTGAGAAAATCTCCATACTGGCATTTATCGATGCAGGCAGGGTGTTGGAGAGCCACGGTTTACAATCGAATTTATCATCCTAGGGGTTATGTGAGACCGGAAAAGGGTGGAGCGATGGTCGAATACCAAGCTATAAAAAATCATGTAACTATGTGGAACGTAGCGGTAGAAAGACAAATAAGAGTTAAAGGACCTGATGCAGAAAAATTTACAGACTATGTAATAACTAGAGATGCTACAAAAATTTCAACAATGAGAGGTCGCTATGTAATTCTCTGCAATTATAAAGGCGGAGTGTTGAATGATCCAGTTTTAATGAGAGTCGCAGATGATGAATTTTGGTTTAGTTTATCAGACTCTGACATAGGATTATATTTGCAAGGGGTAAACGCAGACAAAAGATTTAATGTTGAAATAGATGAAATTGACGCATGTCCAGTTCAAATACAAGGACCAAAATCAAAAGCGTTGATGAATGATTTGATAGGAGATCAAGTTGATCTTGATAACATGCCATTTTATGGTTTGGCGGAAGCAAAAGTTGGAGGTCGTAGCTGTGTTATCTCTCAATCTGGTTTTTCAGGAGAAGCTGGTTATGAAATTTATTTAAGAAACGCGACTCTATATGCTGAAGATATGTGGAATGCAGTTCTTAAGGCAGGAAAAAAACATAAACTAATGGTAATTGCACCCGCCCATCACAGAAGAATACAAGCTGGAATTCTTTCTTGGGGGCAGGATATGGATCATGAACATAATCCTTTTCAATGTAATTTAGGATATCAGGTTTCTTTATCTGGAAAAGGCGAGTGGAATAAACAAAATGAATATGTAGGAAAAGAAGCATTAGAAAAAATGAAACAACAAATAAAAAATGGAGAAAAACCTTACAAACTTCAGTTAGTTGGGATGGAGTTAGGCGGGAAACCGATTGAGGACTATGCTAATGATTTTTATCTTATTTCAAATGCGAATGGCGGCAAGCCAGTTGGTTATATCACTTCACCTTGGTATCACCCTGAAAAGTGCACTAATATTGCAATGGGCTACGTCCCTTTCGAAGGCAATTTAAATAACAATGGTTTTCCAATAGGAAATTTTGGTAAAAAGTATAAAGTTCATTTACCAAAAAAGTATTCAAACAAACCTGTGGATGCAGTAGTTGTACCGTTACCTTTTACTGAATCATTTAATGCAAATACTCGTGAAGTAAAGTAATTTATACTGATAGAAATCAGTAATGAGCGAGAAGGAAATTTATAAAATATTTAAACCTCAATTAACTCCTAAGAGAATGCTCGAACTCGGAGTATTTGGTGGAGCATATTTTTCAGATGGAAGCATTAAAGAATTTCCAAAATTATGGTTTAAAAAAGCTAAATTAAGTAAAAATTTCGATGTTAATTTAAATTATTTTAAAATTGAGTCAGGTTTAACAAGAAAAGAATGGATAGACAAAGGTTGGATTTTTAAAGAAGATCCTTTAGGTTGGTTTCAGTGGTATTGCAGATTTCAAAATGGAAGAAGAATTCCTGAAATTGATAAAGTTCAAATTAAACGATGGAAAGCTTTTGGGGATAGACATGGCCCAGCAGTAAAAAAAAATTGTGAAGAAGGTGACTTACAATGCAGAAGAAGACAACGGCAAGCTTTACTTCAATGGGCTTATAATCCAATATTCTAATTTAAACTGATCCGCAACAGTGTTTGAATTTTTTTCCAGAGCCACACGGGCATTTTTCATTCCTTCCAACTTTTTTACTTTCAGGAATTACCTCAGTTTTAGCAGAATTTTTTTTATCATCATCAGAAACAACGATATTAAGATTAATTAAAAATTTTATTAGATCATTTTTTATTTTTTCAAGCAGTCCTTCAAAAAGTGTAAAAGCCTCTTTTTTAAACTCAGATAATGGATCTTTTTGACCATATGACCTTAATCCTATTACCTGTCTTAATTGTTCTAAATATTGTAAATGTGATCTCCAAGTAAAATCGATTATTTGTAAGAATATTTTCTTTTCTAAGATTTTGTTTTCTTCAATTCCAACAATGTCTATTCTCTTCTCTTTTCTAAAAGTAAAAATATTTCTTATCTTATCAAAAAATTGCTCCTTATTAAGAGAGGACATAGATATTAAATCTTTATCGGAAATAGCATTTCCAAGAATGTTTTTTATAGAAGTAATATAAATTTTTTCATCGTTTGATTTTTGATAAATATTTCTTATTTCTTCCAATTTATCTAAATTTTCATTTAAAAAATCGTTCAGTATTTGCTCAATATCATTGCTTTTCAAAATTTTTAATCTTTGAGAAAAAATAACCTGCCTCTGATCATTCATCACATCATCAAATTTAATCAGAGTTTTCCTTATATCAAAGTTTCTAGCTTCCACTTTTTTTTGTGCTCTTTCCATAGCTTTGTTAATCCAGGGATGGTCTATAGACTCATTCTCTTTGAGACCTAACTTTTTGAGCATACCTTCAATGGAGTCACCTCCGAAAATTCTCATCAATTCATCTTGAAGACTTATAAAAAATACTGAACTACCTGGATCACCTTGTCTTCCTGACCTACCTCTTAATTGATTATCTATCCTTCTGCTCTCATGTCTCTCAGTGCCAATTATAAATAAACCACCAAGGTCTTTTACTTTTAATTGGTCTTCCTCAATTTTCTTAGCATCGTTAATTTTCCCTTCTTCTACAAAATCTTTATTTCCACCCAATTTTATATCTGTGCCTCGTCCTGCCATGTTAGTAGCGATGGTAACAGCATTAACTTTGCCTGCTTCTGCAATGATTTTAGCTTCTTTGTCATGTTGTTTAGCATTTAGCACATTATGCTTAATTCTTTTTTTATCTAAAAAAGTAGATATCTTTTCTGATTTTTCTACACTTGTGGTTCCTACTAAAACTGGTTGTCCTTTTTTATTGCACTCAAGAATTTTATTAGTGATGGCGTTATATTTTTCGACTTCAGTTCTAAAAATTTGATCATTGAAATCTTTTCTTTGCATTTTTTTATTTGTAGGAATAGAGACAACATTTAATTTATAAATATCATAAAACTCTTCAGCTTCAGTAACTGCAGTTCCAGTCATACCAGATAGTTTACTGTATAACCTAAAATAATTTTGATAAGTAATTGAAGCTAAAGTCTGATTCTCTTCTTCAATTTGTACATTTTCTTTTGCTTCCAATGCTTGGTGTAAGCCATCAGAAAATCTTCTACCACCTAAAACTCTTCCAGTAAATTCATCAATAATTTGAACTTTACCATCTCTGACAATGTAATCCGTGTCTCTTTTGAAAAGAAGATTGGCTTTTAGAGCTTGATTAATATGATGAACAAGGCTTAGATTTTCTGGATCATAAAAATTATTATTTTTAAGAATTTTTTTTTGTATAGCTAATTTTTCAATCTTATCTATTCCCTTATCAGTTAAAATTGCATTTTTATTTTTTTCGTCTAGTTCAAAATCTTGTTTTTGCAAAAATTTCATAAATTCGTTTGAAATTGAGTATAAGTTAGTTTTATCTTCCAACCTTCCAGAGATAATCAATGGAGTTCTAGACTCATCAATTAAGATGCTGTCAACTTCATCAACAATACAATAATTGTGTTCTCTTTGAACCATATCAATTATTTCATATTTCATATTGTCTCTTAAATAATCAAAACCTAATTCATTGTTTGTCGCATAAGTAATATCGCAATTATAATTCTCTTGTCTTTGTTTATCATCTAAATCATTTGTTATGCATCCTGTTGAAGTTCCTAAGAAATTGAAAATTTTACCCATCCATTCAGAATCTCTTCTAGCTAAATAATCATTAACAGTAACAACATGAACTCCTTTACCAGATAATGAATTAAGATAAGCTGGAAGCGTAGAGACTAAAGTCTTACCTTCTCCAGTTTTCATTTCAGCTATTTTTCCTTGGTGCAAAATTATACCTCCGGCCAGTTGAACATCGTAGTGTCTTTCTCCAAGTGTTCTTTTTGCAGCTTCTCTAACTAAAGCAAAACTCTCGGGAATTACATCATCCAAAGATTTTCCACCTTGAACTGATCGTTTTAGGTTTAAGGTTTTTTCTTTAATTTCACCATCAGACAAAGACTTTATTGATGACTCTTGGCTGTTTATGGCAGAGATTAAATTCTTTGTTCTGTCTAATTCTTGTTGATTAGAGCTTTTAAATATTTTACTAAAAGTTCTTGTAAATATATTCATTATACTTCTATATATGTATTTATAACTTAAATTAAATAGTAATTATGACGATTAACTTAAAAAACTTCTTAAACGATAAAAATAAATTGTCGAAAATGGGTGAGTTTCAAAATCTTAAACAGATGGAAGGTCTGGAAATGTCCTCAATATCTGCTGATCTCTATGGCAATGGCAGAGATGATTTATCATTATTTTATTTTAGTAAGGGAGCGAACTATGCAACAGTTTCTACTTCAAATACTATTGTTTCTGAGACAATATCTTGGAACAATAGTTCACATAAAAAAACAATTAAAGCCCTTATGGTTAATACAAAAAATGCAAATACCTTTACCGGAAAACAAGGAAAAGAAAGTCTCGATATTATCGCAAAAAATTTATCCAGAATTTTAACCATAAAAGAGTCAAAAAGTGAGGGAGGCACATCTGAGACTGTAAGAATAAAAGATTTAATTTTTGCCTCAACGGGTGTAATTGGTGAACAATTTCCTGTTAACCAAATAAAAGATTCTTTACCTGATTTAGTAGATAAGCTTAAAAACAAACATAATAAATTATTTTGGTTGAAAGTGGCATCAGGCATAATGACAACCGACACAAAACCAAAAGTAGCCTATGAAGAAATAATAGTCGGCGATGAGTTAATAAAAATTTGTGGTATAGCAAAGGGCTCAGGTATGATTGCTCCAAACCTTGCTACAATGTTATCTTTCATTTTCACTAACGCAGATATTAATTCAAATTTGTTAAAGTCACTTTTAAAAAGGGCAGTTGCTAATACTTTTAATGCCATAACAGTTGATAGCGATCAATCGACAAATGATATGGTTTCTTTATTTTCAACTAGAGCAATAAAGATTGGTCAAAATCTTTCCTTAAATGATAAGATTATTCATAAATTTGAATTAGCGTTGAAAAAACTTTGTTTAAATCTAGCCCAACAGATTATAGTGGACGGAGAAGGTGCTAAAAAATTTTTGACCGTAAAAGTAATTAATGCAAAGTCATTGGGAAGTGCAAAAAAAATTGCTTTCTCTATAGCTAACTCACCTTTGGTAAAAACTGCTGTAGCTGGCGAGGATCCAAACTGGGGAAGAATTATTATGGGAATAGGCAAATCAGGAGAAGTAATTGATGTTAAAAAACTTAAAATAAAACTTGGAGATTTTATTGTTGCTGAAAACGGAAAAATTTCTGAAAGTTACAATGAAGAGAAATTAAAAGAATATATGAGATGGGACTCGATTATTATAGAAGTAAATTTAAAATTAGGCAATGACGCTTTTGAATGTTATACGTGTGATTTTACTCATGACTATATTGATATAAATACAGACTATAGAAATTAGAATTTAAATTTGATAAAAGTTTAAAATGATTAAATACAATCTCAAATGTGATAACAACCATGAATTTGAAAGTTGGTTTTCTGACTCAGACGAGTTCAATAAATTAGACAAAAAAAAATTACTAGAATGTATTTATTGCTCTTCAAATAAAATCAAGAAGTCAATTATGGCACCAATGGTATCTGGAACCAAGTTAAATAAAGAAAGCTTTAATATTTTAGATCGAAAATTACTTGATGAAAAAAAAGAATTAATAAAACTTAGAAAGCATATAGAAAAAAATTTCGAATTTGTTGGAAATAAGCTAAGTGAAAAAGTAAGAGCTATTTATTATGATAAAGAAAGTAAAAAAAGTATATATGGCACAGCCACTAAAGAAGAGAGACAAGAACTAGCAGATGAGGGAATTGATTTATTAAGCATACCTTGGGTCAGTAAAGATAACTAATTTTTGATACTAGTAATAATATAATTTACAGATAGATTTTCAGATTTCTTCCACTTATTCAAAACCGGGATAAATTCTAGACCTCTAATATCGTGTGTTAAAAAATTTTTTTCAGTCAATTTTTTTTGCAACTCTTCAGGTTTTATAAATTTATTCCAATCATGGGTTCCAATCGGCAACCATCTTAATATGTATTCAGCACCTATTATTGCTTTGATATATGATATAAAAGTTCTATTAATTGTAGCAGTAAACATCAAACCGTTTTTTTTTAATAATCTCTTACAAGAATCAAGATACAAATCTAAATTATCAACATGTTCTACAATTTCAAGATTTAAGATTATATCAAATTTTTCTTTTTGATTTAACATCTCGGGTGATTTATTTAAATAATTAATTTTTAAATTATTTTCTTCAGAGTGCACTGAAGCAATCTTAATATTTTTCTCTGATGCGTCTATACCAGTCACGTTACCACCCAATCGTGCCATTGGCTCGCTCATAAGACCGCCTCCACAACCAATATCAAGAATTTCTAAATTTTTAAGTAAATCTTTTTTTTTTCTATCTAATTGAAAATGTTTTGAAATTTCATCTAAAATATATTCAATTCTTATGGGATTAAACATATGTAAAGGTTTAAATTTACCATTTACATCCCACCATTCTTCGGCCAGATTTGAAAACTTTTGAATTTCTTCTTTATTTATTGTACTCATATATTCTTAATGTATTAATTATAGTTAATTTAGTTCAGTTTATATTATATTAAAATCTAACAATGGCAAAAAAAGTATTAAAATTTGGAGGAACTTCCGTAGGAACTGTTGAAAGAATCTTGCATGTAGCGGAGATAATAAAAAAAGAATTTGTCGCAGGGAATGAGATTATTGCAGTGGTCTCAGCAATGTCTGGCAAGACCAATGAACTAATAGAACAATCAAAAAAAATCTCTGATAATTTTAATAAAAGAGAGCTCGATGTTCTTCTATCCTCAGGTGAGCAAGTTACAAGTGCACTGTTGGCAGGAGCACTAATTAAAGTTGGGGTAAATTCTAAATCATGGTTAAACTGGCAAATACCAATTTTGACTGAAGGCGATCATTCGAACTCTAGAATAATAAATATGAATATTGAAAAGATTAATAAATTTTTATCAGAAAAAGGAGTAGCAATTATTCCAGGTTTTCAAGGTATTTCTAAATTTGGAGATATAACAACTATCGGAAGAGGAGGTTCAGATGCTACTGCAGTAGCCATAGCTAAAATATTTAATGCAGACTCATGTGAAATTTATACTGATGTAGATGGCGTTTTTTCTTCAGATCCAAATAAAATTCCCGTAGCAAAAAAAATTGACAAAATATCATATGACGAGATGTTAGAGCTTTCTACATTAGGCGCAAAAGTTATGCAGTCCTCTGCAGTTCAAACTGCTATGATGTATAATATTCCCCTAGAAGTTAAATCTACATTTACAGATAGAGAGGGAACAAAAATTTTTAGTCAAGAAAACATAGATTATACTAAAAGTGTTACTGGTGTAGCTTATTCTAAAGATGATGCTAAAATTACTCTCTTAGGCGTCGAGGATAAACCAGGTGTTGCAGCTAATATTTTTGAACCTTTAAGCAGAAACAATATTAATGTAGACATGGTAATTCAGAATATTTCACCAGACAATAAAACTACAGACCTTACTTTTACTATAAAAAGAGAAGATCTTTTAAATACGATAGATATAATTAAGAAAAATAAGAACATAAAATTTGAAAACATGAATCATAATGATAAGGTATCTAAAATTTCAATTGTAGGTGCTGGTATGGTTTCTACTCCAGGTGTTACATATAGGATGTTTAGAGGATTAGCTGAAGAAAAAATAAATATACTAGCGATTTCTACTTCTGAAATAAAATTATCAGTTATAATTAATGAAGAAAACACTTTAAAAGCTGTAAAAAAATTGCATACAATTTTTGATTTGGACTAAAATGGAAATTAGACCCCATAGAATAATTAATAGAAAAAAAACAAAAGAAATTAAAGTTGGTAATATTTCTGTTGGTGGTAATTCCAAAATAAGCGTTCAATCTATGACAAATACTTTAACTACTGATGTTAAAGCAACAATTAAACAAATTCTTTCATTAGAAAAAGCAGGCGCGGATATAGTTAGAGTTTCCTGCCCTGATAAAGACTCTACCCTAGCTTTGAAAGAAATAGTTAAAGAAGTTAAAGCGCCTATTGTTGCAGACATACATTTTCATTACAAAAGAGCTATTGAAGCAGCCAATATGGGAGCGAGTTGTTTAAGAATAAATCCAGGAAATATTGGATCGAAAGATAGAGTTTTAGAAGTAGTCAAAGCTGCTAAAGATAACAATTGTTCAATCAGAATTGGTGTTAACGCAGGTTCATTGGATAAAAATTTATTAGAGAAATATAAAGAACCTTGTCCAGACGCTCTTGTCGAAAGTGCAATGTACAATGTTAAACTTTTAGAAGATAACCAATTCTTCAATTTTAAGATAAGTGTAAAATCATCTGACGTTTTTTTAACAGTTAAGTCATATAAAAAACTTTCTGAGATTTGCAATTATCCCCTTCACCTAGGAATAACTGAAGCCGGAGGTCTTTTAGGAGGGAGCATTAGATCATCAATAGGCATTGGTCAACTTTTAATGGAGGGCATAGGCGACACAATTAGAGTTTCTCTATCTTCAGATCCTGTAGATGAAATAAAGGCAGGATATGAAATTCTTAAATCCTTAGGAATTAGATCTCGAGGAGTAAACATAATTTCTTGTCCATCGTGCGCACGTCAAGCTTTTCCTGTAATTGAAACTGTAAAAGAGTTAGAAAAAAAATTATCACATGTTACTAAACCGATTACCTTATCTATAATAGGATGTGTAGTAAATGGACCTGGTGAAGCTGCCCAGACCGAAATAGGTTTGACAGGCGGAGGACAGGACAATAATCTTTTATATTTATCTGGTTTACCACACACCAAAGTCGCTTCCACTGAAATAATAAATAAAGTAGTTCAGCTTGTAGAGGACAAAGTTAAAGAAAAATCAAATTAATTAATGATACCTTTAGAAAAAGTGCATGAAATAATTGCAAAACACGATAACTTAGAAAAAGAATTATCTTCCAGCAAGCTTGATAAAAGATTATTTGCTGAAAAATCTAAAGAGTATTCTAGTTTAGGTGGCATTATCACTTTTGCTAAAGAATATCTTAATTTTGATAAAGAAAGAAAAGATTTAGAACTAATCATAGAAGATAAAAAAAATGATTTAGAAATTATTGAAATGGCAAAGAAAGACTTAAATGATTTAAAGATAAAAAAAAAAGATTATGAAAATAAACTAAAGATATTTTTATTACCAAAAGATGAAGATGATGATAAAAATGCAATTGTTGAGATACGAGCTGGCACAGGTGGTCTAGAAGCCTCGCTATTTTGTGCTGATTTATTTAAAATGTATGAAAAAGTATGTTCAAATAAAAAATGGAAATTAGAAATTATAAGTATTTCTAAAAGTGAGGCGGGTGGATTTAAAGAAGTGATATTTTCAGTAAGTGGGAATGACATCTATTCCTATTTGAAATATGAGTCTGGAGTTCATAGAGTGCAAAGAATTCCAGAAACTGAAACTCAAGGTCGCGTCCACACCTCTGCAGCCACTGTTGCAGTATTGCCTGAAGCTGAGGATGTTGATATCCAAATCAAAGACTCAGACTTAAGAATCGATGTATTTAGATCTGGAGGACCAGGTGGACAATCTGTTAATACAACTGATAGTGCAGTTAGAATTACTCACCTTCCAACAGGTGTAGTTGTAAGTCAACAAGATGAAAAATCTCAACACAAAAATAAAGCCAAAGCATTAAAAATTTTAAGATCTAGAGTTTATGAGTCTGAAAAAAGAAAAAAAGATCAAGAGCGATCAAGCAGTAGAAGAAATCAAATTGGTACTGGCGACAGATCTGAGAGAATTAGAACTTACAATTTTCCACAAGGGAGAATAACTGATCATAGAATTAATTTAACCTTACATAAACTTGATGAATTTTTGAGTGGGGAAATTCATGAGGAAATGAATCAAGAACTTAGATTACAAGAACAAAATATAAAATTGAAAAATTTGAATTAATGCAAATTATAGAATTGATAAATTTTGGATCAAATGAGTTAAAAAGCAATAATATTAGCTCTTACAAACTTGACACTGAAATATTGCTTTCTAAAGTGTTAAATAAAAGGCGAGAGGAGCTGCTGTTAAACCTGGATCAAAAAGTAACTCAGCCAAAAATTAATAACTTTAAGAATCTGATTAAAAGAAGATTTAAAAAAGAACCGATAGCTTATATTTTGCAAGAAAAAGAATTTTGGAGCAAAGATTATGAGGTAAATAAAAGCACTCTTATACCTAGACCAGAGACAGAGCTTATGGTTGAAAAAATAGTGAAAATTTTTAAAGAAAAAAAGATCTTTATTCTAGATATGGGGACAGGTAGCGGATGTATATTATTAAGTATCTTAAGTGAATTAGATAAGTCTAACGGTATAGGTATAGATAAATCAAAACAAGCAATTTTTATAGCAAAACAGAATTCGAAAAAACATAAATTAAGTGGAAAAACTAAGTTTTATGTTAGGTCTGTTGATGATATTTACTTTAAAAAATTTGATCTAATAGTCTCAAATCCTCCTTATATAATGAAAAAAGATCTAAAAAATCTTCAAGATGATATTAAAAATTTTGAACCCAAACTAGCCCTAGACGGGGGAAATGATGGGCTTGACGTTATTAAAAAAGTTATCTACAAATCCAAACATATCTTAAAAACAAAAGGTATGCTCGCCTTAGAAATAGGCAATGAGCAGTTTAAAAAAGTTTCAAAAATATTAAAAAAGAATAAATTTAAAGCTAGATTTTTAATTAAAGATTATCGAGAAAATATAAGATGTATACTGTCAACTTTAGAAAATTGAGATTATATTAAAAATCAAAAATGAATAACAATAGAAGAAGAAATTTTAGATCTAGACCCCAAAAAAATAACTTCAGAAGAAGAAACGGTTCAGGAAGTTCAAATGGAGCCAATAACTTTAATAATGGAAACATGAACTTTAATAGAAATGGCTCAATGAGCAATCCTCACAATGTTGAAAAAACTATGCAAAAATTTCAACAACTAGCAAAAGACGCCCAAAGTAACGGAGACCCCGTTTTAGTTGAAAATTATTTACAACATGCAGATCACTATTCAAGAAGGTTGGCAGAGTTGAATGAGAGAAACAAAGAAAATTTAAATAAAGAAAAAAACGAAAATTTAACTGACACCACAAACAAAGATTTCACAAAAACAATTGCTAAATAATTTTTAAGAAAAATTAATTTATCTTAATTTAGCTAATTTCAGGTCAACTTTAATTCTTTTTAACTCAAACTCTTCTCTTGCTTTCCCTTTTAAAATTTTTCCTGATGGTAATTTAAGTTTTTGAGAATTTACTTTTTTACCGTTTACAATTACTTCATAGTGAAGATGGGGACCAGTTGATAATCCAGTTGATCCTACATATCCAATAATTTGACCTTGTTTTACCTTTCTTCCTTCTTTAATCCCTCTCGCAAAACTTTTCATATGAGCATAAACAGTTTCATATGTAGAGTTATGTCTAATTTTAACACAATTTCCTCCTCCTCCACACCATCTTGCTCGAGTAACTTTTCCACTACCGGATGCCATAATTGGAGTACCAGTTGGTGCGGCGAAGTCTGTTCCTCTGTGCATTTTATTGTAACCTAATATTGGATGTTTTCTCATTCCGTATGATGATGATAATCTTGCGCCATTTATAGGAGTCTTCATAAGAGACTTAACAATACTTTTTCCTTTTAAATCATAAAAACCAGTATCAGTTCCATCATTGAAATTATAAAGATTAATTTCATTACCATTAACAAACATTGATGCGTAAATTATTTTACCTGTATCTTGAACAATATTGTTATCATCTTCATATCTTTCGTATAAAATTTCGAACCAGTCTCCCTTTCTTATGTCTCTTTGAAAATCCACTTCAAATCCAAAAATTCTTGCAAATTCTACAATTATATTAGGTTCGATACTTGCATTGATAGCTGAATTATATAAATTATTTTTTATTTCATTTTTTATTACAACTTCTTTTTTGTAAAGCTTGAGTATTCTTTCTTTTACAACAAAATCATTTTGATTTTTTCTTATTTCAATACTTAAAGTATTATTTATTGGGTATATTAAGTTTATTACGCTATTAGTGTTGTCATCTATTTTTTTTAATACTAATGAAAGTTCCTTCCCAGAGTAGATATTAGTGAGTTTTTTTTGCTTAAGGTTACCCGAAATAGCTTTGATATCATTAGCATTAATTTGAAATTTTTTGAGAATTTTTTCTATACTATCGTTTTGTTCAATAAGATATTTCACCTCACTGTATGGACTGTTCATCTTTGATATGAAATAATCACCTAGATTGGAGAATTCTTTAGACTCTATTACTTTATTAAAGTTTTGAATTTCTTTTTTATTTTTTTGAATGATATAATTATAGACTACAATGAAGATTACAAAAAATAACGCTATTAGAAAGCTATAAAAAAAATAGCTAGCATTATTTAAACTGATATTATAAAAACTTTTATTTTTTATCTCTCTCAAAAACTTGGGCAAATTACTCAAAATTTGGTTTAACGTCATAGTTGTTTTCTATAAAAAATGTATTCAGTTTGCAATGGAGAAGGTCTAAAAAGGCCTATATTTACTAACTTTTATTGCTAATATACGCCTTGACTTATCACGTATTTGTAATAAAACCAGCGCTCACCTCTACGAAATTAATATATTAACGTAGCCAGAGGTGTGTAGATTTTATTACTAAAATCTTAGCTTTTTTAAATTGTAAATTTTTAAGAAGAGAAGTGTGGACGGCTAGGTTAATAAAGAAATTGTCGTACACACTTTAACGAAAAATAACTTTGATTTACCTCAAAGTTATTAAAGCTAGTGTGCGCCGTTATTAAACTTGAGAGTTTGATCATGGCTCAGAACGTACGCTGGCGGCACGCCTAACACATGCAAGTCGAACGCAGTAGCAATACTGAGTGGCAAACGGGTGAGTATAATGTGGGAATCTGCCTTTTGGTTTGGAATAACACGGGGAAACTTGTGCTAATACCGAATAAGCCTTTACAGGGAAAGTTTTAACGCCGAAAGATGAGCCCGCACTTGATTAGCTAGTTGGTAAGGTAAAAGCTTACCAAGGCAATGATCAATAGCTGTTCTTAGAGGAAGACCAGCCACATTGGGACTGAGACACGGCCCAGACTCCTACGGGAGGCAGCAGTGGGGAATCTTGCACAATGGGGGAAACCCTGATGCAGCGATGCCGCGTGAGTGAAGAAGGCCCTTGGGTTGTAAAACTCTTTCGTCGGGGAAGAAAATGACTGTACCCGAATAAGAAGGTCCGGCTAACTTCGTGCCAGCAGCCGCGGTAATACGAAGGGACCTAGCGTAGTTCGGAATTACTGGGCTTAAAGAGCTCGTAGGTGGTTAAAAAAGTTGATGGTGAAATCCCAAGGCTTAACCTTGGAACTGCCATCAAAACTTTTTAGCTCGAGTGTGATAGAGGTAAGTGGAATTTCTAGTGTAGAGGTGAAATTCGTAGATATTAGAAAGAACACCAAATGCGAAGGCAACTTACTGGGTCACTACTGACACTGAGGAGCGAAAGCATGGGTAGCGAAGAGGATTAGATACCCTCGTAGTCCATGCCGTAAACGATGTGTGCTAGACGTTGGAAATATATTTTTCAGTGTCGCAGCGAAAGCATTAAGCACACCGCCTGGGGAGTACGACCGCAAGGTTAAAACTCAAATGAATTGACGGGGACCCGCACAAGCAGTGGAGCATGTGGTTTAATTCGAAGATACGCGCAGAACCTTACCAACACTTGACATGTTCGTCGCGAGCCTAAGAGATTAGGCTTTTCAGTTTGGCTGGACGAAACACAGGTGCTGCATGGCTGTCGTCAGCTCGTGTCGTGAGATGTTGGGTTAAGTCCCGCAACGAGCGCAACCCCTACTTTTAGTTGCCACCATTTAGTTGGGCACTTTAAAAGAACTGCCAGTGATAAGCTGGAGGAAGGTGGGGATGACGTCAAGTCCTCATGGCCCTTATGTGTTGGGCTACACACGTGCTACAATGGCACTTACAATGGGAAGCAAAGAGGCGACTCCTAGCTAATCCCTAAAATGTGTCTCAGTTCGGATTGTACTCTGTAACTCGAGTGCATGAAGCTGGAATTGCTAGTAATCGCGGATCAGCGCGCCGCGGTGAATACGTTCCCGGGTCTTGTACACACCGCCCGTCACACCATGGAAGTTGGTTACACCTTAAGGCAAAGCTTATACCTTTGACTACGGTACGATCAGCAACTGGGGTGAAGTCGTAACAAGGTAGCCGTAGGGGAACCTGCGGCTGGATTACCTCCTTTCTAAGGAAGACCAAAAATTTCTTTTGGTCTTAAAAAAATAAGTTAATGTGGCCGTCCTCATTTCTCTTCTTGATAATTAAAGTGTCTCATAAATGCTTAGGGGCCGGTAGCTCAGGTGGTTAGAGCGCACCCCTGATAAGGGTGAGGTCGGACGTTCGAGTCGTCCTCGGCCCACCATTTTTCACGGGGGATTAGCTCAGCTGGGAGAGCGCCTGATTTGCATTCAGGAGGTCAGCGGTTCGATCCCGCTATCCTCCACCATTGACACTTTTAGCTTTTATAAATTGTAAATAATTAATATCAATTTTGATTGTTCAAATAGCAAGAACAATCAAACAATATCTATATCCGATTGTTCGAATAGATGAACAATCTATAAATATTCGAATAGATGAATATTTTATTAAAAATTTAATTTAGACAGAAAATTATTTTCTGTGCATAAATCAAGCGTTTAAGGGCGTATGGCGGATGCCTAGGCACTGAAAGGCGATGAAGGACGTGGTATACTGCGATAAGTTTCGGGGAGCTGTATGCGGGCTTTGATCCGAAAATTTCCGAATGGGATAACCCACCACTTTATGTGGTACTTTAAACTGAATTCATAGGTTTAAAGAGCTAACCCGGAGAACTGAAACATCTAAGTAACCGGAGGAAAAGAAATCAATTGAGATTCCGTTAGTAGTGGCGAGCGAAAATGGAATAGGCCAGTAACAATGTTAAGATAATCTGAATAGTTTGGAAAAACTAACCATAGAGGGTGATAGTCCCGTAGGAGTAATGCTTAATATTGTTCTTGAGTAGAGCGGGACACGTGTAATCTTGTTTGAATATAGGGGGACCACCCTCTAAGCCTAAATACTCTTCAGTGACCGATAGTGAACAAGTACCGTGAGGGAAAGGTGAAAAGAACCCCTATTAGGGGAGTGAAATAGAACCTGAAACCGTATGCCTACAAACAGTCGAAGCTCTTTTTAGAGTGACGGCGTACCTTTTGTATAATGGGTCAGTGACTTAATTTATCCAGCAAGCTTAAGCCGTAAGGTGTAGGCGTAGCGAAAGCAAGTCTTAAATGGGCGCAAGTTGTATGAATTAGACCCGAAAACGAATGAGCTTACCATGAACAGGTTGAAAGCAGGGTAACACTTGCCGGAGGACCGAACCAGTTGACGTTGAAAAGTCTTTGGATGATTTGTGGTAAGGGGTGAAAGGCCAACCAAATTCGTAGATAGCTGGTTTTCCGCGAAAACTATTTAGGTAGTGCGTTGAGTAAATTGATGTTTGGAGGTAGAGCACTAAAGGGGCTAGGGGAGAGAAATCTTTACCAACCCTCATAAAACTCCGAATGCCAAACATTTTACCTCAGCAGACAGACTGTGGGTGCTAAGGTCCATGGTCGAAAGGGAAAAAGCCCAGATCACCAGATAAGGTCCCTAAATCATGATTAAGTGTGAAAGGATGTGGAGATTCCTAAACAGCCGGGAGGTTGGCTTAGAAGCAGCCATCCTTTAAAGATAGCGTAACAGCTCACCGGTCTAATAGAGTTTCTGCGCCAAAGATGTAACGGGGCTCAAATCATGTACCGAATCTGTGGATTTATAATTTCTTTGGAAATTATATCTGGTAGCGGAACGTTCTGTAAGCCTGTAAAGGGATACCCGTGAGGGATCCTGGAGGTATCAGAAGTGCGAATGCTGACATAAGTAACGATTAACAGAGTGAAAAACTCTGTCGCCGAAAATCCAAGGGTTCCTGCGCAAGGTTAATCCGCGCAGGGTTAGTCGGTCCCTAAGACGAGGGCGAGAGCCGTAGTCGATGGAAACAAGGTTAATATTCCTTGACCAGATGGAAGTGACGGATTTCGTAAGTTGTTAACTCTTATTGGATTGAGTTAGCCGCGAAGAAGTCCCAGGAAATAGCTCCATCATTAGACCGTACCCTAAACCGACACAGGTGGATTATTAGAGTATAATTAGGCGCTTGAGAGAATGATGTTGAAGGAACTCGGCAAAATGCCTCCGTAACTTCGGAAGAAGGAGGACCCATTTTTAGGCAACTATAAGTGGGTGGCACAAGCCAGGGAGATGCGACTGTTTATCAAAAACACAGGGCTCTGCTAACACGTAAGTGGATGTATAGGGTCTGACGCCTGCCCGGTGCTGGAAGGTTAATGCGATAAGTGTAAGCTTATTTCTGAAGCCCCAGTGAACGGCGGCCGTAACTATAACGGTCCTAAGGTAGCGAAATTCCTTGTCGGGTAAGTTCCGACCTGCATGAATGGCGTAACGATATCTCCGCTGTCTCCAACATCAACTCAGTGAAATTGAATTCTCCGTGAAGATGCGGAGTTCCCGTGGTTAGACGGAAAGACCCCGTGCACCTTTACTACAACTTTATATTGGTGTTAGGAATGATATGTTTAGCATAGGAGGGAGACTTTGAAGTTTTAGCGTCAGCTGAGATGGAGTCACCAGTGAAATACCTCTCTTATTATTCTTGACATCTAACTGCTTGCCGTGATCCGGCAGCAAGACATTGTATGGTGGGTAGTTTGACTGGGGCGGTCGCCTCCCAAAAAGTAACGGAGGCGTGCGAAGGTAGGCTCAGAACGGTCAGAAATCGTTCGTAGAGTGCAATGGCATAAGCCTGCCTGACTGCGAGACTGACAAGTCGAGCAGAGTCGAAAGACGGTCATAGTGATCCGGTGGTTCTGAGTGGAAGGGCCATCGCTCAACGGATAAAAGGTACGCCGGGGATAACAGGCTGATACCCTCCAAGAGTCCATATCGACGAGGGTGTTTGGCACCTCGATGTCGGCTCATCACATCCTGGGGCTGGAGCAGGTCCCAAGGGTTTGGCTGTTCGCCAATTAAAGTGGTACGTGAGCTGGGTTCAGAACGTCGTGAGACAGTTCGGTCCCTATCTGCCATGGGTGTAGAAGAATTGAAAGGATTTGTCCCTAGTACGAGAGGACCGGGATGAACATACCACTGGTGGACCGGTTGTAGCGCCAGCTGCAGTGCCGGGTAGCTAAGTATGGACAAGATAACCGCTGAAAGCATCTAAGTGGGAAACTTACCTTAAAACTAGTTCTTCCTATAGAGCCGTAGTAGACCACTACGTTGATAGGCTGGGTGTGGAAGCACGGCAACGTGTGTAGCTGACCAGTACTAATAGCTCAATTGGCTTGATTTATGCACTGAAAAAAATTTTCCTAAAAGCTTAAAAAAAACAATTGAAATAGAATTATTAAAGCTTTACTGTTCAATAATTGAACGATACAATATTTCAAATTTTATGAAAAGAACTTTTATTATTGCTGAGATTGGAATTAATCATAATGGCGATATTGAAATAGCTAAAAAGCTTATTGATATGGCTAAAAGATCTGGTTGTGACTCTGTTAAATTTCAGAAAAGAGATATTGATACAGTTTACTCCAAGGAAGAGCTAGATAAACCGAGGAATAGCCCCTGGGGCGATACTCAAAGACAACAAAAAGAAGGTTTAGAATTTTCTAGAGATGAATATGATGAAATAGATAAATATTGCAAAGAGAGAAATATATATTGGTTTGCTTCTGCTTGGGACGTAAAAAGTTTAGACTTTCTGGATAAATATAATCTTAAATATAACAAGATAGCTTCTGCAATGATTACACACATCTCTTTTTTAGAAGAGGCTGCAAAAAAAAAGAAACATACTTTTATATCAACAGGGATGAGTGGATATAAAGAAATTGATATTGCTGTAGAAATTTTTAAAAAGTTTAATTGTCCTTTCGAATTAATGCATTCAATATCGGCTTATCCATCACCAGAAGATCAATTAAATTTAAATATCATCAAAAAACTTAAGGATAAATATGATTGTCCAGTTGGTTATAGTGGTCATGAGCCATCTGTTTCTCCTAGTATAGTCGCTGTTGTTTTAGGCGCTAATAGTTTAGAGAGACATATAACTTTAGATCGTTCTATGTATGGAAGCGATCAATCGGCATCACTGGAAGAGAAAGGATTAGAACAACTTGTTTCGACTATTAGAAAAATACCGATAGTTGTAGGCGAGGAAGATAAAAAAATTTTTAATTGTGAAATAGATGTTGCGAAAAAATTACGATATTGGGAAAAAAAATAATAAGTTCCATAGCATAGTTGCTTTTATACCAGCTAGATCCGGTTCAAAAAGCATTAAAAATAAAAATATAAGACTGCTTAAAGGCAAGCCTTTATTAGCCTGGTCAATAGAATCATGTATTAAATCAAAATTTATCAAAGATATAATTGTTTCTACTGACTCAAAAAAATATGAAAAAATTGCAAAAAAATACGGAGCCACAAGCGTAATTTTAAGACCAAAAAAAATTTCCGGCGACAAATCAACTGACTTAGAAATTATAAATCATTTTCTAACACAATATAAAGATTTTAAATATATAGCTCATGTGAGGCCAACTACCCCAATTAGAGATATAAAGATTTTTGACAAAGCAATTAATTTTTTTATTAGAAATAACTATTCTTCACTTAGAACGGTACATGAAATGGCCGAGAGCGCATACAAAACTTTTGAAATTACAAAAAATTCTCTTTTAAAACCTGTTGGAAAAAAAAAATTAGATTATCATAGTGTGCCTCGACAATTAATTAAAAAAACCTACGCTGCAAACGGACTTTTAGATATTTATAGATCAGAGCATATTTTGAAAAAAAAAAACTTATTTGGAAAAAGATCTTATGCTTTCAAAACTAAATTTGCTCATGAAATAGACTCTTTAGAACAATTTAAGGTTTTGAAAAACATGATAGGATAAAATGAAATTTTATATTAAAACTAGAAACCGATTAATTAAAACAAAAATTCCAGCTCCAGGCACAGGTAATTTAGTAAAAAAACTAAGCAAGATTGAATCTAGATCAATGCATGGACAAGTTCCAATCGCATGGGAAAAAGCAGAAAATTTTAATATTTATGATATAGCTGGTAACAAGTTTATTGATTTTACTTCGACAATATTTGTCACAAATATTGGTCATGCTAACCCAAGATTATTAAAATATTTATCTAGAGCAATTAAAAAAAAATTTATTCATTCTTACGCTTATATAAACCGAGTAAGAGAAAAGTATATAAAAGAACTTGTTAAATTTGCGGGCAAAGGTTTTGAAAAAGCATTTTTAATGTCCGCAGGGACTGAAGCAACTGAAGCAGCACTGAAACTTATGAGATTATATGGTCAAAAATTAAAAAAAAGGAAACTAGGAATAATTTGTTTTGAAGGTAATTGGCATGGAAGAACTTTAGGCGCGCAGATGATGAGTGGGAACAAAGAGCAGAAAAAATGGATAGGCTATCATGATAAAAATATTCATCATTTACCTTTTCCATACCCTGAGAAATTGAAAGAGAAAAACTCAGAGAAATTTTTCAAAGACTCTCTTAAAAAACTGCAAAGAAAAATTGATTTCAAAAAAGACATCTGTGGAGTTATGGTAGAAACTTTTCAAGGTTGGGGTGCAGTATATTATCCAAAAAAATATATTAGAATTTTAAGTAAATTTTGTAAAAAAAATAAAATTTTAATTGCTTTTGATGAGATGCAATCTGGTTTTGCAAGAACAGGATACTCTTTTGGATACAAGTATTACAATATCATCCCTGATTTAATTTGTTGTGGTAAAGGCATGGGTGGAGGAATTGCATTGTCTGGTGTTATAGGGAAAAAAAAAATTATGGATTTACCTGAAGTAGGTAATATGAGCAGTACAAATTCAGCAAACCCAATTGCTTGTAATGCAGGACTTGCGGTTTTAGAAGAGATAAAAATAAAAAAACTAATAAAAAACACTAAAATTAAAGGAAAGATTTTACTAAAAGCGCTGAACGAAATTAAAGACAACAATTCACATTCAATTGAAAAAATAAATGGAGAAGGTTTAATTGCTGCAATCATATTTAAAAAAAATAAAAATATAAAATTAAAATTGAGAGAATTAGTTGAGAAATGTATGTCCGAAGGACTTTTGATAGTTTATACAGGTCGTGAGTCTGTAAAAATAGGACCACCACTCACTATTTCTAAAGATGCTTTACTAGAAGGTATAAAAATTTTAGAAAATAATATAAGGATATTATTTAATAAATGACAGTAATAAGACACACAGGTATTGTTACAAGGAATATCAAAAAATCATTATGGTTTTGGACAAAACTATTAGATTTTAAAATAAAAAAACAATTGATTGAGTCAGGAAATACAATAGATAGTGTTTTGGGTTATAAAAATGTCAAAGTAAAAACCCTTAAATTAAAAGATAAGCAAAAAAATTTAATTGAACTATTATATTTTTATAATTCTCCAAGAAAAAAGAAAAATGAATTATACCCCTATAGTCCTGGTATAACTCACATTTCTGTTACTGTAAAAAATTTAGAAAAAACATTTACTTATTTCAAAAAAAAGAAGATTAAATTTAATAGCAAACCAAGATTGTCGGCAGATAAAAAAGTATTAATGACATATTGTAAAACACCTGAAGGATGTTTTTTAGAAATGGTGCAAGAACTATGACAAACTTAAATAATATAGGTTTTATGCAAGGTAGATTGTCACCTGCCTCTAAAGGCAAAATTCAATTTTTCCCACAAAAATATTGGGAAAGTGAATTTTTTTTAGCTAATCGTATGGGTCTTAAAAATATGGAATGGACTTTAGATTATAAAAACCTCTACAAAAACCCTATTTTTAAAAGCAAAGGAGTAAAAAAAATTAAATATTTGTCTAGGAAATATTTAATAAATATTACCACATTGACGGGAGATTGCTTCATGCAAAAACCGTTTTGGAAATTTAAAAAATCAAAAAAATATTTAAAGGATTTTAAAAATATAGTTAAGGCATGCAACAATTTAAAGATAAGATTTATTGTCTTTCCTCTAGTCGATAACAGTTCTATTAAAAATACTAGAGATGAAAAAAAAATAATAAATGAATTTTCTAAATTAAGAGGTTTTCTTAAAAAAAATAATGTGACATTACTGTTTGAGTCTGATTTTCCTCCGCTAAAGCTTAAAGAATTTATAAAAAAGTTTGATCAAAAAAGATTTGGAATAAACTATGACTCTGGCAATAGTGCGAGTTTAAATTATAATTGTAATGATGAATTCAAAGCTTATGGAAAATATATTAAGAATATTCATATAAAAGATAGAATTAAGAATGGTAAAACAATTAAACTAGGAATGGGTAATGCGAAGTTTAAGAAACTTTTTAAAAATATCAAAAATATAAATTATAAAAATCTTTTAATTTTACAAACTGCAAGAACAAAAAAAAAAAATGGTGATTATAATGAACTAGAATACAATTTTAACTTCATTAAAAAATATTTAAATTGATGATACTAAATAAAAAAAAGAAAGTTATATTAATCACTGGATCTTCATCTGGGATAGGCTTCGGATTAGCGAAAAAATTTCATGATAAAGGAAATATAGTACTCCTTTGTAGTAAAAATATTAAAAAACTAAAAACAGCTTCAAAGAGCTTGAATAATTCCTTTTATGTAAATGCAGATCTGACAAAAAAAGACCAAATTAAAAAAGCATTAAAAAAAATCAAATCAAAATTTAAAAAAATAGATATCCTGATTTGTAATTATGGCAATAGCAACTTTAAAAAAAATAATTATGATTTAAAACATGCTTTTGAAAATAATTTTTTTTCAACAATTAATACAATTAATTTTTCTATTCCATTGCTTAGAAAAAGCAATTCAAAAATAGTTTGTATTTCTTCAATCTGCGGAATTGAGTCAATTAGTGGTGCTCCAATCGGATATTCTTTAGCAAAATCAGCTGTAAATAATTTTGTAAAATTAATAAGTAAAGATTTAGCTCAAAACAATATTTTGATAAATTGTATTGCCCCTGGTAACATATTATTTAAAGGATCAACATGGGAAAGAAAATTAAAAAAAAATAAATCAAAGATAAAAAGATACATTGATGAAAATGTTCCTCTTAAAAAATTCGGGAGTATTAATGAAATTTTTTACTTGTGTAATTATTTATGCTCTGAGCAAAATTTTTCAACAGGTTCAACTTTTGTTTTAGATGGCGGACAAACAAAAAAATTTATATGAATATTAAAAAAAACTACGTTAAGACAATTTATAGTGATAAATCTAAACCTTTTACTAAATATCCGAACAAACTTATCAATTATTTGATAGAAACTTACAATATTAAAAAAGACTCGAAAGTTTTAGACCTGTGTTGCGGCAGGGGTGAATTTATAAATGAATTTATTAATTTTGGTTGTGAAGGATTTGCAGTCGATATTGATAATATTTGTATGAAATACTTTCCAAAAATTATTTATAAAGAATGTGATTTAGTGAAAGATAAATTACCCTTTAACAACGATAATTTTGACGTAGTTTTTAATAAATCTGTAATCGAACATTTTCATAATCCAGAAAATATCCTCTCCGAAGCTTATAGAGTTTTAAAACCTGGTGGACTTATAATCACTCTTACTCCATCGTGGATACACAACATAAAAAATTTTTACGATGATTTTACTCATGTACAACCATATAACAAAGTTTCCTTAAAAGATTCACACGAGATGATGAATTTTATAGAAGTTAAAAGTAGAAATTTTATTCAATTACCAGTTTTATGGAAAAAAAATTTATTTTCAAAATTTATGTTATTAGTTTCACTTTTAGCAAGGTATTTAGCTCCAAATTATTTAAAAAAAAAATCTAAATTTATTTTTTTTTCAAAAGAGGTAATGTTAATTTGCACAGGAAAAAAATAAAATGAAAAACATAAAATATGATCTTAAAAATAAATATTGTCTTATAACAGGAGCAGCTGGGTTGCTAGGTGAAGAACACGCTCACTCATTACTTGAGATTAACGCGAATGTGATTTTGACAGACATAAATATAAAAAAACTTAACTTTATAAAAAAAAAATTAATTAAAAAATATCCAACATCAAAAATACTTATCACAAGAATGGATGTTTCAAAAGAAAGTTCGATTAAAAAAGTTGTTAAAAAAATAAAAAAAAAAAAAGTTAAACTTTATTGTTTAATTAATAATGCAGCAATTGACGCAAAGGTAAAAAAAAATCAAAAAATGTTAAATTCTTCATCATTTGAAAAAGTTTTGTTACAAGATTGGGAAAAACATTTGTCAGTAGGTTTGACCGGGGCAATGTTGTGCTCAAAATATTTCGGTAGAATGATTGTATCTAATAAAAGTGGTGGAGTTATAATAAATGTAGCTTCAGATTTATCAGTTATTGCACCCAATCATAGAATTTATAGTAAAGGTGTATTTAAACCAGTGATGTATTCAGTTGTAAAACATGGGATTATTGGTTTAACCAAATATCTAGCAACTTATTGGAACAACAAAAGATTAAGATGTAATGCCATTTCACCTGGACCAATACAAAGCAACCAACCAAAAAAATTTATTAAAAAGCTTAAATTTCAAATACCACTTAATAGGCTTGCATCAAAAAATGAGTATAGAGGAGCTATACAATTTTTATGTTCCGATGCATCTAACTACATGACAGGACAAAATTTAATTATTGATGGAGGGAGATCCGTTTGGTAAAAAAATTTGAAAATAATTTGGAAAAGAACATCAATGAATCCATAATAGCAAAAAGATCATTAATTGCTTTGAGTAAAGAAATTAAAAGTGCAATTTTTATGATTACTCAAAAATTAAATCGTGGTGGTAAAGTTATGCTTTGTGGAAACGGTGGTTCGGCAGCTGATGCTCAACATTTAGCAGCCGAGTTTATAGTAAGATTAAAGCCAAAATTGAATAGAAAGCCAATAGCAGCAATTTCACTTGCGCAAGACATCTCTACAATTACTGCATGTGGTAATGATTTTAATTTTAATGTTCAATTTTCTAGATCTTTAGAAGCTTTAGGCAAAAAAGAAGATATTTTGATCGCTATTTCTACTTCAGGGAATTCTAAAAATATTATTAATGTTCTTAAGACAGCAAAAAAAATGAAAATATCTTCTGTTGGTTTTTTAGGGAACAAGGGCGGAAAAGCAAAAAAATTGTGCAATATCCCTTTAGTCGTGAATAGTAACAATACTGCGAGAATTCAGGAGGCACACATCTTTTTGGGTCATTTCATATTTGAAACAGTGGAAAATAGACTTTTAAACAAAAAATAAGTTTATTAGGGGATTTACTACGTTCATAATTTGAACTATATTGTTCATTAATTGAACATGAAAAAAAATAACGAAGATCAGTTCGCGGTTTTAAGAAAAATTAAGAATAAGCCAGAGTCAACACAAAGAGAACTAGCTAAGGATCTTGGTTTTAGTCTTGGTAAGCTTAATTATTGCCTTAAAGCCCTTAAAACAAAAGGTTTAATAAAAATTGATAATTTTAGCAAAAATCCAAACAAGATGAATTATATTTATATTCTCACCCCAAAAGGACTTTCCGAAAAAACAAAACTAACGATTAATTTTATGAAAAGAAAAATGAAAGAATATGAAGAGTTAAAGTCTGAAATTGATAAAGATAAAGTATAAATGTTAAAAATTATCAAACTTTTTAATCATAAACAAAAAAAATATTTTTTTGGACTAATCGGCTTAATATTTATCGTTTCAATTTTAGAAATGTTAAATTTAGCTATCATAGTTCCTATCTTAAACTCTTTTTTAGAAATAGAGGGCTCTGCAAAAGAACAAGGATTAATACAGTTTACCGATCTTTTAGGCTCTAACAATACTATCCAAATCTTTTTAGTCTTATTTTTAATTTTTTTTGTTTTAAAAACTTTTTTTTCAATTTTTGTTTCATGGAAATACCATAATTTCATTTTTAATTTTATAGAAAATTTATCTTATAATTTATACTCCAAATATCTTTCTCAAAAACACAGTTTATATTCATCTAAAAATTCATCTGAATTACTAAGGAATGTATTAAAAGAAATGGATTTATTTTATTTACATTTACAATCATTAATACAAATTATTTTGGAAAGCATTATATTATTAGGCATCTTTGTCTTTTTAATTTATTTATTAACTGTACCGACAATTATTATAGTCGGAACCGCAGTAATTTTGGGAGTTATTTATTATTTTTTCATAAAGGCGAAATTAAAATCTTGGGGAAAAGATAGACAAATTTTAGAAGAAGATCGCATAAAGTATATGCAAGAAGGATTTAACTGCTTAAAAGAAATAAATTTTTTTAAAAGACATAATTTTTTTCTAAAACGGTTTAAAGAAAAAAACGACAAATTTTATAAGATTTATATAAATTATAATTTTTTAAATTCTTTGCCAAGATACATCTTTGAATTATTTACAATAGTTTTAATTTCATTTGTATTTTTTTTCTTATTAATTGAGGGAAAAAATAATGAAGAAATAATAAAAATTTTAGCAATATTTTTTGCAGCTAGCTTTAGAATAATTCCTTCTATCTACAGGATTTTTTCAAGTTTACAAAATTTAAAATATACAGACTCTTCAATCAAAGTTCTTTATTATGATTTTAAGAATATTCAAGAAAATGTATTTCTGAAAAATGGATCGAATTTTAAATTTGAAAATAGTGTTTGTTTAAAAATTCACGAATTTTCTCATAATCAATCTGATCATTTTAAGTTAAAAAATATAAAACTTGAAGTTGGAAAAAATCAAAAAATTGGAATTATTGGTAAAAGTGGTTCAGGCAAAAGTACTATTTTAGATATTTTTTCAGGAATAATAAACGGAAACAAAACTCAAATACTAATTGACGGAAAAAATTTGGATAGCGAAGAAGTACCTAAATGGCAAAAAATAATAGGATTAATTCCTCAAAATATCTCATTGATAAACGATACTTTTAAGCAAAATATTTTATTTGGTCTTAACGAAAAAAAAATTAAAGATGAAGAAATTTTCAATATTATTAAAATTAGCAATCTTCAAAAGTTGCTTAATAGATTGCCTGATGGCATTAATCATAATATTTCTGAAAAAGGTGCAAACTTATCTGGAGGAGAGATACAAAGAGTAGGTATCGCAAGGGCTTTAATATTTAATCCAGAAATTTTAATTTTTGATGAAGCGACGAGTGCGCTTGACACTTTTACTGAAAATGAGATTTTACAGGACATAAATTCTTTACCCAACAAAACAATAATCATGATCTCACATAGAATGAATACTTTAAAATTTTGTGACAAAATCTATTTGTTAGATAGTGGTAAAATTGTTGATGAAGGATCTTTTACAAAATTTAAGAATAATTATTGATTCAAATGTTAAATAAAAAAATTACATTGGTAACAGATCCTATTAATCTTTTGTTTGCTCAAAAGAAAGCAAAAAAAATATTTTTAGGAAATCATTATGATTTTGAAAATTTGAAAAAAAAAGAGAAAAAAGACAAAAAAAAAATTATTTCTACACCCTGGATAAATCAAAGAAAAAAGGAAAATGATTTTTTATATTTGTTAAAGAAATTTGAAAAATTTTCATCTATTTTACAACTAACCCTAAACAATATCCATCAAACTAATTTTTCTAAAAAGTATTGGGAGCAAGTTTATGGACTTTGGCTAATTGACTTTTTAGTTTCTGTGTATGAGAAATATTCAATAATCAAAAAATTAAAAAATTCTAAAAATTATATAGCTTATACAAGCAACTTAGAGTACAAAACTGTTCCTAAAAATACTAGAGAAGCTAAAGTATTTTACGTTTCAGATGTTTGGAATCATTCAATATATATAAATTTAATTAAAGAGTTTAAAAAAAATATTAAAATTATCGTTAATAACAAATATAAGAATAAAAATATTTTAAAATATAAAAAAGAAAAGTTTAATTTAAAAACATACGCAATCAATACATTTTCCAAAATCACTGGTAATTTAAAAAAAAAGAATGAAATATTTATAATTAACTCTTGCCTTCCTTTTATAAATGAGCTTATGCTACAAGCTCATCTCAATAAAATAATTAAGATAAATTTACCTTTTGATAAAAGCTACAGCCATAAGAATGAAGTAAATAGAAAGTTGAGAAATAACAGTCTTAAAGTAATTAAAAATGATGATGAGTTTTCAAAATTTATAAAAAAAATAATTATAAAAAATTTACCCCTTACTTTTTTAGAGGAGTTCAAAGAGATTAGAAAATTTAACAAAAAACTAGACTGGGTGAATAAACCTAAAAAAATATTTACATCATCGAGTAATTTTTCTGACGATATTTTTAAAATCTGGTTGGCTGAACAAAAAAAAAATGGCTCTAAACTTTTTTGTGGGCAACATGGGTCACAATTTATAAACAAATTTTGTACGAATGATTTTTATGCAGAAAAAACTTGTGATAAAATTTTGACCTGGGGCGACCGTATTGGTGAAGGAAAAAAATATTTTTCTGTAGGAAATTTTAAAACTATTTCCAAAAAAGTAGAAATTAAAAATAAAAAGTTTATTTCAGTTATTCAAGATATGCCTACAAAGTATAGTATACGTCTATGGTCTGGCATAGACATGTGCAACTATAAAGATTATATCAATTTGCAAAATATTTTTTTAAACAATTTAAATAAAGATAATTATTCAAAAGTTAAGATTAGATATGGATCTCCGCCTAGCACCTATGCAGTAAATAATTTAATAGAGCTTGAGAGGAAAACTTGGTTAAGTAATCACCCAAAACTTCATTATGAAACCAGAGACATTAATATTTATTCAACACTTGAAAATTCATATTTAACAATTTTAACAAATGTTACCTCAACTTTGTTATTGGAATGTATAAGTTTTAATATTCCTTTATTAATTTTTACTCCTGGCTACAATAAATACCTAAAGACAGGGGCTTTGAGAGATTTTAAAAAACTAGAAAAAAAAAACATTTTATTTAGCAATCCAAAAAAATTATCTTATTTTATAAATAGAAATAAACCAGAACAGATTTTAAGTTGGTGGTACTCTAAAAAGAATCAACAAATACTCCTAGAGTTTCAAAAAAATTATGCAAGAAATAACAAAAAAATAATAAAAAGGATATCAGGAATTTTAAGTGTAGAGAAAGACTAATATGAGCAAAATAGATCAAAACTTGGAAATAGTTGTTAATATTTTAAACAAACAGAAGATTTTTTATTGGATGGGTCAAGGAAGTTTATTAGGAATAATAAGAGACAATAAACTTCTTGATTGGGATCATGACATTGATTTTTGTGTTTGGAATGAAGAAAATAATAAAACTGAGATTATAAAAATTTTAGAAAGTTTTGGTTTTAAATACAGAAGAGATTTAGAAATCAAAGGAGAAGCTGAACAAATGTCTTTTGATAAAAATGGAGGAAGAAGAGTTGATATAAATTTTTATCAAAAAGGCAAAACTAAAGAAGGAGAAGAAATAGCTTTTATAAAATGGGCTATACCGAAAAATTTTTTAATGCAATTAATTGATGCTATTTCAAATTCAGATATTTATGATTCAAAATTTAGAATCATAATCAAAAGACTAAGTTTTTTAAAGCCAGTCGCTAATTGTCTTAAAAAGATTCTTATAAAAAAAAATTATTTTTATAAAAATGCTGGATATCAGCAACCTTTAGATTTACTTAAAGAATTTAAAATAGTTAATTTCTATAATATAAAGATCAATATTCCTACTTTGTCAGAAAAATATTTAGAATACTTATATGGAAAAGATTGGAGAACACCACAAAAGAAATTTTCTTGGTGGAAGGTAAAAAATTTGAAAAAGGATTATGATTAAAAAAAATTATTCTAAAAAGAATAAGTTATTTGATTGGGGCAAATTAAGAAAATTACATTATTTTCATCAAGGAAAAGTATGGGGAAAAATTGAATTTAATAACTGGTTTAAAAACCCTTACACTGCTTTTAAATCAACATTTTATATCGAAACTTCAGTTTTAATAGTATACTTTGTACAATTCACTCGAATTACTCCTAATCATTTAACATTTGTTTATATTATTTTTGGCTTGGTAGGAGGTTTATTTCTAGCAAGCAATAATAATTTTCTAATAACACTCTCTTTATTTCTTTTTTTTATAAAAGGTTCATTTGATTGGGCTGACGGACTTTTAGCTCGAATTAAAAATCAAACCTCAAATTTAGGAAATCTTTTAGATCATTGGGGAGCCAAGGTAGGGTATCTTAGTTTTTTAATTGGTTTTGGATATTATTTATATAATAAAAATAATGAAGAAACTTTCTTATTCTTAATAATTTTAATTATTCTCCTAAAAGCAATAGATTTAAAAGATTATTCATATCATCTGACAATGTATGAGTTTATGAAAGACAAGAATAGAAAAAATTTTCTTAATAAATTAAATTTTAGCGAAAATAATTTTTCAAAAAAAGGATTTAATTCTTTGGTATTTTTAAAAAACTTTTTTCAAAACTTTGTTGATGAAAGAGCTAGAACTATTGATCTAATAATACTATTAATACTTATTGATAATTTTTATTACGAACTGATTTTTCTTAAATTTATTTTTTACTATATTTCATTTAAAGTCTTAGTTATTTTTTTAGGAGGTTTTTATGCTACAATATTTAAAAAATTTTTACTTAAATAAATGAAAGCAGTAATATTATGCGGTGGTTTTGGCACAAGGTTTTCTGAACAAACTAGAACTAAGCCTAAACCTATGATTTCCATTGGCCAGTTTCCAATATTATTTCATATTCTTAAAATATATGAAAAATATGGGATAAATGACTTTGTTTTAGCGCTTGGTTACAAAGGAAATATAATTGAAAAATTTTTTAATTTAGAAAATTTAAATAAACTAAATTTAAAATATTTTAAGTACCTAAAAAAAAAACCAAAAAAATTAAACTGGAAGATTCAATTTTGCTACTCTGGTTTGAACACTATGACTGGTGGTAGACTTTTAAGGTTAAAAAAATTTTTAGATAAGGAGGAAAATTTTTTATTAACTTATGGTGATGGACTAGCTAATGTTAATATTAAAAGATTAATTCAGTTTCATAAAAATCACAATAAAATAGGAACAGTAACTGCGGTTGTGCCCTCAGCAAGATTTGGAGCTTTAAGCTTGAAAGGGCAAAAAGTAAAATCTTTTGTTGAAAAACCTCAATCAGGAGAAGGCTGGATTAACGGGGGCTTTTTTTGTTTTCATAATAAAATTTTTAAATATTTAAAGAATGACAAGTCAATTTTAGAGGAAAAACCATTATCAAAATTAGCTGAGGACAAAAATTTATATGCTTTCAAACACTCAAAATATTGGCAATGCATGGACACAAGAAGAGATTACGATTTACTACAAAAACAATGGAAGTCTAAAAAAATTTTATGGCTAAAATAAAAAACGTATACAAATTTTTAAAAAATAAAAAAATTTTGGTGACAGGTCATACTGGTTTTAAGGGTAGTTGGTTAGCTTTATGGCTATTAAAAATTGGATGTAACGTAATCGGAATTTCAAAAGATTTACCTACGGAACCATCAAATTATAATCATTTTCAATTTAAGAAAAAAATGAAAAACTACTTTTTTAACTTAAAAAATTTGAGCAAATTAAAAAAAGTTATTTCAAAAGAAAAACCTGATATAATTTTTCATTTAGCTGCCCAGGCTATAGTTTCGGAGTCATATAAAAATCCTGTTGATACAATACAATCAAACACTATTGGTTCTATAAATATTTTACATGCATCATCAATTTTAAAGAAAAAATGTATTTGCGTAATGATTACAAGTGATAAGTGCTATTACAACATAGAAAAAAATTCAGGTTATACAGAAGAGAGTAAACTTGGAGGAAAAGACATTTATAGCGGTTCAAAAGCTGCGGCAGAAATTTTAATTAACTCATTTTTTCATTCTTTTAGCAAAAAAAATAAACTTCATTTTTGCACAGCAAGAGCTGGAAATGTTATTGGAGGAGGTGACTGGTCAATAAACAGACTAGTACCAGATATTATGCGGGCACAAAAAAAAGGAAAAAAAGTGCTTATAAAAAATTCACATTCTATTAGGCCCTGGCAACACGTTTTAGAACCACTTTATGGATACCTAACAGCATCTTATTACCTAAGTTTTAAAAAAAATCTTAATGGACAATCATTTAACTTTGGACCTAGTTATAAAAAGTCATATAAAGTAATTGAAATACTTAACGCTCTTAAAGATCTTAATGGAAACAAAATAAGATTTAAAATCGATAAAAAAAGAAAAGTATATAATGAAACTAAGATACTCAAACTTAATAGCGAAAAAGCTTCTAAGATGCTGGGATGGAAAACAAGATTAAATTTTAACGAAATTACAGTTTTGATAAATGATTGGTACAATCAATTTTTTTCAAATCAATCTGAAATTTTAGATTTTTCAGTCAACCAAATCAATTATTATGAAAAAAAAATTAGATAAATTTAGGGTAATCGGTTTAAAAAAAATCAAACAAGAAAAAGGAGACATTATAAAGATTTTTACTAAAGAAGACCTTTTTTTTGACTCTTTTGGAGAATTATATATTTCAGAGATAAAACCACACAAAATAAAAGCGTGGCGATATCATAAAAACTCAACTCAAAATTTATTTGTTATTAAAGGTAATTGTAGAGTAGTTTGCATAGTAAAGAATAAATTTAAAAAAATTGAGCTTTCTGAAAATACTCCAAAATTGTTGATTATCCCTAAAAAACACTGGTATGGCTTTAAAAATGAGGGCAGCGTAAATGTCAAATTATTAAATTTGTCTAGCAAAAAATATTCTGAAAAAGAAATTTTAAGAAAAAAAATGAATGAAATCGAATATAATTGGAAAAAATGAGTAAAATAATTAGGCTTTCTAAATCTTGTTTATCTTCAAAAGAAAAAAAATTAGTAAAAAAAATATTAGACAAGGAATTTCTGGGTATGGGACCAGAAGTTAAATATTTTGAAAATGAATTAAAATCGTTTTTTAATAGAGAAGTAGTATGTTTTAATTCAGGCACTGCAGCCTTGCAAGTTGCTCTACAGTCTATTGGAATAAAACCAAATGATGAAGTTTTAGTACCAAGTATAACTTATGTAGCTTCATACCAAGCAATTTCAGCAAGTGGGGCAAGACCAATAATTTGTGATATTGATACAAATACCTTGCAGATTTCTATCAAGTCAATAAAAAAAAATTTTTCTAAAAAAACTAAAGTTATAATGCCAGTTCATTTTTCTGGAGCTGTTGGTAATTTCAATGAAATTATTTCTTTTGCCAAAAAAAAAAATATAAGAATTATTGAAGATGCCGCGCATGCATTTGGAACAAAATTTAAAAAACGGAAGATAGGAAGTTTTGGAGATATTACATGTTTCAGTTTTGATGGTATTAAAAACATAACATCAGGTGAAGGCGGTTGTTTAGTTACAAACGATAAAAAAGTAATAAAATTAGCAAGGGACATTAGATTACTTGGAGTATCCAA
>CACNJC010000001.1 GCA_902620585.1 uncultured Pelagibacteraceae bacterium | reverse complement strand
TATGCAAAGATAAAGCCTGACATTGTGCCTATTGCCAAAGGAATTGGCGGGGGTTTTCCAATTGGAGCAGTATTAGTAAATAAAAAAGTTGCCTCAGGAATGAAACCAGGGTTGCATGGATCAACATTTGGCGGCAATCCTTTAGCTATGAGTGTTGGGAATGCTGTTATTGATGTATTAAGTAAAAAAGGTTTTTTAAATAATGTAAAAAAGAATGGAAAATATTTCCATCAAGAACTTAAAAAAATTAAAGCTAAATATCCTAAAGTCATTAAAGAAGTTAGAGGGCAGGGTTTATTGATTGGACTCAAACTCCACACAGACCAAACTAATTTTATAAATATGCTGTTACAGAAAAAATTATTAACGGTAAAAGCGTCAGAAAATGTTGTCAGACTTTTGCCTCCTTTAAATGTTACAAAAAAAGAAATTAATTTAGCACTGAAAATTATAAATAATGTTTGTGAGAATTATTAATGAAGAATTTTATAAATATTTCTGATCTATCTTCAAAAGAATTAAGAGCGATTATAGATGAAGCCAAGATTAGAAAATTAAATAGAAAAAATTTCAATAAGTCTGCTCCTGATAAAGACAAACCATTCGAGGGAAAATCTATGGCAATGATTTTTGAAAAACCTTCTACAAGGACAAGAATGTCTTTTGATATTGCTGTTAAACAACTTGGTGGATCTACAATTATTTTGAATCCAGAAGGAATTCATTATGGTAAAGGCAATGAAACTTTAAAAGATACAGCCAAAGTTTTAACTGAATACGTTGATGTAGTGATGCTTAGAACCTCATCTCATAAAAATCTTGAAGAGTTCGGCAAACATTTAGAAATTCCAATTATAAATGGTCTTTCAGATCAAAGCCACCCTTGTCAGATAATGTCAGATATTCTTACTTTTGAAGAAAAAATGGGACCAATAGAAGGTAAAACTATTTCTTGGTTAGGAGATGGCAATAATAATATGTCAAATTCTTTAATAGAGGCTGCTGGAAAATTTGGTTTTAAACTCAAAATTGGATGTCCAAAAAAATACGAGCCAAGTAAAAAAATAATTAATTGGGCTAAGAAAAACAAAGTAGAACTTTTAGTAACAAAAAAACCTGAAGAAGCTGTTAAGGACTCAGATTGTATAATGACAGATAAATGGATTTCAATGAATGATAAAGTTAATGAAAAGATTAAAAAGAAACATCTTAAAAACTATCAAGTTAATAAAGGGCTGATGTCAAAAGCTAAAAACAATGCAATTTTTATGCACTGTTTACCTGTTGGAAGAGGCGAAGAGGTTACTAATGAAGTAATAGATGGCAAGCAGTCAGTTGTCTGGCTTCAAGCACTTAATAGAGTACACGCCCAAAAAAGCATAATTAAATGGTGTTTGAATTAAGGTAAAGGTTTTGGACTACTACTCTTTGAATTCATGTAAAGAATAACTGAAGCTCTATCTTTTTCTTTTCTTAATCCTGCAAACGCCATCTTAGTTCCTTTTATGTAAGCTTGTGGTTTTATTAAGTAGGCATTCATTTCTTCAAAAGTCCATTCTTTCCCGTACGCAATCATTGCTTTAGAATATTTATAGTCTGATACAGATCCTGCAGTTCTTCCGATTACACCCCATAAATTTGGCCCAATCATATTTTTTCCATCACTTACGATCATGTGGCAGGCACTACATTTTTTGAAAACTTTTTCTCCGTGAGCCATATCTCCAGCTGCCAATAACTCCTTAATGTTTACTATCACCTCTTTATCAGTCTCTGAAATAGAAGATGTTGATTCTGCGACTGTCTCTAAACCCTCAACTTTATAAGCTGACACTTTTGGCTTATCTACGTGAAACAATACATCTGCAAATTTACCAATACCTATAATAATAAGGGCTGTTAAAAGAATAGCTGCTATAATTTTATTTATTTCAAAACTGTCCATAATTTTGATAAATACTCAAGAAACATATAACACGACTACATAAAAAAAACTTATATTTACTTTACACTATTTGCGTCTTTGAGACGCACAATTATGAATAAAATTGCAATAATAATACCTTCTAGACTTGATGCTCAAAGATTTCCTAATAAACCCTTAAAACTTATAAACAATAAAGAAATGATATTACATGTTTATGATGCTGCAATTAAGTCAAATTCTGGAGAAGTTTACGTAGCAACACCAGACAACAAAATAATTGATATTGTAAAAAATTTTGGAGGAAAAGCATTCAAAACTTCTTCAGTCCACCAGACAGGCACTGATCGAATATTTGAAGTTTTTGAGAAAGTATTAAATAAAGAACCAGATATAATTGTAAATTTGCAAGGTGATATGCCCAATATTGATCCAAAGGCAATATCTCATTTAGTTAAATACATGGATAAAAAAGAGTGTGATATTAGTACTTTAGCAAGTTCATTTAATACAAAGGAAGAGATGAATAATACTAATGTCGTGAAAGTAGCGGTAAAAGAAAATCTTAAAGAAAATACCTTTTTAAAAGCAGTAGACTTTTTTAGAGATAACTCAAACACTAAGTACAATCTATATCATCATATAGGTATTTATGCCTTTACTAGTAAAGCTCTGATAAGGTATGTAAGCTTAAAAAGATCTAAACTTGAATTAGAAAGAAAACTGGAACAACTTAGAGCATTAGAAAACGATATGAAAATTCATGTAGGGTTAATTAATTCAGTACCGCTTAGTGTTGACACTGAGGAAGATCTAAAAGAAATTAAAAAATTAATGGAAAAAAATGAAAACAATTAAGATTGCCATACAAGGTGAACTTGGGGCTTACTCTCATATTGCCGCTAATAATTTATATAAAGACGCAGAGATAAAAACTTGTGCGACTTTCGAAGAAACATTTAAAAAAGCTTATGAAGATGAAACCTATAAAATCATTATACCAATAGAAAATTCTTTAGCTGGGAGAGTTGCCGATATACATTATTTGTTACCGAAATATAAATTACAAATACATGGAGAGTATTTTTTAAATGTTGAACACAACTTACTTTGTAAACCTGAGGCAACAATTGAAGATATAAAATTTGTAAGAAGCCATGCACAAGCAATTGGACAGTGTCAAAAAATTATTAATAAAAACAAATTTCAGCCTATAATTTCAGCTGATACAGCTGGCTCTGCCAAGGATTTGGCTGAGGGAAATGATAAATCCATCGCAGCTATTGCATCAAGTCTCTCAGCAGAAACTTACAAATTAAAGATACTGCAAAAAAACATAGAGGACGAAAAAGGAAATGTAACTCGTTTTCTCGTGATGGGAAAAAATATAGAACAACCAGAATTTAACAAGGAAAAAAAATTTATAACAAGTTGTATCTTTAGAGTTAAAAGCGAACCCTCAGCTCTGTATAAGTGTTTAGGAGGATTTGCGACTAATCAAGTTAATTTAACAAAGTTAGAAAGTTTTTCAGTAAAAAATACTTTTGAACAAGCAAATTTTTATTTAGACTTAGAAGGACATCTAGAGGAATCTGGAGTAAAAAAGGCAATGGAAGAACTAGGTTTTCATACTGTTACCCTAGATATTTTGGGAGTTTACGAGGCCTCAGCATTTAGGCAAAAATAGTCCACAAAAATCAAATCTAGACTTGTAGTATTTAAATTGATCTTGATATACTCATATTGAGGTTGGCATCAGGTGGATGTTTCATAAACCCGGTCAGGTCTGAAAAGAAGCAGCCGTAGTGAAAATTATTCAGGTTGTTGCCTGCCTCTTTACAAATGACAAAGAATAAAATTTTAGCTCTAAAGTATAGGCCTCAAGAATTCAAAGACTTAATAGGCCAAGAGGTAATGACTCAAACAATTACAAATGCGATTAAACTTAATAAAACTCCTAATGCTTATTTATTAACTGGAATAAGAGGTGTTGGAAAAACAACTACCGCCAGACTTATTGCAAAGGCATTAAATTGTTCAAAAAATTTTTCTGAAGGCGAAAAGTGTAAGATAAATGAAAACTGTCATTGTAAGGAAATTGTTAATTCAAATCATATGGATGTTTTAGAAATGGATGCGGCATCAAAAACAGGTATTGATGATATAAGAGAATTAATTGAAAATTCAAAATATAGCCCCACAAGTGCAAAATATAAAATTTTTATTATAGACGAAGTTCATATGCTTTCCAAACAAGCTTTCAATGGATTGCTGAAAACTTTAGAGGAACCACCACCAAGTTTAAAATTTATTTTGGCTACCACAGAAGTTAGAAAAATACCTGTAACTATTTTATCACGTTGTCAAAGATTTGATTTAAAAAGAGTTAGCGTTGATAAACTTTTTGATCATTTAAAAATTATTTCTAAAAAAGAAAATGGAGCAATTTCTGATGATGCTATCAAATTGATTGCAAGAACATCAGAAGGGTCAGTAAGAGATGCAATATCACTTTTGGACAGAGCGCTAATATCTCAATCAATTAATAAAGATAATCTAATCAAAGATAACGATGTCAGAGCAATGTTAGGACTAGCAGACCGTAGTAAAGTAATTTTATTATTCAAGGAAGTTTTAAGCGGTAATGAAAAAGATGCTTTAAAATATCTACAAGATTTAATTGTAGATGGTGTAGACGCAAAAAATTTTTTAAACGATATTTTAGAAGTTCTTTATTTTTTCAGCAGAAGAATAAATTTGGGTTCTATCGAGAAAGATATGGCAGTATCCGAGTCAGAAGTAAAAATGATTGACGAATACTCAAAAAATATAGATATGCAAGATATTGGTTTATTTTGGCAACTCACAATTAAAACTTTAGATGATCTTAAAATTGTAGGTGACGAAAATTTAACTTTAGAAATGTATATAATGCAGCTCGTTCATCTTAAAAAAATAGAAGTTAAAAAAGAAATACTTAGTTATAATGTTGAGCCTGATCAAAATTCAAATCAAAAAAATCTGATTGGTGATAACGCTAAAGAAGATAATCTAGAGGACAACCTATCAACGCCAATAAAAAATCAATTAAAAAATACTGATCAAATAAAGAAAAATCCAATAAAAAATTTATCACCCCAAATTAACAAAAACAAAATTGAAATTACAAATTTTCAAGATTTAATTGATCTAGCTAATAAAGAAAAAGAAGTTGAACTCAAGTATGATCTTGAACGAAATGTTAAATTAGTAAGTTTTAATAAAGGTAAAATTGATATTAGCTTCAATGAGAAGTTAAATCAAAACTTTATTAAAAATTTAACAGAAAAATTATTAAGGTGGACAGGTGAAAGATGGATCATATCACTTAGCAAAAACGAAAATGTCAAAAGTTTATATGAGCAAAATATGGAAAAAAAATCCTCTAAACTAGAAGAGTTTCAAAAAACCGATTTAGCAAAAAAAATGGAAAATGCCTTTCCTGATATAAAACTAATAGACATTCAAGAGGTGAGCGATGACTAATTTTGCCGACATGCTTTCGAAAGCAAAAGCTATGCAAGATAAAATGAAAGAAGCTCAGGATAAAATAAAAAAAATTGAGGTAGAAGGGATGTCAGGAGGCAATTTAGTAAAAGTAGTTTTGACAGGGGATTACGAATTAAAATCGATAAATATTAGCGAAAAAGCAAAAAAAGAAGATCTTACAATTATAAATGATTTAATAATTGCAGCCTATAATAATGCTAAAGAAAATTTAAAAAAAAAATCAGCCGAGGAGCTTTCTAAAGTTACGGGGGGATTAAATCTTCCTACAGATTTTAAACTACCTTTTTAATGGACAATAATATTCCCGAAATAAATGATCTTATAAAGCAGTTTGCTAAACTTCCAGGTTTAGGACCTAAGTCTGCAAAAAGAATCATTTTAAAGTTAATAAATAATAAAGATAGCATGGTAAAACCTTTAGCCAAGTCATTGGCTCAAGTATATAAAAACGTGGTCCGTTGTGTAGACTGTGGAAATTTAAAAATAATGGATAAAGTTTGTATTTGCTCAACAAATGACTCTTATGACAAAATATGTGTAGTTGAAAATTTGGCAGATATGTGGGTTATTGACTCAGCAAATATTTACAAAGGTCATTATCATATCTTAGGAGGGACATTAAACTCTGGTGAAAATTTTGAGCAAAAGAATTTGTTAATAAACTCTTTAGTCAAAAGAATTAAAAAAAATAGTTTAAAAGAAGTAATTATTGCAACTAGCGCCACTGTAGAAGGTCAAACCACGGCGCATTATATTGAAGATACAATTAAAAACGGTAAAATTAAAATTACTAAATTGGCTCAAGGATTACCAGTGGGTGGAGAGATAGAACAACTTGATGATGGAACTTTGTTTTCAGCATTTAAGAATCGTATTCCTGTAACTGAGAGTTAAATAGAAGTTTTTATTTCTAATCTTTTCTGATGCAAAAGAGGCTCTGTATATCCAGATGGTTGTACTCTTCCTTTAAAAACTAGATCACAAGCTGCAGAAAATGCTATGGAATTTTCAAAGTTATCTGACATTTTTGTATAGGCGCTATCTTTTTCATTTTGTTTATCTACAATAGTTGCCATCTTCTTCATAACCTTCATCACCTGATCTTTTGTACATATCCCATGGTGCAACCAATTAGCTATATGTTGAGAAGAAATTCTTAAGGTAGCTCTATCTTCCATTAATCCGATATTGTTAATATCTGGTACCTTAGAACAACCTACACCTTGATCAATCCATCTGACAACATAGCCAAGTATACCTTGAGCATTATTTTCAAGCTCTCGATTGATATCATCTTGTGACCAGTTAGGCCTATCTGCTTTTGGTATTTCTAAAATATTATTTAAATTTGCTTTTTCTCTAGACCCTATTTTTTTTTGTTCTTCAAAGACATTTATTTTGTGGTAGTGGATTGCATGTAGCGTTGCTGCAGTGGGCGATGGAACCCAAGCACAATTCGCACCAGACTTTGGATGACCAATTTTCTGCTCCATCATATTCAACATTTGATCTGGCATAGCCCACATTCCTTTACCAATTTGTGCTTTTCCTGAAAAGCCACATTTTAAACCTATATCAACATTCCAGTCCTCATAAGTATTTAACCATTTTGATTTTTTCATTTCACCTTTGAATATCATTGGGCCTGCTTCAAATGAGGTATGCATCTCATCTCCAGTACGATCTAAAAAACCTGTATTAATAAATACTATTCTATTTTTAACTTGTCTAATGCACTCTTTTAAATTTACAGTTGTTCTTCTTTCCTCATCCATTATCCCAACTTTAATAGAATATTTTTTCATGTTTAAAGTTTCTTCAACTTTTTCAAACAGTTTATCAGTAAAACTTACTTCTTCAGGACCATGCATTTTTGGTTTAACGATATAAACAGAACCAGTTCTAGAATTATTTTTATTTTTAAAGTCATGCAGTGCACATAAACTTGATATGAACGCATCTAAAATACCTTCAGGAATTTCTGAACCATCTTTTAAAACAATAGCAGGATTAGTCATTAAATGACCAACATTTCTATTTAAAAGCAATGCTCTTCCGTGGAGAATGACTCTTTTTCCATTTTTGGAATTATAACTTCTATCCGGGTTTAATTTTCTCAAAAATTTTTTCCCATTTTTTTCTATATTGGCTGTTAAATCGCCTTTCATCAGACCGAGCCAATTTCTATAACATTTAACTTTATCTTCTGCATCAACAGCGGCTACAGAATCTTCATTGTCAATTATTGTCGATAAAGCAGATTCTAAAATTACATCAGAAATAGAGGCTTTATCATTTTTTCCAACTGAATTATTAGGATCAATTATAATGTCGATGTGAAGATTATTATTTTTAAATAAAATTGAATTTGGGTTATCTTTTACACCGTTAAATCCTATGAATTTATTTTCATCTTTTAGAAAATCTTTTTCAGAGCCGTTAGATACAACTAATTTATCATTTTCTATTTGAATTTTTGATATTTCTTTCCAACTAATCTTTGAAAGAGGTATATTTTCATCTAAAAAATTTCTTACATAATTTATAACCTTGTTAGCTCTTTCGATATTATATCCTTTAACTTTTTCACCAGGTATAACATCAGTACCATATAAAGCATCATACAAGCTTCCCCATCTTGCATTTGCAGCATTTAAAGCGTACCGAGCGTTGTCGACTGGAACTACAAGTTGTGGCCCTGCAACTGAAGATATTTCTAAGTCAACATTTGATGTTTCTATTTTAAATTCACCTCTTTCTTCAACTAAATAACCTATCGACCTTAGAAAATTAGTATATTCTTGCTTATTAAATTCGTTACCTTTGTTAGATTTGTGCCAATCGTCTATTTTTTTTTGAATTATTTCTCTTTTTTCAATTAATTTTTTATTAATTGGTGTTAGCTCGTATACATTCTTTGAAAAATTATTCCAAAATTTCTCGGGATTTATGTCAGTTCCTGGAATTGCTTCATTGTTGATAAATTCAAACAAAGTTGAACTGATTTTTAAATCATTTTTCTCAGTAATTTTCATAATGAACTGACCTTTACATTATTTTATAATATAATAATACTATCTATATTGTATCATTTATATGAAAAATTATTTAGATTTTGAAAAAGAAATCAAAGCTTTAGAGGAAGAAATAGATAGTTTAAAAAGCCCCTTTGGTTCAGAAGGTATATCTGAAGTTGACACTGATAAAATTAAAATTACTCAACAAGAAATTAATCAAAAGTTAAAAGAAATTTATGCTAATTTAAATAGTTGGCAAAAAACTCAGGTAGCCAGACATGAAGATCGCCCTAAAGCTAGTTACTATATAAAAAAAATATTTTCTCAGTTTACATTACTTTCTGGTGACCGGTATTTCGGTGATGACAAATCTGTTACAGCAGGATTTGGCCTTATAGAAAATAAATCAGTTTTAATTATAGGACAAGAAAAAGGAGAAGACTTAAACAGTAGAATAGAAAGAAATTTTGGAATGATGAGTCCAGAAGGCTACAGAAAATGTATTAGGTTAATGAAACTTGCTGATAGATTTAAGATACCAATAATAAGTTTTATTGATACTCCAGGCGCTTACCCAGGGATAGGCGCTGAGCAAAGAGGCCAGGCATCTGCAATTGCAAATTCCATAGAGTGCTGTATGTCACTAACTGTTCCAAATATTTCAATAATAATTGGCGAGGGGGGATCAGGTGGCGCCATCGCGTTAGCATCATCAAATAAAGTGATCATGTTAGAAAATTCTATTTATTCAGTTATTTCTCCAGAAGGGTGCGCATCTATTCTTTGGAGGGATCCAAAAAAATCTTTACAAGCGGCCGAAGCTATGAAGTTAACTGCAAAAGATTTATTACAACTAGGAATTATTGATGAAGTTATTTCTGAACCTTTAGGTGGAGCACATAGAGACCCTGAGGCAATTGCTGATGAAATTAAATATTCGATATTAAAAAATTTAAAAAGCTTTGAAAATTTTTCAAGAGAGGAAGTTTATGATCATAGAAAGTCAAAGTTTTTACAAATCGGTAGAGAACGTGGATTTAATCAATCATCTAACCTGGATGACAAAGGATTAAGTTACAAAGAAACGAATTATCATAGAATTAGATCTCACTTAGATAAAAATAAACTTGTTTATATTGGAATTGGACTAGTGATAATTGTAGGTTTAGTGTCACTTATTTATTAATAACTGTTGCAAAAAAACAATTCCTTAGATTTTTTTAATCATCTATTGACATTTTAGATACAAATCTATTTATATTTCACAGTTAGTTAATCTAACTTAAGTTAATAACAAATAAGGAAAAGTAAATAATATGAGTACACTAAAAGGTAAAGTAAAGTGGTTCAATGGTACTAAAGGTTATGGTTTCATTGAAAGAGAAGACAAAGAAAAAGACGTGTTCGTTCATTCTTCAGCAGTTAGAGAAGCTGGTTTAAAATACTTAAACGAAGGTGATGAGTTAACGTTTGAAGTGGAGAATGGAGAAAAAGGTCCTTCAGCAGTAAAATTGCAGAAAACATCTTAATCTAAATTTCCAAAAATCACTGGTTAACGGGGCACTAATTCAAGTCCATAGCTTTTTTACTGTCCCGCTAACTCCCTCTTGAAAAAGACACAATTTTTTTCTAAATTCACATTATGATTATAAGAAACAAAATATCTACACTAAGAACACATTCGCACAGAATGCACGCTAGGCTATTGCTTAGCTTATAATCAAAAATATATAAATTTAATAAAAATTAAGATAAATATAACTAGGATGCAGCAGTAGCTCAGTTGGTTAGAGCACTAGTTTGTGGAACTAGGGGTCGGTGGTTCGAATCCACCCTGCTGTACCAAAAAATGACAAAAGAAAAAAAAGGCAAACCTTCAAAAGAACTTCCATTAGGGTTTGTAGACAGACAAGAAAAAGAATTACTCGTTCGTGATTTTATAATTTCTAATATCAAAGAAGTTATGATCAGGTATGGTTTTCAATATCTCGAAACCCCAAGTTTTGAGTATACGGATAGTATTGGAAAATTTTTACCAGACAAAGAAAGACCTGATGAAGGGGTCTTTTCATTTAAGGACGAAAATAAGTGGTTATCTTTAAGATATGACCTTACAGCTCCTTTAGCGAGGTATGTTGCAAAAAACTATTTAGAAATCCCGAAACCATTTAAAAGATATCAACTAGGAACTGTTTGGAGAAACGAAAAACCAGGTCCAGGAAGATTTAGAGAATTTTTACAATTCGATGCTGATTTTGTAGGTACTAAAAATTTACAAGCAGACGCCGAGTTATGTGTAATGATTTCAGAAATCCTTGAAAAGTGTGGATTAAGTAAATCAGAATATATAATTAAAATTTCATCAAGAAAAATAACGGAAGAATTATTTAAAAAGATAAATATAAATGATAATAAGCAAAAACTTATTGCTTTAAGGGCTTTAGATAAGATTGATAGACTTGGCTGGGATGGGGTAAAAGAACTATTAGGTGCTGGTAGAAAAGATAAATCTGGAGATTTCACAAAAGGTGCGAATTTAAAATCTAAAGACATTGAAACAATAGAAGAAACACTCAAAAAAAAGTCACCTGAAACAGAAGATTTAATTGAGATATTAAAAATTTTTAAAGGTTACAATTTTAGTAATTTTGAATTTGACCCATCAATTATTAGAGGGCTAGAATATTATACTGGCGTAATTTTTGAGGTAAATTTAAAATTTGATGTAAAAAACAATAAAGGACAAGTAATCCAATTTGGATCTATAGGAGGCGGGGGTAGATACGACAATTTAGTTAATAATTTTGGTAATTACGATGCTCCTGCCACTGGCATATCAATTGGATTGGATCGGCTGGTCTATGCTTTGATGCAGAAAAAGGAATTTAAAATTAAACAATTTAAGCCTGTTGTGATTTGTGTTTTCGATAAAAATTCAATTAATGAATACATAAACATTCAAACGATATTAAGAAAAGCCGGTTTTAGCGCTGAGATTTATCCTGGTGAAAGTAAATTAAAAAAACAAATGGAGTATGCTAATAAGATTAAATCTCCGGCTGCTATTTTGTATGGCGAAAACGAAATAAAATCAGGAAAACTTACTTTAAGAAATCTGAGTTCAGGTGAGGAAAAATCAATTGATATAAAAGAATTAGCAAATGAAATCAAAAAAATTATCTCAAATAATAATTAAAAATTTTAAAAACAATGGTTTTGTATTATCAGAACCTGACGTTATTTTAGACTCAGATTATATTATAGAGAGGTCTGGAGAAAAATTCAGAAGTTCAATACTTACTTTTGAGAGAGAAGATGGAAAAACCATGTGTTTAAGACCAGATTTGACAGTAGCTTCATGCATTGGTTTTTTACAAAAAAAAATACCGTCAAAAATTTATTACTCTGGTCAAGCATATAGAAGATCAAGTATCAAAGGATCTACATTCATAAATGATCAATTAGGCATTGAAATTTTAGGTTCGAAAAATCAAACACAAGATGATTTTAAGGTAATTAATACAATTTTAAACTCAGTAAAAAAAATTAAAGGTAAGAAAATTCAAATTAAAGTAGGTGATATAAGTTTATTTAAAAATTTAATTAATGCACTTGATATGCCTGAAAGGTGGAAGCTAAGACTGATAAGACATTTCTGGAGACCAAGGTATTTTGAAGAACTTTTAAAACGGTTAGAAAAAAATACAGATATTGATTCAGTTACTTTTGATGCAGATAAAAGAAGATTTTATGAAATGAAAAAAATAGATCAAGATAAAATAATTGCTGGAAGATCAGTATTAGAAATTTTAAAACGATTTGATAAAAAAATAAAAGATCCAAGATCTTTTAGTAATGGGAAAAAGATTGTGAGAATAATTAAATCTTTTTTGAAAATTAATTGTAAACTTTCGGAACTTGATAGAAAGTTATTTGAGTTTGCAAAAAAAAATAATATTAAAAAAAATATTTTTAAAAATTTAAAATCAATCCAGAATCTAAAAAATATTAATCAGAATGTAAATTTTATTGCTAATTTTGGTAGAGACATAGAATATTATACGGGAATTGTATTTCAAGTATTTTCAGGAAAAAATGAAATTGCTAGAGGTGGTCGTTATGATGATTTATTGAAAAGTTTGGGCGCTAAAAAAAATATTCCAGCTGTCGGAGCAGCCATTAATTTAAAAAATATATGAAAGATTTAATTACTATAGGTTTGCCAAGTAAAGGTCGATTAAAAGATAAAGCAATTTCATTTTTTAATGAAAGTGGGCTAAAAATTTTACAAAATGAAAAAGAGAGAAATTATTTTGGAACCATTGAAAACAAGATAAATATTAAGATTATTTTTCTTCACGCAAAAGAAATCATTCAAAGATTAGGAGATGGAACCCTCGATATAGGTATATCTGGACTAGATCTTTTGAAAGAGTCTGATAAAAATTTACAGGGTAAAATAAATATTCAAAAAAAACTTGATTTCGGTAATGCCAATTTGATTATTGCTGTGCCAGATGATTGGATAGATGTTCAGACTATTGCTGATCTTGAGGAGGTATCATTCGATATAAGAGCTAAAAGAAATACAAGGTTGAGAGTGGCAACAAAGTACCCAAACTTAACTAACGATTTTCTTGTCTCTAAAGGTGTCACTCAATATAAACTCATACCTAGTCTTGGTGCTACAGAAACTTATCCATTTATAGGTTCTTCAGAAATCATTACTGATATAACCTCTTCAGGTAAAACTTTGGCTGATAACAATTTAAGAGTTCTTAAGGACGGATTGATTCTTAGTTCAACTGCTTGCTTGTTTATTGCAAAAAAAAAGGCTGCAAAGTTGCAGCCTTTTTTAAAATCATTTGGGTAGGTGAAATTACATTCCCATTCCACCCATGCCGCCCATTCCACCCATGCCGCCACCCATCGGAGGCATTGCAGGACCAGCATCTTTTTCTTCAGGTTTGTCTGCGATCATGGCTTCAGTTGTAATCAGTAATCCTGCGATGGACGCAGCATCTTGAAGTGCTGATCTTACAACTTTAGTTGGATCAATAATTCCTTTTGCAAACATATCAACATATTCTTCGTTCTGAGCATCATAACCTTGAGAAGATTTTTTTCCTTCTAAAAGTTTTCCTACCACTACAGAACCATCAACACCGGCGTTTGCAGTAATTTGTCTTATCGGAGCTTGAAGAGCTTTTTTAACAATCTCTACCCCTGCTTTTTGGTCATCACCTTTTACTTTAACACCATCTAAATCTTGAGCAGCATAAAGTAAAGCACAACCACCACCAATTACTACTCCCTCTTCAACGGCAGCTCTTGTAGCATTAAGTGCATCTTCCACTCTATCTTTTCTTTCTTTAACTTCGACCTCAGTAGCACCACCAACTTTAATTACAGCAACACCACCAGCAAGTTTGGCTAATCTTTCTTGTAATTTTTCTTTATCGTAATCAGAAGTAGTTTCATTAATTTCTGATCTAATTTGATTACATCTTGCTTCGATATCCGATTTTTTACCTTCACCGGCTACTAAAGTGCTATTCTCTTTATCTATTTTTACTTTTTTGCATGATCCAAGATCATTAATTTTAACGTTTTCTAATTTAAGACCAATATCCTCTGAGATAACCTGTCCCCCAGTCAAAATAGCAATATCTTCCAACATTGCTTTTCTTCTATCTCCAAAACCTGGTGCTTTTACAGCAACTACTTTTAAACCACCTCTTAATTTATTAACAACTAAGGTTGCCAAAGCCTCACCTTCTACGTCTTCAGAAATAATCATTAACGGTCGATTAGCTTGAACTACTGACTCAAGCAAGGGAACCATTGGCTGTAAATTGGTTAATTTTTTTTCTACCAAAAGCACAAGAGGATTATCTAGCTCAGTTGTCATCTTCTCAGCATTTGTAACAAAATATGGAGAGAGATAACCCCTATCAAATTGCATACCTTCAACAACATCAAGTTCTGTTTCAACTCCTTTTGCCTCTTCAACAGTTATTACACCCTCATTACCTACTTTTTGCATCGCTTTTGAAATCATATCACCTATAGATTTTTCACCATTAGCAGAAATTGTACCAACCTGTGCTACTTCTTCATTAGCTTTTACCTTTTTGGAAGTGGTTTTAAGCTTATCAATTACAAACTCTACAGCTTTATCTATACCTCTTTTAATATCCATTGGATTCATTCCAGCTGTAACATATTTTAAGCCTTCATTAACTATTCCTTGTGCGAGTATTGTTGCAGTTGTAGTTCCATCACCAGCATTATCATTTGTTTTACTTGCCACTTCTTTAACCATTTGAGCACCCATGTTCTCAAACTTATCATCTAGTTCTATTTCTTTAGCAACTGATACACCATCTTTTGTAATTTTAGGTGCTCCATAAGACTTATCCATCACTACATTTCTTCCTTTTGGACCAAGAGTTACTTTTACTGCATTAGCTAAAGTATTAACTCCCTTTAACATTTGCGATCTAGCTTCTGTATCAAACTTAATTATTTTTGCCATTTTAATTCTCCTTTAAAATTTATTTTTTACTCTTTGAAACTCCCATTATGTCAGATTCTTTCATGATACTATATTCTTTCCCGTCAATTTTCACTTCTGTACCTGACCATTTTCCAAAAAGAACTATATCACCAACCTTCACATCCATTGGAGTTAATTTACCGTCCTCATTTTTAGCACCTGGACCAACAGCCATTACCTCACCTTCCTGTGGTTTTTCTTTTGCTGTATCAGGAATTATAATTCCTCCTGAAGTTTTTTCTTCACTCTCCAATACTTTGATTAGGACACGATCGTGTAAGGGTCTAAATTTCATATATATTCTCCTGTAATTTTTATGTAGGGCTGATATGGTAAGTTTTATGTAGATTTCAAGAGGCGAAAATCATTAAAAAAAGGCTAAAATACTATGTTTTATTAGGCAAACTTAAGAAAGACTGTAAAAATTGAGAAACTTAAACCATTTATCTGAAATTTATCAAAACTACGACACCTATATAATTGACTTATGGGGTGTGATGCATAATGGAATATCTTTAAATTCTAAAGCAGTTGAAGTAGTAGAAAAACTAAATGAAAATTCAAAACGAGTTGTATTTTTATCAAATGCACCAAGACCTAGCCTAAAAGTAATCGAGTTTCTAAAAAAAATGAAAATGGAAGAGAGATTTTTATCTAAAGTGATTACGTCAGGTGAGGCAGCAATGAAAGCTATTAATGAAAATAAATTTGGAAAAAAATTTTATCATCTTGGGCCAAAACGAGACCAATCGTTATTTGAAAGGGTATTATCAAACAAAACATCTTTAGAAAAATGTGATTATATTATCTGCACTGGACTTTTTGATGAGCAAGAAAATGACTTAAATTACTATCAAGTTTTACTTAAAGAACATACTTCAAAAAAGTTAATTTGCACAAATCCTGACTTAATAGTTCATAGAGGAAATATTGAAGAACTTTGTGCCGGATCAATAGCTAAAACTTTTGAAAAAATAGGTGGTAAAGTAATATATTATGGAAAACCCTATAAAGAAATATATGAATTATGTTTTAATCGGGGTGATACGGTTTTAGCGATAGGAGATAATTTAAGAACAGATATAAGAGGTGCAAATAATGTTGGCATAGATAGTTTATTTATTTACAGTGGTGTTCACAAAAATGAAGTAAAAAATAATTCTGAATTAATAACTTTATTTGAAAAATATAATGTTAAGTCTAATTTTTTACAAAAAGAGCTGAAGTGGTAAGATGAAGATTTATAATAATCTTAAAATAGCGAGTAAACATAAAAATAGTGTTGTAGCTATTGGTAACTTTGACGGGGTTCATTTAGGACATCAAAAAGTAATAAATCAGGCAAAACTTAAATCAAAAAAGAATAAATTACCTCTAGGAATAATTACTTTCGAACCAATGCCAATTATGTTTTTTAATAAGAAAATTAAAAATCATAGAATTAATTCACTTTTACAAAAAAAAACTCAACTTAAAAAACTAAAATTAGATTTTTTAATAATTGTTAAATTTAATAAAAGATTTTCAAAGCTTTCACCAAAAGAGTTCATTAAAAATATTATATATAAAAAAGCAAATTGTAAATTTTTGTTTGTGAGTAATAATTTTAAGTTCGGCTTTCAAAGACAAGGGAATATAAAAACACTTAAAAAATATTCAAGTTTATACAATTATGATACTGTTATCACTAATCCGTTAAAAAAAACTGCCAAAGTTATATCATCAACTATCATAAGAAAAAAAATTTCCCAAGGAAAAATTCATGAGGTTAATAAATTACTGAATCGTGAATGGAGCATTCAAGGTAAAGTTATAAAAGGACAGAAAAGAGGAAGAAAAATAGGATTTCCAACTTGCAATATAAATATTAAAGACTATGCAATTCCAAAACTTGGAGTTTATGCGGTTACAATAAAAACATCTCAATTTCTTAAAAAAGGGATTGCAAATGTGGGATTTAGACCAACATTTAATGGCCAAAATTTACTTTTAGAAGTGAATATATTTGGAATTAACAAAAACTTATATAATAAAGATATTAAAGTAAATTTTATAAAGTTTATAAGGCCAGAAAAAAAATTTAAAAATTTGGAAGAACTTAAGAAACAGATAAAAATAGATATAATTAAAGCTAAAAAAAATGTCTAAAGATAATTTAAATTTACCAAAAACTGCCTTTTCCATGAAGGCAAACTTGCCAAATAAAGAACCATTAATTTTAGAAAAATGGGAAAAAAATAAGATCTTTCAGAAATTAAGAAAAAATTCTAAAGGTAAAGAAAAATTTATCTTACATGATGGCCCGCCGTATGCCAATGGACATATTCATATGGGAACTGCACTCAACAAAATTTTAAAAGATATGATTACTCGATTTCACCAAATGAGTGGAAAAGACTCAGTTTATGTACCAGGGTGGGATTGTCACGGACTTCCAATAGAATGGAAGATTGAGGAACAGTACAAAAAAAAAAAGAAAAATAAGGATGAAGTTCCTGTAAAAGCTTTTAGACAAGAGTGTAGAGATTTTGCAAAAAGTTGGATAGATGTTCATATTAAAGAGTTCAAAAGATTAGGTGTTGTTGGAGATTTTGAAAATTATTATTCTACAATGAGTTACGAGGCGGAAGCTCAAATTGTAAGAGAACTTGGAAAATTTTTACTAGATGGAAGTTTGTATCAAGGCTTTAAACCTGTTTTGTGGTCAACTGTTGAAAAAACAGCATTAGCAGATGCCGAAGTTGAGTATATGGATCATACATCAAATACAATTTTTGTGGCTTTTAAAATCAAAAATACCAAACAAGAATTTCTTAAAGATGCCAACGTAATAATTTGGACAACAACACCTTGGACCATCCCTGCAAACAAAGCATTGGCATTTAATAGCGAGATCGAGTACTCACTGATAGAAATTAATGAATTAGATAATTTTAAGGAAAAAAGAATTGTTGTTGCTAGCAATTTAGTTGATTCAATTATTAAATCTTGTGAGGTAGATAATCATAAAATTCTTAAAACATTTAAAGGATCTGAATTTGATGGAACAATTTGTAGTCATCCATTTGTAAAAATGAAATTTGATTTCGATGTTCCAATGTTAAATGCAAATTTTGTAGATTTAGAACAAGGAACGGGAATTGTACACTGTGCACCAAGCCATGGACCAGATGATTTTAATTTATGTTTAAAAAATAATATAAAATCTAGCTATACAGTAGATAATGCTGGTTTATACACCAAAGAAATACCCTATTTTGCTAATACGCATATTTTTAAGGCTGATGAATTAGTTATAGAAAAGCTCAAAGAACAAAAAAAGATTTTAAAAAATGATAAATTGAACCATAGCTACCCTCATTCATGGAGATCAAAAGCACCATTAATTTATAGGGCCACACCACAGTGGTTTATTTCTATGGAAAAAAATTCTTTAAGAAACAAAGCTATTAAAGCAATAAATGAAACAAAGTTTTTTCCTGAAAAGGGCAAAGATCGATTACTTTCTATGATTGAGGGCAGACCAGATTGGTGTGTATCAAGACAAAGAGTTTGGGGTGTTCCTTTGCCAATTTTTGTTAACAAAAAGACTAAAGAGCCATTAAGAGATAAAAAAGTAATAGATAGAATTGCTGAAATTTATGAAAACGAGGGATCAGATTGTTGGTTTACAGATGAACCTCAAAAATTTTTAGGAAAAGACTATGATCCAAAAGAATTTGAAAAACTTAATGACATTGTTGAAGTATGGTTTGATAGTGGTTCGACACATAGTTTTGTTTTGGAAAAAAGAAAAGAGTTAAAATGGCCGGCAGATATGTATCTTGAAGGCTCAGATCAACACAGGGGTTGGTTTCATTCCTCTCTACTAGAGTCTTGTGGAACAAGGGGAAAAGCACCATTCAAAAGTATTCTTTCTCATGGTTTTGTAGTCGATGGAAAAGGTTTAAAAATGTCAAAATCTTCTGGCAATGTAATTTCACCAGAAGACATATTGAAAAATTACGGCGCTGATATATTAAGAACATGGGTTGCCTCTTCGGATTACACTGAAGATTTAAGAATTGACAAGAGTATATTAATTCAACATGCAGAGTCTTATAGAAAAATAAGAAACACATTTAGATTTGTGCTTGGAAACTTAAAAGATAATTTCGAAAAACAAAACTTTGAAGAAATTAAACTTAAGGAATTTGATGAATTAGAACAATTTATTTTGCATAAACTTTTTTCAATAAATAAATCTGTTGATGAAAATTTAAAAAGCTATAATTTTCATAAACTTTACAAAGAATTACTGAATTTTTGTACATTAGATCTTTCTTCTTTTTATTTTGATATTAGAAAAGACGTTCTTTACTGTGATAGCTTAAATTCAAAAAAAAGAAAAAATTGTGTAATTGTTTTGAACATAATTTTAGAAAGCTTATTAAAGTGGTTTGCTCCAATTTTAGTTTTCACTACGGAGGAAATCTATAGTTTATTAAATAAAGATAATAAAGAAAGTATACATGAAAACAATTTTGTAAAGATTCCGACTAGATGGAAAAATGATAAACTTAATGAAAAATGGTCAAATCTATTTAGAATTAAACAAGAGGCAAATATTGCGATAGAAGAAAAAAGAGCTAATAAAGAGATTGGATCAAGTTTAGAAGCTGAAATTAAACTAATTTTAAAGAAAGAGAAATTTGAACTTCTAGAAAACTTAGATTTGGCAGATTATTTTATTGTTTCAAAAGCAGAGAAAGAATTATCGAGTAATGATGAAATCAAGATTGAAGTGAAAAAAGCCCAAGGACAGAAATGCGAAAGATGTTGGAAAATTTTAGATAAGAAATGTAGCAGAGAAAGTTGTCCTATAAAATAGAAAGTAAATATTTTGATTAATCTGAAAGAAATTAAAAACAATATTTTTACAAAAAATAATATTTATTCACTATTTATAATTTCAGTAATTTTTTTTTTAGATAGGTATACAAAAATTTTCGTCCTAAATAATTTTAGTGATAATTTATTCTATCTTAATGATTTCATTAATTTTGATCTTGTTTGGAATACTGGAATAGGTTTTGGTTTATTCAGTTCTACCTCCAATTTGATTTATCATTCAATCACAGGATTAATTGGAATAATATTAATTTTTATAATTTACTTAATTAATAAATCGACATTTATTGATAAAATATTTTTTTCTATGATTTTAGGCGGCGCTTTAGGTAATTTTTATGACAGAATAGCATATTCGGCAGTACCAGATTTTATAGATATCCATTATCAAAGATTTCACTGGTTTACATTTAATATCGCAGATATATTTATAACATTTGGTGTATTATTATTAATTGCCAAAGAACTATTTTTAAAAAATGGAAAAAACTAAAAAAATATTATTACTTTTATCGCTTATAACTTTTTTATATTCTTGCGGAAGTGCGTCCGATGCCGCAAAAGTGTTAAGAAATGAAAAGATTAGAAACACAGATGAATTTTTAGTAAAAAAAAGAGACCCGTTAATATTGCCTCCAGACTACAGTACTTTACCTGAACCTCAATCTATTGAAAAAATTAAAAAAAAAGATAAAAAAATTGACAAGATCCTTAAAATTCCAGAGGAAGAAGTATCAACAAGAAAAGGTTCGTCCTCAGTAGAAAAGTCTATCATAAACGAAATTAGAAAGTGAAAAAAAATCAAAAAATAATTTACAAAAATTCTATTCAAAAAGAATTTTTAAAACATAAAAATGGAAAAAATTTTGAAATTTTTTTCCCCAAGATCATAAAAAATATTTTATTAAACATCAATAATTCAAAATACTTGTTCAATACCCTAAACGATAACTTTAAATTAAGTTTTAATAGTAAAGACCTACATTTTTTTAAAAAGTTTAAAACAGTAGTTGTTATAGGTATGGGTGGATCTATATTGGGGGCAAAAGCAATTTACACATTTTTAAAAAAAAAAATTAAAAAAGATTTTTTATTCTTAGATAATATTGATGAAAATAAATTAAAAGAAATAAAAAATAAAAAAAAACTTGAAAAAATACTTTTTATAATAATATCCAAATCTGGAAATACTATCGAAACATTATCAAATATTAAAGTCCTTAAAATAATTAAAAAAAAAAGCAAAAATATAATTGTAATTTCAGAAAAAAATCAAAATCACCTTTACTCTTTGGTAAAAAAGATGCAGCTATTTCATATTGAACATCGAAGATATATTGGAGGAAGATATTCAGTTTTATCTGAAGTGGGAATGGTTCCGGCTTTTTTAATGGGTATAAATATTTTAGAATTGAGAAAAAATTTACTTAGTTACCTTATGGGTAAAAATAAAAATATTTTAAAAGACAGCTCAATAAAATTAGCTAAGATTCTTCAAAAAAATAAACTTAACACGATAATTTTTTTAAATTATACTCCAGAATTAAATAATTTTTTATACTGGTGCCAACAACTAATTGCTGAAAGTTTGGGCAAAAAGGGAAAGGGTTTTTTACCTGTAGTATCTCCAGCACCTAAAGATCATCATAGTCTACTCCAGCTTTATCTTGATGGACCTAAAAATAAATTATTCTACATTTTTAGTAAGGAAACTGATAAGAAAGATAAAACAAAAATCGACTTTTTAAAAAATAAAAAATTAAGTCAAGTTAAAACAGCTCAAAAAAATTCTTTTCTAAAATCTTTAAAGAACAAGGGAATTCCATATAGAGAATTTAAGATTAAAGATTTTGATGAGCAGACTTTAGGAGAGTTATTTTCATATTTCATGCTAGAAACCTCAATTATTGGTAAATTAGTTAATATAAATCCTTTCGATCAGCCAGCAGTGGAAGAAGTGAAAATTAATACAACTAAAATCTTGCTATAGAAATCTACCAAAAATTATTTTTGACCTGCCGTATTCTTTAATTAAAATTGGATCTAAAATTTTATTAAAATCTTCAAAAGATTTAATTTCTCTATGAATAATAATTACGTGATTTTTTTTGAAATTTTTCTTTTGTTTAATTATTTTTAAATCCTCAATATAAGAATCGACTGTAAACGGAGGATCTAAAAAAATAATTTCGTACTTATTTGAAAAATTTTTCGCTAAAAAATTTGTTGTACTATCTACAACTAAATTTACGTTTTCCTTTATATTGAGATCTGATAAGTTTTTTTTTAAAATTTTTGCAATATTATTGTTTTTTTCAACAAAAGTAATTTTTTCTGCCCCTCTAGAAATACATTCTAATCCAAAAGATCCAAAACCAGAATAAAGATCAAGGATATTAGATTTTTCAAGTTTCAAGTTTAGTAGTTTTGAATGTGTTAAAATATTAAATATACTCTCTTTTACAGAGTCTTTTAATGGTCGTGTAGAAGAAGATTTTAAAAAAGATATATTTTTTCCTTTCAATTTTCCACTTATTATTCTCATAAACTTTTAGATTACTCTCCAACCAATATCTTTTCTAAAAAAACCATGTTTCCAATTAACTTTTTTAATTATCTTAAAAATCTTCTTTCTAATGTTTTTAAATATTTTTCCAGTTGCAGTTATATTTAATACTCTTCCACCGCTAGATACTAAATTATTATTTAAAAATTTTGTTCCAGCATGGAAAATAAAAGAAGTCTTTGTATCTTTAATTTTACTGATATTCCTAATTGGTTTATTTATTTTTATCTTTAGCGGATATCCTTTAGAGCATAAAACAATGGTCATACACTTAACTTTTTTCCATTTTATCTTAATTTTATTAAGTCTATTTTCTACCGCTGCATTAAAAATTTTAAGCAAGTCCGACTTTAATCTTGGTAAGATTACCTGACACTCTGGATCTCCCATTCTTACATTGTACTCTATTAAAAAAGGTTCGTTATTAACTATCATTAAACCTACATACAAAAATCCGGTATATGGTTTCCCCTTTTTTTTTAATGCTTGTAATGTTGGTTTTACTATTCTATCAATTATTTTTTTTTCTAAAACATTGTTTACAATTGGAGCAGGTGAGTATGCTCCCATACCCCCAGTGTTAGGACCCTTTTCATTTTCACCTACTCGTTTATGATCTTGTGCAGAACCAAAAAATTTATAATTTTTATTATCAATAATTAAAAAATAACTTGCTTCTTCACCTATTAAAAATTCTTCAAGCACTAATTTTTTGGATGATTTGAATTTACCTCGAAATATTTCATTTGAAATATTCAACACTTCTTTTTTTGTTTTACAAATTGTAACGCCTTTACCAGCAGCCAATCCATCTGCTTTAACAACTAAAGGAAAATTTGTTTTTTTAAAAAAATTTACTACATCGTTTGTGTTTTTACATATTTTGAATTGAGCTGTTGGTATTTTATGGCGTTTACAAATTGATTTCATAAATGCTTTGGATCCTTCAAGTTTAGCTGCGTACTTATTTGGCCCAAATACTTTTATCTTATGTTTATTCAAGAAATCTACTATACCCTTTACTAAAGGTTCTTCTGGCCCAACTACTACCAAATCTATTTTATTGGATTTAATAATCTTCAGCAGACTATTAAAGTTCAAATAATCTAAATTAATATTTTGTGCAATTTTTGAGGTTCCCGCATTGCCTGGGATGCAAATTATGTTTTTAGATAATTTAGACTCATATATTTTTTGGCATAAAACATGCTCTCTACCACCACTACCTATTAAAGCAATATTCATAAGAAAAGATATATTATATATAATTTATAGATGAATAAAAAAAAAGCTAAACTTCACTATAAAAATAATTCTTACGATATTATTGAAGAAGGAAACTTTGTAATTTGTGCTATTTCAGGAAAAGAAATTCCATTAAAAGATTTAAATTATTGGAATGTAGAATTGCAAGAGGCTTATTATTCTCCTTTAGAGGTTAACAAGCGTTTTAAGAGTTTAAAAAATAAAGGATAATAAAATCTATCACTTCCATCTATCATGGGTCCAGATCCATTGATTAGGATTTTTAGAGATCATATTTTCAATTAAATGGTTAAGTTTTTGAGCCACATCTATTTTGTCTTTAAAAGTTGAACTTTTAATTGGCTCATACACTTTCATTTTGAAAAATTTATCTCCGTTTCTTTCAATAAAAATTGGCACAATATCTAAATTATATTTTAAGGAAAGTTGTCCAGGTAAAGTGGTTGTTAATGCTTTTTCATTAAAAAATTCTATTTTTTCTCCCTCACTAACTCTTTGATCAACCATTAGTGCGATGCTATGTTTCTTATTAATAAATTTGATAGCTTCTTTTACACCTAAAAGACCCTTTTTAATTTGATTTTTGCAAACAAATGTTCTTCTTAAATACTCCATAAGAGGATTTAAAAAAAAATTATTTAATGGTCTATAAATAGTAGCTAAATCAATTTCTTTTTTTGTAATTTCCATTGACATTAATTCAAAATTTGCAAAATGTCCTGATATGAAAATTACTGGTTTCTTATTTAAAAAAATTTGATTTAATATTTGTTCACCTTCAATATTGATATGTGCTTTATCTTTTCTAAATTTATTTAAAAATATATATTCTATAAAAGTCATTCCATAATTAGACCACATGCTAGTAATAATTTTATTTTTATCTTGGTCAGTAAGATTATTGGAATATTTTTTAAGATTTTTATGAATTACCTTATTTGATTTAATCAAAGGACCAACTTTTTTAAAAATAAATCCAAAAACTTTTCTACTTGATGAAAGTCCAATTAGTTTTGCAATCAAAAAAAATGAGTAAATAAATACTGCTTCAAAAAAATACTTTATTGATTTAATTACAAACATTTTAAAATTTGATTGATAAATTTGTTTTTTTCAAAAATTTCTAATTGAACTTTTATATAACTAACATTCTTTAGCCCAAAATCTTCAATTCTTAAATAATCTTTTTCAGTAGTAATAAGTTCGAAGTTCTTTTCCATAGATAAATCGATCATTTCTTGAATTTCTGATTTTTTAAATTGGTAATGATCTGGAAATATTACTTTTTTGTGAACATTAAGATCATTTTCTAACAATAAATTAAAAAAATTATTTGGGTTACCAATTCCAGCAAAAGCAAAAAGTTTTTTATTTTTAAGGTTTTCAATATTAATTGGCAAGTACCTTGAATAAAAAATTTCTAATTTGCTTGATATATTAAAAATTTTTTTTTCAAATATTTCATTTTTTTCCCCATTAATTAAAATTATTTGGGCTTTTTTAATAGCATTTATATTTTCTCTTAAAGGACCAGAAGGAATAGTCATACCATTACCTATTAATTGATTACTATTAAAGCATAAAATATTAAGGTTTTTATATATTGAGTAATCCTGAAAACCATCATCTAAAATAGCAAAATTATAGTTTGATTTTTGCGCATCAGAAATAGCAACTGATCTTTTTTTATTTAAAAATAGACAATCAAGATTTCTTCTAATTAGTTTATGTTCATCTACGTGGTCAGAATAATATTTTTTAATTAATGCGGGTCTTTTCTTGTGTTTCATTAATTCTTTAGTAATTAAAATGGATAAAGGGGTTTTCCCTGTTCCACCAATATAAATATTTCCAACACAAATAATTGGTATTTTAAATGTATACATTTTGGTGAGCTTCCTTTTTATGAAGATTAAAAATTGAAAGACTAAAGATACAGGCAAAAGTAAATAGGATAACAGACTATATTTTTGATCCCAAAATTTTGGTTTTAAAACTTTCATTTATTTATTAATCTATTCAATTCGTCACAAGTATCATCTAATATTTGTCTGCCTAAATTATCAATAATCTCTATTTTTTCTTTTTCGATTATATTTGATTTGTTGAAATCAATACTGAGGTTGTTGGCTAATTCATCTATCGTATTTATTTGTTCTGAAATTCTATATTTATTTAAAAGATCATAAACTTCTTGAAAATTATAAACATAGGGTCCATGATAAATTTTACATCCTGATTTAGCTGCTTCAATGGGGTTTTGTCCACCAACAAGTTTTAGACTTTTAACCATTGATTTTCCTATAAAAACACTTTTGCAAATTGATAAATACTTTGAAATTGAACCGTAAGAATTTATTATTACAATTTCTTTACCTCTTTCAATTAATTCACCATCTGAAAGGATTTGAGATTTTAAATTTAATTTTTTACAAGTTAATTCTATTTCATCAGATCTATTAATATGTCTAGGTATAATAATCGTTATCAAATTTTTAATACTTTTTTTAATCTTTAAATGTGTTTTAATACAAAAATTATCTTCTCCTCTATGTGTACTTACTGCACACCAAAACTTGCAAGAGTTTAAAATTTCTTTATTTTTCTCGTCTAAATAACTATTACTTTTTTCTGAAGTAAATTTTAAATTACCGATATAATTTATCTTTTTTACATTAAACTTCTCTAAATATTTTTTTGACTCATTACTACTAGGTAAACATAACTCAAAGGAATGAAAAATTTTTTTTGCCGTTTTAGGAAATATACTCCACCTAAAGAAAGTTTTTTTGGTTATTCTCCCATTAAGTAAGATCAATGGTATATTTCTTGATTTTATTTCAAGTAAAAAATTTGGCCATATTTCAGAGTCTATAAAAACTACCAGACTCGGCGACCAACCATCGAGGAAACTTTTAATTAAGTTTATCTTATCAACTGGAAAAAACCTATGAATAACATTTCTTTCATCATTTAATTCTCTTTTAAATAAATTCGCAGAACTTAGTGTCACTGTAGTAATTAAAAACTCTAATTTATCCGTTTTATTTAATTTTTTAATTATTGGAATTATACTTTTTAATTCACCAATACTTGCTGCATGAAACCAAATTAATTGCTTGTCTTTATTTTTAGAAATTAAGAATGAGGACTTGAATATTTTTTCTTTAAATCTATTTTTGTCTTCCTTATCAAAAATTGCTCTTAAAAAAACTATAATAATTATTATTGGAAAAAAAATGTTAATGAGATGACGATATATTAATAACATTTACTTTAGCTGATTTTTATACAAGGATTTATATTCATCGCTATTTTCAATTAAGTAATTATGATCTCCAGAATTTATTACTCTTCCATTGTCCAATAAAAATATTTTATCGGAATTGTGTATTGTAGACAATCTATGAGCAATGACTATTGTAGTTCTTCCTTTTATTAAATTATTAATTGCATTTTGAACTATTCTTTCTGACTCCGTATCAAGAGAAGAAGTTGCTTCATCTAAAAGTATAATTGGCGATTTTTTAAGGATTGCACGTGCTATTGATATTCTTTGTTTTTGGCCACCTGACAACCTAACACCATTTTCACCTACAAGAGTATTGTATTTTTCTGGAAGTTTATCAATAAACTCATCAGCTGCAGCGAACTTACATGCTTCCTCTACATCTTTTTGCGTTGCCATAGGGTCAGCATACGCAATATTATACTTAATCGTTTCATCAAATAAAACTACATCTTGACTAACTAAAGATATTTTTTTTCTTAAAGAATTTAAATTTATTTTTTTGATATCTTGATTATCTATACTTATTTCGCCTTCTTGCGGATCATAAAATCTAGGTAAAAGATTTATAATAGTACTTTTACCTGCTCCACTTTTACCAACTAGAGCTGTGATTTTGCCACCATCTACTTGTAAATTGATATTTTTAACAGCTTTGTCATTAGTAGCCTCATACTTAAAACTCACATTCTGAAACTTTATATTACAGTTCTTAATAATAAGATCGGATAATTGATCTTCATTTTTAATCTGTATAGGCTTATCAATTATTGTAAAAATTCTTTTTGCAGCTGCTGCACCTTGGTACGCAGTCATGTTAATAGTAGCAAGCGATCTTATTGGCTGGTAAGCTAACATCATTGCAGCTAGAAAAGAAAAAAAATTGTTTAAACCTAATTCTCCTGAATTAATTAATTTTCCTGAAAAGAAAATAAATCCAGCAATCATAATTCCAGTCAAGCATTCCATAATTGGTGTAGCTCTAATCATAATTTTTACAACTTTTAGATTTTTGTCTATTACTTTATCGATTACTTGGTTAGCTCGTTCTTTTTCTAGATCTTCTTTCTGAAAGATTCTAATCATTCTAGAACTTCTGAAGATATCAGATAGAAAAGAAATTAAATCACCAGATAACTTACTGGCTTGGGTGGTAGCCTTACCAACCTGCTTTCCTAAATTTTTGGCAAGTCCTCCAGCAAGTGGTATCATTAAAATTGCAAATGAAGCTAATTTCCAGTTTTGATAGAACATTAGTCCTACCAGAAATATAACTGAAAAAGAGTCTTTCATTAAATTTAAGACACCAACACTTACAAAATGAGAAACTTGACCTGAGTCATAAGATATATTTGAAACATACCTGCCAGAATGCCTGTTATCTAAAGTTTGGACATCCGAAAATAAAATTGATTTTGCAATTTTTTTTTGTAATTTTCCAACTATTTGATAGCCAACTATATTAATATTTACTCTTGCAAAATAAAGTGAGAGGCCCTTCGCTGCAAATGTAAATATTATCGCAATAGGAATTAACCATGCTAAAGTTTGATTTTTATCAATAAATATTTTTTTTACTGCCGGATCTAACAACCAAGCTATAGAAGCAGTTGTTCCAGCAACACAAATTGAAAGAAACAAGCAAAGATACAATCTTTTTAAATGAAATTTAATATACTCTCTAAATAATCTCATAATTAAAGCTTTTAATTCTTGAAAAGACATATATTAAATGAAAAAAATTGTTATCGAAACTAAACCACCAGAGTAATTATTAAATTTAAAAGCTTTAAGGCAGTTAGAGTGATTGCTTTTGCTAAATATTTTTAATTGGTAAATTAAACTTAAAAAGAACATCAAAATAAAAAAAGTCGATAAATTAATTCCTAAATTTTCTTTAAATACATATAAAATAAGCAATGAAGTAATTGAATAACATGTCCCAACAAATAATTTTATTCTATTTTTAAATTTTATAGCAGTTGATTTTACACCTATTATTTCATCATCCACAATATCTTGTACCCCATAAATGGTGTCATAACCCAATGTCCAAAATATGGCTGAAATATAAAGTAGAACAATCTCTAAAGAAATAATATCTAATATTGACACATAAGCCATTACCATACCCCAATTGAATGTTAAGCCTAGAAACAGTTGTGGCCAATAGGTTACTCTTTTCATAAATGGATAAGAAAAAGCTAAAATCATAGATCCTAAACCCAGGTATATTGTTTTGATGTTAAATTGAATTAAAATTAAAAAAGCTAAAGAGCACAATAAGAGAACGTAAATAAAAGATTGCTTAACTGAAATTTTGCCACTAGAAATCGGTCTAAGTTTTGTTCTTTTTACTTTTTTATCAATGTCTTTATCAACAATATCATTAAATATGCAGCCAGCACTTCTCATTAAAACAGAGCCCAAAAAAAATAAAAACGTATAATATAAAAAAATATTTATATTCTGATCATAAGAATAAGCCAATGTAAGACCCCATGAACAAGGCCAAAATAAAAGCATAAATCCAATAGGCTTATTCAATCTTGTTAGCTCTATAAATATTTTTAAATGATGCATGAAATATGACTTGTAAATATCAAACACTATCTCCATAATCAATTTGATTCGATATGAATGTAGATTATACTGTTGCAGCTTTAATGTTTCCGGCTATTCCTTTAATGATGACCATGTATAGCAACAGGTTTCATACGTTAAGTGCGTTAATTAGACAAATTCATGACCAGTATACTTTTGAAAAGAAGGTTCCTCCTGAGTGGGAAAATCAATTACATGTTTTAAATAAAAGAACAAATTTATTAAAATATGTAATGGGATTTGCAGCTTTTGGTTTTCTATTTAATATGTCCACTGTATTAATGTTGTATTTAAATACAACACAAATCGCTAGAATTAATTTTGCGGCGTGTTGTATATGCATGATTATTTCAATTTTTTTATTTTTACAAGAAATCAGATTATCAAATCAAGCACTAAAATTTCACCTTAGCGATATGGACTCAATGAAAAAAGATTTATAATTTGTTTTTTTTTAATTGACTCTTTTTAAACAGCGAAATTCCTTCTTCAATTTTATTTTTATAAGATTCTTTGAAAGTTTCTAGCTGCCATCCTTGCATTCTTGTAATTATTATCTCAAGGTTTCTTGTTTTCCATTCGAACTGAGTATCTTCATCCTTCCAAATTTTTTTTTCTTCATTTGTTCTAGCACATCCATAACAAAAACCTGTAACAGGATCTGTTTTGCATATACTTATACATGGAGATACAACTTTATCTTTCATTAAGGAATTAAAATCGCAGGACCCATCAATTTTCTGGCCTCTAAATCTTCATGTGCCTGTTTGGCATCTTCTAGTTTGTACTTTTTGGAAATCTTTATTTTAATTTTTCCAAATTTTACTTTTTCAAATACCGTGTCCGCACCAGCTTGAAGCTCTTTTCTATTTGTAAAATATTGTGCAATAGAAGGTCTTGTTAGATAAAGACCTTTAGGCTGAATCTCTTTTGGTACATTTACAGGTTCCAATGGTCCTGAGGCGTTTCCAAAACTTACCATCATACCCCTTGTTTTAAGACAGGCTAAAGATCCTTGGAAAGTTTTTTTTCCTACACCATCAAACACAGCTGAAACACCCTCGTTTTTAGTTATATTCATTACCTCTTTTACAAAGTCATGTTTTGTATAATTAATGACATGACTATAACCATTTTCATTTGCAATCTTAATTTTTTCATCTGATCCAACTGTACCTATAACTTTTGCGCCAATACTATTAGCCCATTGAGCAAATATTTGACCAACACCACCTGCAGCCGCATGAAATAAAATAGTTTCACCAGCTTTAAGTTGATATGTTTTAGTGAGCAGATAATTGGTAGTTAAACCTTTAGTCATTAAAGTTGCAGCTAACTCATGAGAAACACCTTCAGGTACCTTGACTGATATTTTAGATGGAATAATTCTTTCTTGAGAGTAAGCTCCTAGAGGAGTAGAAGCATACGCAATATTATCTCCTTTATTGAATTCTTTTACATTAGAACCAACTTCCTCTACTTTTCCAGCTGCTTCCAATCCAATTCCACTAGGAAGTTGTACAGGATATAAACCAGATCTGTGGTAAGTATCTATATAATTTAAACCTATTGCTTTATTAGTAACTTTAATTTCATTTGGCCCAGGAGATCCAACCTTCACTTCCTCAAGCCTCAAAACCTCAGGCCCACCATTCTTTTTAATAATAATTGATTTAGACATTTTTATTCGAAAATACTTGAACTTTTAATATTTGGCAAATTTTCCGTTGTTATAATCTTGAATAGCCTCAAGTATTTCGGCTTTAGTGTTCATAACAAATGGACCACCTCTTGCGATTGGTTCACCTATCGGTTTACCAGCTATAAATAAAAATTCAGTTTGTTTATTAGCTTGAAGTTCAAGCTTGTTACCTCTTTCAAGTAAAATTAAATGTGAGTTGCTAGTTTTACCATGGTTTTTGTCTCCGATTTTTAACTCACCTTTAAGTAAATATATAAATGAGTTATGGGTTGGCGGCACATTATAAACAAATTTTTTACCCTCTTTTAGGATAATGTGAAAATAAATTGGTTCAACGTTATGATTTTTCTCAGGTCCTTCCACTTCTCCAAATTTTCCAGCAATAACTTTTACAGATTTATCTTCATCCTTGTGAAATCCAAGTTCATTACCTTTTAAATAAAGATACTCAGGTTTGTTTTTCTTAAATTTAGCTGGCATATTAATCCAAAGTTGAAAGCCTAATAATTTTCCTTCTTTCATGGCAGGCATTTCTGAATGAATAATTCCTCTCCCTGTTTTCATCCACTGAACATCTCCAGATGTCATCACACCTTTAGCACCTGTGCTATCCTCGTGTTCAAATTCACCATTTAACATATAGGTAACTGTTTCTATTCCTCTGTGAGGATGCGGAGGAAAACCCGCAATATAATCCTCTTTATTTTCAGATCCAAATTCGTCCAACATTAAAAATGGATCAATATAATCTGCCTCTGGCGTCCCAATACTTCTTTTTAACTTAACACCCGCTCCATCTGAGGCGTTAACAGCTTTAATAATTTTTTTTACTTCAATTTTTGTCATATCAAATAATAGCTTTTAAATTAAATTTAGTAACTGCGTTAAATTGTTAATTTGTTTTTTAGGTTTATAATCTAAATTATCAAAAACACTTTGATTTCTATTTACCCAAACAGAATTATAACCATAATTTCCACCTCCAGAAACATCCCAAGTATTAGCGCTTAAAAAAGTAATTTCAGCAGGTTTGACTTTATACTTGTTAACAGGCATATCGTAAACTTTTGCATTAGGTTTATAAATCCCAACTTCTTCAATTGAAAAAAGATCATCAAAAAAACTGTTTAAATTATTGCTCACAACTAACTCTTTAAGAAGCGCTGGTGTACCGTTCGATAGTATAGCAAGCTTAAAGTTTTTTCTCTTTAAATCTTCTAATACCTCTTTAACTTCTGGGTAAGGAGACAAGACTCTATATAGATTTAATAATTCATTTTTCATTTTCATATTGATACCAAAAACTTTCATCGATTTATCCAAACTATCTTCAGTAATAGTCCAGAAGTCTTTATGCCTTTCCATTAAACTTCTTAGCCAAGTATATTCAAGTTGAGTAGTTCTCCAAAAGTTAGAAAAATTTTCCCAACGTTCTCCAATTTTATCTTTACATTTTTCTGCTGCTGAATTTACATCGAATAAAGTTCCATATGCATCAAATAAGATAACTTTAAGACTCATTTATTATTTTGAGTTATGTGATCCATCACACATTGGTGGGTCAATGGTTTGTTTACAAGTACACAAAAAAACTTTTTTAGATTGATCTGCTGTATATTTTAGTGGAATAAATTCTGTTCCTTTATGAGCTCCGTCACAGAAAGGTTGTTTAGAACTTTTTCCACACGAACACCAAAAATATGATTTTCCTTCAACAACATCCACTCCAATTGGAGAGCCTCCTGCTCTTTGTCCCTTTTTCATAACAAAAGTTCCTTTGATTATTTTTTTATTGTTTATAATATACTAATTATTTATGAATATTAGATTATATTATCCACAAATAATAGCTGAAAATACGACTGCACTGCTCTCAAAAGAACATATCCATTATGTTGCGAATGTTATGAGACTTAAGCGCGGCTCAAATATTAATTTCTTTAACAAGAAAGGTGAATGGGAAAGCGAGATAATATTTTTAGAAAAAGATAGAGTTGAAGTAAAATTTATTAAAAAGATAAGAGAGGCAAACAGTTTATCAAAAATTGAATTAGCAATTTGTTTAGTGAAAAAAACTCCAATGGATAATATTCTACAGAAAGCAACAGAACTTGGAGTGAATAAGATAATTCCTATAATTTCTGAAAGAACAGAGGTTAAAGAATTAAATTATGAAAGAGCTAAAAAAATAATTATAGAAGCTACCGAACAATCAAACCAATTAATTCCTCCAGAAATTTTAGAAATTAATAAGCTCAAAGATTTTATTAAAAAATTAGATACATCTACTAAATTATTATTTGCCGATGTTAATTCTGACGAAAACCTTAAAGCTGAAGATTTTAATAATAATAAGTCTGTGTGTATTCTGATCGGACCGGAGGGTGATTTTTCACCTTCTGAAAGGGAAATTATCCTTAAAAATCCAGGAATAAAACCGTTTACTATATCAAGAAACATTTTAAGGACAGATACCGCTGTAATAAGCGCTATTTCATTGGTAAATTTTATCAATAAGTTTAATTAATTGTCGCATTAATTGAAATTGTGAAATCATCTAAAAGCTGTATAAAAACTTATGCTTAAAAAAATTGTCTCTATACTCTTTTTTCTATCAAGTTCAGTCATGGCTAATGAGCCCAAGGATTGGCAGCTTGGTTTTCAAAAATCTGCTTCTCAAAGTATGACAGATATAATCTGGTTTCATGATTATATGCTTTTACCTATTATTACAGGGATAACAGCTTTTGTTTTATTTTTACTGTTATATACTTGTGTAAGATATAGGGCATCAAAAAATAAAGTAGCATCAACAACAAGTCACAATACTATAATTGAAGTTCTTTGGACTTTAATACCATGCTTAATCTTAATTGTTATGGCAGTTCCATCTTTCAAAGTTTTATATTCTCAAGACACTATTCCAAAAGCAGATGTTACAATTAAAGCTATAGGATATCAGTGGTACTGGGGTTATGAATATCCAGATGAAAATATTATTTTTGACTCTTACATGGTCAAAGATGAAGATTTAAAAGAAAATCAACCGCGATTACTTACAGTTGATAATGAAGTCTTTGTACCAGTAAACAAAGTCGTAAAAGTTATGATTACTGCTAACGATGTTTTACATGCTTGGGCCTTACCATCCTTTGGAGTCAAAAGAGACGCAGTTCCTGGCAGGATTAATGAAACTTGGTTTAAAGCAGATAGAACAGGAACTTTTTATGGACAATGTTCGGAGCTTTGTGGAATTAAACACGCATTTATGCCTATTACGGTAAATGTAGTTACAGACGAGGAGTATAATAAATGGCTAGAAAAAGCTAAGATCGAGTTTGCTAAAGAAGATACTAAAGATAATATTAAAATTGCTAAAACGATTATGGAAATTAAATAATGTACGGACAAACTACAACAGACGATCATCACGCTAATCCAACTGGTTGGAAGAGATGGGCTTATTCTACAAATCACAAAGATATTGGAACTATGTATTTGATTTTCGCAATCATAGCAGGAATTATTGGTTCATTGTTCTCTGTTTTGATGCGAATGGAACTTATGCATCCTGGAGATGGTATTCTTGGAGGAAATTATCATTTATACAATGTTTTAGTAACTGGTCATGGACTAATCATGATTTTCTTCATGGTAATGCCTGCTATGATTGGTGGTTTTGGTAATTGGTTTGTACCAATAATGATCGGCGCTCCTGATATGGCGTTCCCTCGAATGAACAATATTTCTTTTTGGCTATTGCCTGTTGCTTTCATTCTATTATTGTCTTCAATTTTTGTTGATGGACCTCCTGGCGCTCAAGGAGTAGGAGGCGGATGGACTATATATCCTCCTTTATCATCTAAAACAGGTCAACCTGGGCCAGCAATGGATTTAGCTATTTTAAGTTTACATATAGCTGGAGCTTCATCGATCCTAGGGGCAATAAATTTTATTACAACAATTTTAAATATGAGAGCTCCTGGAATGACATTACATAAGATGCCTTTATTCTCTTGGTCTATTCTTGTAACTGCGTTTTTACTTTTATTATCTCTACCTGTTTTAGCTGGAGCAATAACAATGCTTTTAACAGATAGAAATTTTGGTACAGCTTTCTTCGAGGCTCAAACTGGAGGCGATCCAGTCCTTTTTCAACATTTGTTTTGGTTTTTCGGACACCCAGAAGTTTATATTTTAATTCTTCCGGGATTTGGAATGATTAGCCATATAGTGTCAACTTTTTCGAAAAAACCTGTTTTTGGTTATTTAGGTATGGCTTATGCAATGGTAGCAATAGGAGTTGTAGGTTTTGTTGTATGGGCTCACCACATGTATACAGTTGGATTAGATACAGATACCAAAGCATATTTTTTAGCAGCTACAATGATCATTGCTGTACCCACGGGTATAAAAATTTTCTCTTGGATTGCTACCATGTGGGGTGGATCTATCAGTTTTAAAACACCAATGCTTTGGGCTATTGGATTTATATTCTTATTTACTTTGGGCGGAGTAACTGGAGTTGTTTTAGCTAACGCGGGTGTAGATACCGCATTACACGATACTTATTATGTAGTTGCTCATTTCCATTATGTTTTATCTTTAGGTGCAGTTTTTGCTATTTTTGCTGGTTGGTATTATTGGTTTAGCAAAATGAGCGGGTATGAGTACTCTGAGTTTCTAGGTAAACTTCATTTTTGGTTAACTTTTGTAGGCGTAAATCTAATTTTCTTTCCTCAACATTTTTTAGGACTCGCCGGCATGCCAAGAAGATATGTTGACTACCCAGATGCTTTCGCAGGATGGAATTATATTTCGTCAATAGGCTCATACATTTCTATTGTTGGGTTGGCTGTATTTTTATTAAATCTTTTATACTCTTTTATTAAAAAAAGAAAAGCTGAACAAAACCCATGGGGAGAAGGCGCTACAACATTGGAATGGACTGTTACTTCACCACCACCATTTCACACATTTGAAGAGCTGCCAAAAGTTAAATAAATTGAGCCAAATAATAACAAAATCTAGGAACACTAAATTAAGTTTGGCACTTAATCTACAGTCTTTTTTCGATTTAATGAAACCTAGGGTGATGTCTTTAGTTTTATTTACTTGTATGGTAGGACTGCTAATTTCACCAACGAATATTTCTTTGTTAAACTCTATTATTTCCTTATTAGCAGTTGCAATGGGATCAGGAGCTGCTGGGGCATTAAATATGTGGTACGAGTCAGACTTAGACGCTCTTATGAGCAGAACATGTTTAAGACCAATACCAACTGGAAAAGTAAAAAAGAAACAAGCATTATACTTCGGTATAACCTTAACTATATTATCAACATTTATTCTTTATCAATCTTCAAATTTAATTTCGTCAATTTTGTTGGCTTTTACCATAGGTTTTTATTTTTTTGTTTATACAATTTGGTTAAAAAGAAAAACTCCACAAAATATTGTAATTGGAGGAGCCGCTGGAGCTTTGCCACCTGTTATAGGCTGGACTATAGCAACGGGACAAATTTCAATTGAACCGATTATTTTATTTTTGATAATATTTTTTTGGACACCATCTCATTTTTGGGCATTAAGTTTATATAAAGCTGGAGATTATAAAATTGCTAAAATTCCAATGTTGCCGATTATTGCAGGTGTTAAAAAAACAAAACTCAACATCCTTTTATACGCTTTATTAATGTTTCCAGTTGTCGTAGCCCCGTATTTCTTTGATTTTGCAAGTTTATTTTATTTAGCAGTTTCTTTGACGATGACTACTTACTATGTATATTTGTGCTATAATTTATTTAAAGAAAGTAACCCAAAAGCTTCTAATATAATTGCAAGAAAAACATTTGTTTACTCAATTTTTTACTTATTTTTTATATTTTTTGTATTACTAATTGACAATATAATTAAGATTACTTTATGAATAAAAAGAAAAAGAATTTTATAACAGCTGTTATTCTTATTTTATTCATGATTTTTTTATTTACACTTACGTTCTACAATATTGGAATTTATAATAGAGAGATCTAATGAATATAAGTAAGAAAAAACTCACACCAATAATATTAGTATCGATTTTTTTATTTATGTTAGGGTTATCTTTTGCAGCAGTTCCGCTTTATGATTTATTTTGTAGAGTCACTGGCTTTGGTGGAACAACTCAAAATGCTTCAAATAAAGAAATTCCAAAGATTGTGGTCAATCAAGATTTTAAAATGAGATTTGATACTAACATGAATAGCACTTTAAATTGGAGTTTTACACCTGAAATTAAGACTTTAGATCTAAAACCAGGAGAGGTTCATACTGTAAAATTTTACGTAGAAAATCCTAACACTCAAACTTCTTCTGGATCAGCGTCTTTTAATGTTTCACCTGCTCCATTTGGTATCTATCTTAATAAAATAGGATGTTTTTGTTTTGAAAAGCAAACTCTTAAAGGAGGTGAGAAAAGAGAGTTTGTATTAACATTTTTCTTGGATCCAAAAGTTGTTGATGATAATAAAACTAAAAATATATCTGATGTTACTTTATCTTTTACATTTTTTTCATCAGATTATTTTAAAAAGGAAAAAGAAGTATAATTATGTCATCTAAAGAAAAAAAACATGGATTTCATCTTGTAGACCCAAGCCCATGGCCAATTTACGTATCTTTTGCTACTTTAATTTTAGCCTTTGGGGCAGTTTATTACTTTCATTCAAAAGCTTTATGGCTCTTACTCGTAGGCTTTGCTCTAGTCATTTATGGTGCATTTATGTGGTGGAGAGACGTAATTGAAGAAGCTGAATTTCAAGGGCATCACACTCCGGTAGTTCAGATAGGCCATAGATATGGAATGGTACTTTTTATTGCTTCAGAGGTAATGTTTTTTGTTGCTTGGTTCTGGGCATATTTTAATGCAAGTTTATTTCCAACCGAGGCAGTTGGTGCTACATGGCCTCCACCAGACATAAAAACATTTGATCCCTGGGACATTCCATTAATAAATACTTTAATACTGCTACTGTCTGGAACTACAGTAACTTGGGCCCATCATGCAATGTTAGAAAATGATAGAAAAGCTCTTGTTAACGGTTTAGTTCTTACGGTGTTTTTAGGATTTATATTCACTTGTTTTCAGGCCTACGAATATCATCACGCAACATTTACAATAGATGGAAATATTTATGGATCAACTTTTTATATGGCAACAGGATTTCATGGTTTTCATGTTATTGTTGGTACAATCTTTTTAGCTGTATGTTTGTTTAGATGTATGAGAGGACATTCTAATCCAGAGCATCATTTTGGGTTTGAAGCTGCTGCTTGGTACTGGCACTTCGTAGATGTCGTATGGTTATTCTTATTTGCTGCAATATACATTTGGGGAAGTTAAACTCAAATTGAAAAAGGCATTTTTATTTCAACTATTTGTAATTTTTTTTATAACAGTATTTTGTGCACTAGGTACTTGGCAACTTTATAGATTGCAATGGAAGCTAGAACTCATTAACGAAATATCTTCTGGATTGAATTCTAGTACTATAGAATACTCAAACTCAATTAAAAAAAATTATCAACGAGTTAATACTTTAGGAAAATTTGATTTTGATAAACAAATATTTCTGTATAGTTTAAATGATAGTGGTAAACCTGGATATGATGTTATTACTCCTTTTAGGACTAATAAAGGTGAAAATGTTTTAGTTAATAGAGGATGGATTATTAAAGAACTTAAAGATAATCCTAGCATAAATTTTGAAGTAGCAAATGAGAAAAAAATAGTTGGACTTTTAAGAGAGATATATAAGCCAAATATGTTTAAACCAGATAATGATCTTAAAAATAATATTTGGTTTTCGATTGATTTAGAAGATCTGAGAGATGCTACAGGAGAACAATTTAATGAATTCGTTATTTTTTTAGAGGATAATCAAGTTAAGATACCACTTCCTAAAAAGATTAGTATTGATGTGCCAAATAATCACCTCAAATATGCTATAACATGGTATGCAATATCAGTTTCTATAATTTTTTATTATTTATATTTTAGAAGAAAAAAATGAATTATTTTAGCACTAGAAACAAATCTTTAAAATTTAGTTTTAAAGATATTTTTTTAAGAGGCCTTGCTCCAGGAGGAGGGTTGTTTTTACCCACTAAAATAAAGAAATATAATAAAGAAGATCTTAATATTTTAAGCCACCTTAATTACAACGAACTTGCATCAGAAATAATATTTAATTTCTGTCCAAATGAAATTAAAAAAAATGAACTAAGCTCACTGATACAAAAATCCTATAACTGTTTTAAGAATAAAGAAGTTGTTAATTTAAAAAAGATTGGAGATATTAATCTTCTTGAACTTTATCATGGACCTACTTTAGCTTTTAAAGATATTGCAATGCAGGTGATTGGAAATATGTATGATCACTTACAGGTTGCTAAAAATAAGACTGTAAATATCGTTGTTGCTACATCAGGAGACACTGGTTCGGCAGCTATAGCAGCGTTAAGCAATAGAAAAAATATAAATCTTTTTGTACTGCATCCACATAACAAGATTTCTAATATTCAAAGAAAAATTATGACAACAATAGGCGGTGCCAATATTTTCAATATGGCTATAGAGGGATCATTTGATGATTGTCAAAAAATTGTAAAAGAGCTTTTCAATGAGGATAGTTTTAGAGCAAGAATTAATATGTCAGGTGTAAATTCAATCAACTGGGCAAGAATTGTTTGTCAGATTGTTTATTATTTTTACTCTTTCTTTAAACTTAAAAAAAAAAACATCAGTTTCTCTGTGCCAACTGGAAATTTTGGAGATATTTATGCTGGATACGTAGCAAAAAAAATGGGTTTGCCAATTAACAAGCTTATAGTCGCTACTAATAAAAATGATATCTTGCAAAGAGTAATTAATACAGGTGAGTATAAACCTGATACTGTGAAACCAACCATCACGCCTAGCATGGATATTCAAGTTGCCAGTAATTTTGAAAGGCTTCTGTATTATATATTAGATGAAAATGATACTAAGGTAGGATCACTAATGAATGACTTATCATCAAAAAATTTATTTAATCTAGAAAAAAAAGAAATCGATAAAATAAAAGAAGATTTTAAAGCAGCAAAAGTAACAGATGAAGAAACATTAAATATTATAAATGAGATGTATAAAGAGCATAAATTTATAATTGATCCCCACACTGCTACAGGAGTAGGAGCAGCAAAAAGTTTTAAAAATTTAGGAGATATAGTTGTTCTTGGAACAGCTCATCCTTACAAATTCAGTGACACAATTAAAAAAGCAATTGGGAAAAATTTAGATTCCCCTGAGCATCTAAAATTGAATATAGATAAAAAAGAAACATTTGATATTATCAATAATTCAAGTTTAGAAGTTAAAAAATATATTTTAAGCAAAATATAATGAAAATAAAAATAGGAGATAAATTACCAGGCTCAGAATTATTTTATCTTGATAAAAATAATGATGTAAAAAAAATCGATATCTTAGATATTTGCAAAGGCAAGACTATTATTTTAGGTATGCCAGGTGCTTTTACTAAAACTTGTTCGACTTTTCATCTGCCTGGTTACATAAAAAATTATGAACTAGCCACGAAAAAAGGAATTTCAAAAATTGTGTGTATTGCTGTAAACGATCCTAACGTTATGAAGGCTTGGGGAGAAAATCAAAATGTTGGAAGCAAAATTTTAATGGTTGGCGACCCTTTTCTTAAATTTACAAAAGCGATTGGAGCAGAAGTAGATAAATCTGAAAAAGGATTAGGAATTAGATCAAATAGATACACTATGCTAGTGGAGAATGGTGAAGTTAAAAAATTAGAGGAAGAGAAAGAAACAGCTATTTGTGAACAATCAGCAGCTGAGAACTTTTTAAGATCTATTTAGTTTCTAAAACTGCTAACTCATCAGCAAGATTATTATATTTGTTCCCTGCGTGCGCTTTAACCCATTTCCAACTAACCTTATGTTTTTTACAGGAGTTATCTAACTTAATCCAAAGATCTTTATTTTTAACAGGTTTCTTATTTGAATTTTTCCAATTATTTAATTTCCACTTTTCAATCCAATCGGTAATCCCGTCTTTTACGTATTTAGAGTCCGTATAGATGGTAATTTCAGATTTTTTTTTAATTTTTTTTAGAGCCATGATTGGAGCTATTAACTCCATTCTGTTATTAGTGGTATTATCTTCACTTCCTGAAATACTTGATTGATGTAAACCACTATCTAAGATTATTGCTGCCCAACCTCCTTTTCCAGGATTTCCTGAGCAAGCACCATCAGTGTAAATTTTAAACTTCATTAAAAAAAATAATTTTCGTGATTTTTTGAATCTTTATGAAATTCTAATCTTTTCAAATATTCTATGGGGTCTTTAATTTTTACTATCGAACCTTTTACTGGATTCAGTGCATCAAAAACTCTAGTTAACAAAAATCTTAAAGCGGCTCCTTGAGATAACACTTTAATACTATCTAATTCCTCATTTTTAAGCTTTCTTACAGATGTATATCCGTCAATAAAATTTTTTGCCTTTGTAACATTAAAACTCAAATTACTTTTATAACCATCGAAACAGAGAGCATTAAAACAAATAGCTATTTCAAAAGCTAAGAAATCTTCACAAGAAAAATAAAAATCAATTACACCACTAAATTTATCTTGAACGAAAAAAATATTGTCATGAAATAAATCTGCATGAATAATTCCTTTTGGTAAATTTTTAGGCCAGTTTATTTCAACATTTTTTAGATTCTCATCAATTAATTTTGGAAGATCCTTATGTATTTTTGTACACTTGTCTTTGACGGAGTCAAATATCTTCCTCCATGATTTTATAGATAGATCATTACTACGACTCAATTTAAAATTTTTTGTAAGATCGTGCATTTTTGCTATTTCAGTTCCCACCGATTTACAATTGATTGGTGATAAATTTTTTTTTGATTTTCCTTCAAGAAAAGAAACAATCATTAATTTTTTTCCTTCAAAATCTGTTATAGTCTTATTTTTATTATTGGGGATTGGCGCAGGACATTTAAAATTCGACTTATTTAATAAAGACATCAATTCTGAAAAAAAAGGAAGATCTTTTGATTTCATTCTTTTTTCATAAATCGTAAGTATAAATTTTTTTTTATTTACCAACAAAAAATAATTTGTATTTTCTATACCTTCTTCAATACCTTTAAATGTATCCAGTTTACCTAAATTATATTTAGAGAGAATTTCTTCAACTTTATTTTGATTCAATTTTGTATAGACAGCCATTAATTAAGTTCTTTTGGTAATTTAAAAACAACTTTTTCTTCAGCAACTACTACCTCTTCTATAGACACTTTTCGATCTTTTTTTATGTTGTTTAGTAATGCTTGAACTAATTTATCAGGGGCTGAAGCCCCTGATGATATACCAATAGTATCTGAATTATTTATTTCATTGTAAGGAATTTCTTTCTCAGAATGCATTAAGTGAGAGTTATTGCATCCTGCTTTTTTAGCGACCTCAACCAATCTTACCGAGTTAGATGAATTACGACTGCCTACCACAAAAAACATATCACACTTTGAAGCAATTTCCTTTACCGCAGATTGTCTGTTAGTAGTTGCGTAACAAATATCTTCTTTTATCGGACCTTTAATTGTAGGAAATTTTTTTTTAAGTGTTTCAATTATCTCAGCTGTATCATCTACAGAAAGTGTTGTTTGTGTAATATAAGCTAAAGGATTTTTAAAATTATCAATTTTGAGGCTTTCTACATCTTTCTTAGTTTCAATAAGTCTAATTGATCCCTTAGGAAGTTGACCCATGGTACCAATTACCTCTGGATGATTTTTATGTCCAATTAATAATATTTTGTATCCATTTTTATTTAATTGTTCTGATTCTCTATGTACTTTAGAAACTAGAGGACAAGTAGCATCCACAAAAGATAAATTTTTTAATTTTGCTTCTTCTGGAACTGATTTAGGTACACCGTGAGCAGAGAAAATAACGGGTCTACTTACATCCTTTATATCAGATAACTCATCAACAAAAATTGCACCTTTTTCTCTCAATTCCTCAACAACTTGTTTATTATGTACAATTTCATGTCGCACATATACTGGAGCACCAAATTTGTTAATAGACTTTTCAACAATCTCAATTGCTCTTTTAACTCCAGCACAAAACCCCCTAGGAGAAGCTAAATAAATTTTAAGTTTTTTTTTCATTTTTTTCTAAAAGATATTCTAACAATATATGCGGAAAAGTAAGTGACGCCAAACCAATAAAAATCACCTTAAAAATAGCTTCGTCAAGCTTATAAAAATTGTTCAAGAAATAAATCGCGAATAAAAATATTATTCCTGTGGCAAAAGTTAATGGAATTGCTTTTATAATAAATTTTTTCAATCCTGGTTTGAAAGATTTATCAAGTTCAAAAATTAGGGTAATGGAATGTCTAATTGAATGCAGAAAACAAAAATAAACTGTGAAGGCTAATATAGGTGATAAAAAAAGATTTAATATAATTAAAGATAAAAAATCCATAATCATAATTCCTTTTAAATCGCTATTTTTTGTGTGTGAAATATACAAAGAAGATAAAAAACTTAGGCATAGCATAAATATTAAAAATTTTTCATTAAATATTTGAAATTCAAAAACTTCAAAATTTAATATTCTAAATATTTCGTTCGTCTCTTCTCTTTTCAATAATAATGGAACTAAGATTACCGATGATCCTTTTAAAAAAAATAAGCTTTCTGATATCCAAAATTTTCTTTGGAAAGAAAATACCGTATCTTCTTTGCCGAAATGATAAGCTGCAACAATAAGAAACAAAGATAAAACAGTATTAGGAAATATTAACCAAGAAGTTATTATCAAAATAGAAATTAATATATACGCAATAAAAAAAGAAATAGAAGATTTAAATCCAAATATTCTTAATAGCTTTTTTCCTTTAATATCATCTAATGCTCCGTGTGAAATTCCTAAAACTAGTATTAAAAACAAACAAAGTATTATCGGATCAAAACTAATCATGAGATAAAACGGACTAAGCAAAATGCAAAAGTTAAAAAATATAACGGAGTGTATGAAATTTATTCTTTCCATTAATTAAATAATGATTTTAGAAAAACTAATTTTGGCATTTTGCCTATTATTTTTATGTCTTCAAAAATGTTACTTTTGTTTGATAAAAATTTAATAACAGTTTTTGAAGATGATTTAAACATATTAAAGAATATTTTTGGCATTTTTTCTGGATGTTTTTCTAAAACTTTTAGAAACACTTTATCTAAAAATTGATATCTTTTTCCTAGATTGAATGTTTTTAATTTTTTTATTTTATCAATATTTTTTACAATATATTTACTATGTTCTTGAATATTTAAAAAAGTATATCCTGTGCTTAATCTAGTCATTCCACCAGCAGATCCAATATTTATAGTTTTGTTATCATTTTTAAATGGCGGACAATATAATGGTATAGCTCCCTTCTCAGTAAAATTAACTTTATAACTTTCTATTCCAAGATTATTTCTAATATAATTTTCTAGTTGAATATCATAGTCCATAAGACTTTGGTCTTCTAAACTTGATAACCAAGTTGTTTCAATCAAAGCTCTATTTTTACTGAATGGCAATGTATAAAAAAAATGCACATCATTTCTCTGATCACAATTAAAATCCATCAAATTTACTATCTCATCATCAAAAATATTTTTTGGTGTCTCTATCTCAATTCCTTGAAAGTGCTGCCATAGCTTGGATTTATTAGGTTTTTCTTTCATAACACTATTAAAGATAATTGAATTTTCTGAATTAACTTCATCTAGATTTTTAAAAAAACTTACATTCTGATTAGCAGAAAGTTTATAGTTTATTTTTTTATAAAATTTTCCACTATCAATACTTTGGTATGGAAAATCTTTATTTCTTAATTCATGAGAATTCTCTGAGGTGTTAATTGTAAAGTTATCCCAACTTTTAATGACACAGTCATTAAAACTATGATCAAAAACTTTCCAGAAGGACCATGTTTTGTCTCTTTTATATTCTCCACGTGTTTCAATTATTGCAAGAGTTTTATCTTTTAATTTATTATTAATCTCAAGTTCATATGCTAAAGATAATCCCGCACAACCTCCGCCGACAATAACGTAATTAAATTCTTTCATTTATGTTAATTTCCTCTTTCAAAATATTGTGATTTATATGATTATCGTAATTTAAATTTTGAATAAATAATAACTTTATGAAGTCAAAAAAAGATAAAAAAGTTTGAATTATTTTTTCAAATACTGGAACATATATTTTTCCAGCTTTATTATAATTTTCAATATTTTTTTGTTTAAGAATGTAATCATTGATTTTTTTGTAAATTCTTCTTGCAACAATAACTGAAAATCTTGATTGAATTGGTATGCAACTCATAGAGTTAAACGAGTTTTCATAAAACACTTGTGACTCTTCGATAATTTTCTGAATTGATGAAAAATCATGTTCAATATATTTTCTATTACGAATTTTATCTTCACAAACATCCCGGGCAATATTAGTAAGTTGCATCGCAATACCAAGATCTATTGCACCTTTTAAAGCCTCTTTACTATTTACCTTAAGAATTTTTGACATCATTAAACCAACTGTACCTGCAACTCTATAAGAATAAACCAATAATTCCTTTTTTGAATTAATTTGCACTTTTTCCTTTAAATCTGTTTCAACACCATCAAATAGGTCAATCACAACTTTTTTAGAAATGTTTTCACTATCTATAATTGACCACATTTCCCTTATTATTGGATTATTAAAATTTTTATCTGTAAAATTTTTTTTGAAGTTTAAAAATTCTTGTTGTTTTGCGTCTAACATCTTATTATCATCAACAATATCATCTAGGGTTCTGCAAAAGTTATATAAAAATGAACATTTCTTAAACACTTCTTTTGATAAAAAAAAACTTGCCCAGTAAAATGATTTTGCATGTTTTTTTATAAGGCCTGTCATTAAAACAATCTATCTAATATCTTAGCAGATGATAATACACCTGGCATTCCTGCACCAGGATGTGTTCCAGCACCCACAAAATACAAATTATCAAATACCTCTGACTGATTATGAAATCTAAAATATGCTGATTGTGAAAATTTAGGTTGAATTGAAAATCCCGAACCATGAAGCGTTGCTAAGTCATTTTCAAAGTAATCAGGAGTCAGATAAAAATCGCTTATTACATTTTCTTTTATTCCAGGCAATACTGATTTACTCATTTTATCTAAAACTAGATTTTTGAATTTTTCACCCTCACTAGACCAATTTATATTTGATAAATTATTTGGTACGGGGACTAAAACATAAAATGCATCTTGACCATTTGGCGCCATATTGGGGTCTGTGGCTGAAGGTCTATGCAAATAATAACTAATATCTTCAGAAAGAGTTTTTTTCTCAAATATTTTATCTAGGTGTTTTTCATAAGAATTTCCAAAGTAGATTGTATGATGAGCTACATTCTTGTATTGTTTTTTAGATCCAAAATAATAAACAAATAAGCCCATGGAGTAATCCATCCTTTTCATTTTTTGTTTAAATAAAAAACTATAATTATCTTTAGACTTTATTAAATTTTGATACACGTTTGGTGGATCTGAGTTACAAACAACATAGTCACAATCAATAATCTTAGAATTGTTTGTTTTCACCCCCGTAACTTTGTTTTTGGTAGAAATGATCTCAGTCACTTCAGCATCTTTAATAATTTTAATATTTTCCTCCTTTATTAATTTTTCTAATGCTTTTACCACGTTGCCTGTCCCTCCCATTGAATAGTGTATACCCCATTTTTTTTCTAAAAATAAAATTAATGTATAAATTGAGGTTGTGGTAAAAGGATTACCACCTACTAAGAGAGGATGCATACTGAAAACCCTTCTTAATTTTTCATTAGAAATATAATTTGAAACCAGTTGAAAAACAGACTTATAACTTTTTAAATGCAATAATGATGGAACTTGTTTAAGCATGAAAGTAAGATTGTTAAAAGGTTTATCTGCAAGATCTGTAAAACCCTTATTGAAAATTTTCTCAGTAAACTTTACTAGGTTATTATATCCTCTAAAGTCTTTGTCTGAAAACTTTTTCACTTCTTCCTCCATTGATTTCTCATCACCAGAGTAATCAAAAGTTTGCCCATCACTAAATACAAATCTGTACCATAAACTTAAAGGGACTATTTCAACATAATCTGAAATTTTTTTGTTAAATAAATCAAATAATTCTTTTAATAGGTATGGAGCAGTGATTACAGTAGGACCACCATCGTAGGTAAAATTTCCCCTTTTAAATACTCTTGCTCTACCCCCCAAATCAGGATGTTTTTCAATTAAAGTTACACTATAACCTTTGGCTTTTAATCTTAGCGACGCCGCTAGTCCACCAAAGCCTGAGCCAATAACTATTATTTTTTTTGCCATATAGTTTATGGCCTATACTAACTGGATTTTTTCTTAAGTGCTAATTTTGTTTCCTCGATACTAGAGCTATAAATTTTGTCTAATTTGCTTTTGTCAAGTGAGTTTTTTATGAGTTTTTCAACTGACTCGATGCCTATTTTGACAGAGGCGTTTTTAATATCTTTAATGGCTTGGTTTTTTAGCTGTCTAATCCTCTCCTCAGCATTCTTTTTTCTATTTTCCATGAGATTATGAAATTCTTTATTTGTTCTGATAACATTTTTGTCTGCTTGGTCATTTGCTTTATTTATCATTGCTTTAACCTCATTTTTTGAATTACTTATTTTTTTTTCATGCTCAGTCAAAATATTTTTTGCATCTTCTTTCAATTTTTCAGCTTCATTTATTTGATTTTTAATATTCGAAATATTTTCATCCAACAAAACTTTTATTTTTTGGGGTATTTTGAAGTAGATTAAAATTCCAACAAATATAAAAAAAGAAACTGTGACCCAAAAAGTTGCATCTAATGTCATAGATATTTCCCAATATTTTTCTTGCTTACTTCTTCTACAGCAGCTTTAATGCTACTCTCATTCAGTCTTTCTCCAGATATATTTTCAATAATTTTTGATGCGATATCTTTTGAAATAATTTGAATTGAAGATATGGAATTTTTTTTAAGTTCAATTATTTCTTTCTGAGCCTTTAAAATCTCATTTTCAATTTCTTTTTCAATTTTAATCTTTTTAGTTTGAATATCTTTATCTAAAATATTTTTGGACTCTAAATATATTTTTGCTACATCTTTTTTTGCATTTTCCATGATAGTCTCATACTCTTTAATTTTTTTTTCTGACTGATCATTAAATTTATTAGCATCCTCTAGATCATCTTTAATCTTATTTTCCCTATTGTTAAGGCTATATTTAATTTTGGGTAAATAAAATTTTGATATCGAAATATAAAGAACTGTAAAAACTAAAATTAACCAAAAAGCCTGTGATGCCCAATACTTCGGATCCAGCTGAGGCATGCCTGCCTCAGCCGCAAACAAACTTGTGTTAATAGCAATAGCTATTATTAAGATTCCTAATAAATTTCTCATATCTAACTTAATTAAAATGCAAATAAAATAATTAAAGCTACTACAAGACCAAATAAACCAGTTGCCTCTGCTAAAGCAAATCCCAAAAGCAAATTAGGGAATTGTTTTTGAGCTGCAGACGGATTTCTCATTGCGCCAGATAGGTAGTTACCAAAAATTATTCCGATACCCACACCTGCTCCAGCTAATGCGATTGCAGCTAAACCAGCCCCAATCATTTTTGCCGCTTCTAACTCCATTTTTCCTCCTTTTATTAATGGTGTAAATTTAATGCATCATTTAAATAGATGCAGGTTAATATTGCAAAAACATAAGCTTGTAAAAATGCAACTAAAATTTCCAAACCAGTTAGTGCTACTGAAAAACTAAGCGGTAACCATCCGCCTAATATTCCAAGGCTTACGACAAAGCCTCCAAAAACTTTTAACATTGTATGTCCTGCCATCATATTAGCAAATAACCTTACCGATAAGCTTACCGGCCTGCTTAAATAAGAAATTATTTCTATGACAGTAATTAGCGGTAATAAAACAGCTGGAACACCGCTAGGAACAAAAATATTTAAATATTTAAATCCGTGCTTTACAAAACCTATTATAGTAACCGCAACAAAAATAAATAAAGCCATAATTAAAGTTACTATAATGTGACTTGTAACAGTGAAAGAGTAAGGAAGCATTCCCACCATGTTACAAATTAACACAAACAAAAATAAACTAAATATAAATGGAAAATAAGGTTTTGCTTTCGAACCAGCAGTATCACTAATCATTTTTGCAACAAAATTATAGAGCATTTCTGTAATTAATTGAATTTTGCTGGGAATTATTTTTCTCTCTCGTGACCCAAAATACAAAAAAGCTATTATAATTGTTGTACTTACAACCATAAACAAACTTGCATTAGTAAAAGACAGGTCTACACCTGCAATTTTAATTTCAGGCCCAATTTTATAGACTGTAAATTGTTGCATTGGATTACTTGCCATAAATATCCTATAAATTAATCATCCTTTTGCATCTTATTAGCTGCTTTGATTACATTTAACATTCCAGCGGCAGCCCCTAAAAAAAAGAAAATTATTATTAACCAAGGTTTAGTACCAAACCAACTATCCAAAATAAACCCAATTATTGTCCCAACCCCCACAGCAGCAACCAATTCCGTGCCTAATTTAAATGCACTACCCATAAAAGAGCCTTTTTTGTCTCTTTCCGAAAGCATTTGATTTTTAATTTTTGACCTTGCAATTTTTAGGCGAGTTTTTAAATCTTCAGGATTTGTCATTATATTAATATTTTTTAAGCTACGAGCTCTTCAGCTTTTTGTAGGTCTACCGAAACTAGTTGGCTAATGCCTTGTTCAGCCATAGTTACACCATAGAGTCTATGCATCCTAGACATAGTCAGAGCATGGTGAGTAATAATTATAAATTTTGTTTTAGTTATTTTTGTAAGTTCATCAAGCAAGCCACAAAATCTTGTTACATTGGCATCATCTAATGGAGCATCAACTTCATCTAATACACAAATGGGTGAGGGATTTACTAAAAAAACTGCAAAAACAAGCGACAATGCTGTTAAAGCTTGTTCTCCACCTGACAATAAAGTAATTGATTGAAGTCTTTTCCCAGGAGGAGAAGCAAACATTTCTAATCCTGCTTCTAATGGATCATCTGAGTCAACCAATTCAATTTTAGCAGTTCCTCCACTAAACAGTTTTGTATAGACTTCATTAAATTTTCTATTTACTTTTGTAAATGCCTCTATAAGTCTTTCTCTACCTTTTTGATTTAATTCATCTATACCATTTTTTAGTTTAACTATTGCAGAGTATAGGTCAGCTCTATCATCTTCCATTTTTTTAATTTCCGTCTCATATTTTTTTGTTTCTTCGTCAGCTTTCAGATTAACAGATCCAAGAGAGTCTCTTTGCTTTTTAATTTTTTCAACTTTATTTGTTTGATCTTCTATACTTGGCAACTCTTCTAGAGATATATTACTCAAATCTGACTGTCCTAACAACGAAGACTCGTTTTCAATCCCTAATTCATTTTTTACTGAGTACATTAAATCTTTTTTTCTATTATCGATTCCTTCGATTGTTGCTTCATTTCTAGCTTTATTTTCTTTTAAACTTGATAATCTAGATTGAATTTCTTTTAAATTTTGATTAATCAAATTATATTTTTTTTCAATTTCTATTAATTCACTTTCTATTTCTTCATTTCTTTTTTTTGTATTTTCTAAGTTTTGTAAATTTTGTCCCTTTGAGGTAGCTATTCTTTCCGGATTTTTTTGATTTTCTTCCTGTTCTAATTGAATTTTATTTTTTCTTTCATTTAACTCAGATATCATTTTTTCTGAATTAATCTTCAAGTTTCTCCAATTTTCAAGCTCAATATCAATATTTTTTATTCTTTCTTTTCTTTTAATCGAGTCACTTTGGATAGATTTATTTTTACCAAACTTTTCAGCATATTCCTCTTGGGAAAGCGTTATCTTTCTTACTAATTCTTTTAATTCACGAAAAACATCTTTTGTTAGCTTTTTTCCATCATCTATATAGGCTTCAATTTTTTTTAACAACTCATCAAGTTCAGTTTGTAAATTATTTAAATTAGCCTTTGATTTACCTAATTCCTTTGATGAAGCAGATTCTACTTCAATAAGTTCGTTTTCTGTTTTTAATAATGTATTTTTTTCTTGTAGTATTCTTTTTTCGTTTAAATCTGCATCTAGAGAAATACTTCTCTCACGTTCTAAATCTGACTCAACCGTTTTAATAGATTTTTCAAGTTTCAATTTTAATGATTTAACTCTGGACTCTTCTTCATCTAAACCAGTCATATCTAAATTGAGCTTCTGAATTTTTGCGACACTCTCAATTTTTTTATCCCTTAATGGAGAGAGTTTTTTACTTTCTTCTTCAAGCAAGTTACTGTTATGGTTAAAGTCTATATTTACAGCACTTATTTCATCTTCTAATTCACTTAATTTTTCTGTTATTTGTTTTTTGTCTTTTTGTATTTCTTGAATTTTTAAATAATATAATCCTGTCTCAATTTTTTTTATTTCTTTTGATATCTCTTTATATCTAGTTGCCTCTTCAGCTTGTTTTTTTAAATTATCAAGTTGTTTTTGCTGTTGTCTTTTAAGCTCATCAGCTCTTTTTAAATTATTTTCAGCAGCATTTAACCTTGTTTCGGCCTCTTGCCTTCTTGCGTGAATTCCCGAAATACCAGCCGCTTCTTCAAGTATTGATTTTCTTTCAATTGGTTTAGCTGTTACGAGTTGTCCAATTGTTCCTTGGCTTATCAAAGAGGGTGAATGAGCTCCAGTAGACAAATCAGCAAAAAAAGTTTGAACATCTCTAGCCCTTACCTCTTTATCATTAATATAATATTTAGATCCTTTATCCTTTTCTATTTTTCTTCTTATTACAATTTCGTCAAAATCTCTATATTGTGTTGGTCCCTCTTTGGTTTTGTTGTCCATTAATAATGCAACTTCAGAAATATTTTTTGATGGTCTGTTTGATGTGCCCGAAAATATTACATCTTCCATCCCAGAGCCTCTCATGCTCTTAGGTGAATTTTCACCCATACACCATCTTAAAGCCTCCACAATATTTGATTTACCGCAACCATTAGGACCAACTATTCCGGTCAAGCCGTTTTCGATTAAAAAATTTGTTTTATCAGAAAAAGATTTGAAACCATTAATTTCTAGATTTTTAAACCTCATTTTTATAAATTTTTCTCTATAACTTTCTTAAAAGCTTTAAATTCATGTTTGCCATCATATTTTTTATCATTGATAAATATTGTCGGCGTTGATTGGATTTTATATTTTTTTTGCGCTTCAATCCTCTCACTTAAAATTTGATTTTGTGCATTTTCATCATTAAGACAATCACTCATTTTACTTTCACTTAAACCAGAATTTAAACCGATCTTTTTAATAGATTCGTTGATAATATTTATATCAGATCCAACAGCCCATTGATTTTGTTTTTTATAAATTTCACCTAATAATTGAAATTCTTTATTCATGTCTGTGTGACATCTAATAATTATTTCTGCATTAAGTGCAGCTAAATCTAAAGGAAAACTATGGTGTTCAAATTTTACTAAATTTTTATCAATATATTCTTTCTTTAAATTTTCAAAAACATTTTTGTGAAAACTTGCACAATGAGGACATGTTAGGGATGAAAAAACTTTGACAGTCACTTTTGCATTATCGTTTCCAATTTTTAAAATTTTATCTTCAGCATTAACTGAAAAAGAAATTGAAATAAAAAGAATTATTTTTAAAAAAGTTTTAATCATTTTTTTCACTGAACGCTTTCCAAAAATTATTCAAAGAACTTCTTAGTTGATTATTATCAACTTTATTTATTTTTTCATTAATTTTTTTGTAATCATTCATTTTTATTTGCTCCTTTTTTTTAGATATAATTTTTTCATGAACAATTTTTAAAGTAATTTGACTAATACAATTATATCCAAAAAAACTATTGATTTTGTCAATAATTTCTTTTTTTGCATATTCGATTTCTAATTCTTTTCCATGCAAAACATTTAAGACTAAAGTTCCATCTTTCATTTCTTTATTCATTTTTACAGTAGTAGGGTAACAGGAATTTGATATTTCCTTACTTACCATTTTGGTCCAGTTATCAATAATATTTGAATAGTTATATCCACCTTTTTTTAAATATTTTTTTAAAGTTTTTGGTATAGAGGCAGAAAAAGGTCTCAAACCTTGTATGAAATTCTTATATTTACTATTATCTTTGTTATGCATATAAAATTTAATTTATCAAAAAAAATTCTGAGTTGGTACGATAATAATAAACGCAGTTTACCTTGGCGTGTTAGCAAAAATTCACCAAAAAAGCTCTATTATAGAGTTTTAAGTGAATTTATGTTGCAACAAACTCAAGTAAAAACTGTTATCCCGTATTTTTTAAAAGTGACTAAAAGATTTAAAACATTGAGATCTTTTTCAAATTGTACTGAAAATGAAATTTTAAAATTGTGGGAAGGGCTTGGTTATTATAGAAGAGCTAGAAATCTTTTAAAAACCTCAAAAATATTAACTAAAAAATATAATTCAAGATTACCAAAATCAATTGTGGAGATAAAAAATCTTCCTGGAGTAGGAAATTATACAGCTAACGCATTATTAGGATTAGTTCATAATAAACCTGTTATAGCTATCGATGGCAATGTTAAACGGGTATTATCAAGAATTATTAATATGCAAGAAAATAAAATCGATTTTAATAAATTTGTGGAAGTAAATAATGAAAAACTCTTTAGTTCAAAAAGAAACTCAGATTTAGTTGAGGGATTAATGGAGTTTGGTGCAATAATTTGTAAACCTAAAAACCCAATTTGCAATGATTGCAATTTGAATAATAATTGTAAATATTTTAAATCTTCAAATAAAATTAAAAGTGTTAAATTTAGAATGAAAAAAAATAAAAATTATGATGTTTTTTGTTATATAAATAAAAAAAAACAAATAGCATTAAAAAAAAATAATGAACTTAGTTTTTTAAGTAAGTTTAGCTTACCTGAAATTCGCGAAACAAAAAAAAACAAAAAAAATAATAGTTGGAAATTTTTGAAAAGTTATAGAAATAATATTTCAAACAAAAAACTTAAAATCAATTTATACTATAAATTTTCAAATAAAATTCCTTCCTCTTTTAATTGGTATTCTTTAGAAAAAAATGAGGAGTTTATTCCAACCTTTACAAAAAAGATATTTAGACAAGTATCAATTTTATTTTAATGAAAAAAAAAATTGCAATAATCGGTGCTGGAATTGCTGGACTAACTCTAGCAAATTTAATAAAAAAATATACTGATCATGAATTTATGGTTTACGAAAGAGATGACAGCTTATCTCTAGAAGAAGGTTATGGTATTCAGCTAGCAACCAATAGTATAAAAATCTTAAATGAAATTAATTTTAATAAAATTAATAATGAAAAGATATTTCATCCAAAAAAAATAGATTTTTACGATATTCGAAATGAAAAAATATGTGATTTAAATTTATCTAAATTTAATAGTATTGAAGCAAGGTACACAACTTTGCAAAGATCAACCTTAATCGAATTTTTGAAGGAAGATATATATACACAACATTTAAGATTTGGAAAAAAAATAAAAGAAGTCTCTGAGCTTAAAGATAAAGTTCTGATTAAATTCGATGATAACACAAACGATCTAGTAGATTTTGTTATTGCTGCAGACGGAATATTTTCAAACACCAAATCTTTCTTTGAGAAGAAAAAAGTAGAACCAAAATTTAAGAAAGCTATAGCAGCAAGAGTGATATTAAATTCAAAATTTGATTTAAATATTTATGAAGAAAACATTAGTTTAATGCTTGGAAGCAATAGCCATATTGTTATTTATCCAATTAATAAGAAAAAAGAGCTTAATATGGTTTGTATAATTAGATGTAAAAAATATGAACCAAATAACACTAAACAACTAATTCAAGAAACAGTTTTAAAACAAAACCCTAAATTAAAAAATATTTTTGATAATGAAATTAAAACATGGCCGTTATATTTTACCCCAAAGATTCTTCCCTCTACAAATAAAAAAGTATTTTATATTGGAGATGCTTTTAATGGTTTTTTGCCAACTCTTGCACAAGGAGCCGGTCAATCTATAGAAAGTGCTTTTGAAATATTTAAATTATTAAAACATGAGAAGCTTGATAAAAAAAATAATTATTTTGAGGTGAGATCAAAAAGAGCAAAAATTGTGAAAAATAGATCAAATTTTAATTTCTTTGCATTTCACTTTTCGAGCTCGTTTTTACAAAAAATAAGGAATCTGTTATTGAAGTTTTTAGTGAAGCGAAAATTCTTCGTTAAAAATTATTTAGGCAAAGTTTATAAAAATTAGGCTTTTGTTTCTGAGATAAATTTCTGCCTCAAACTGTCAATAACAACTGTAGATCCGTTTATATCACAATGCCAATATGTCCAGCCATTATAACTTTCAGCTCCCATAATTTTTGCTGCTACTTTATGGATAGAACCTTCGGACTCTTTATATTTGATGCTTCCATCAGCCATAATTTTAGCATTTATCTCTTTTTTCGGATCAAATAGCTTAGTACCAGGTTTTAATATTCCAAGTTCTACAAGAGAACCAAAAGGTATTCTAGGTTTAGATTTATTATTTTGAATTGTATCTAAATAGCTTTCTTCTATAGCTTTTGTTTTATTTATTCGTTCTACAGCAGCCTTAAAATATTTTTTGTCTTTTTCTATTCCAAAATATTTTCTACCCAATTTTTTAGATACCACTGCTGTTGTTCCAGTGCCTAAAAAAGGGTCAAAGATAGTGTCTCCTTTATTTGTTGTGGCTAAAATAATACGGTGTAAAAGCGCTTCTGGTTTTTGCGTTGAATGAATTTTTTTACCATTCTTCTTTAATCGTTCTTTACCATTACAAATCGGAAGTATCCAGTCAGATCTCATTTGCAAGTCATCATTTAAACATTTTAAGGATTGATAATTAAAAGTGTATTTAGATTTTTTATTTTTTGATGCCCAAATCAGTGTTTCATGGGCATTAGTAAACCTAGTGCCCCTAAAATTTGGCATAGGGTTATTTTTTCTCCAAATAACATCATTCAGAAGCCAAAAATTTAAATTTTGTAAATGATATCCAAGTCTAAAAATATTGTGATATGAACCTATTACCCAAATGCTCCCATTGTCTTTTAAAATTCTTTTACATTCTAATAACCAAGACTTACAAAAATCGTCATAATGTTTAAAACTGTTAAAGTGATCCCACTCGTCATTGACACCATTTACTTTGCTTGCATCTGGTCTTGTTAAACTTTCACCGATTTGCATGTAGTAGGGTGGATCAGCAAAAACTAAGTTAAAAGATTTATCAGGAATTTTTTTTATTTCTGAGAGACAATTTCCATTAATAATTTTGTTAAACAATTTTGACATTAGAAGATTCAACCTTAAATTGAATCTTTGGTCAAACTATTTTAGAAAAAAAAAGTGTTTTTTAGTGATATTGTATCTTAGTTCGACAACATCTTGTATATTGGTTTAAAACCTTTTCTGTGATGAGATGTTATTCCGAATTTTTTAAGACCATCCATATGTGCCTTAGTTCCATAACCAAAGTTTCTCTCCCAAGCATAATAGTTAAATTTTTCGGACAATTTTATCATTAATTGATCTCTAAAAACTTTGGCTATTATTGAGGCTGCGCTTATAGATTTAATTTTTTCATCTCCATTAATTATGGTTTTAAAATTTGTCAAACCTTTTGGCGCAAAATTTCCATCAATTAAAACTAACTCTGGAGTAGTTGATAATCTATCAATGGCTCGTTTCATTGAGAGTAGAGCTGCTTGAAGAATATTCAATTTATGAATTTCCTCAACTGATGCAACGCCAATAGCATAAATGGAATGAAGCTTAATGTGGTCTGCAATTTCAATTCTTTTTTTGAAAGTAATTTTTTTAGAATCTTTTAACAGTTTTAGATTAATTGTTTCTTTCAATATAACAGCTGCTGAAACCACAGGTCCAGCTAAACATCCTCTTCCCACCTCATCTACACCAGCTGTAACCATACAATTATTTAATTATATCTTAAGTTTTATTTTTTTATCTCTAATCATTTTAAGGTCAACCCACGCCATTTTTTTTTGACCTGGCTGTCTCATTAAAAAAGCAGGATGAAATGTGATAATTACTGAAGTGCTACAATTTCCAAATTGTTTTTCTATCCACTTACCTCGCATCTTAGAAATCACAACTTCATTTCCAATAAGTGCATTCATAGCAGTGCTTCCAAGTAATACTAATATTTTTGGGTTAATTATCTCAATATGCTTTTTTATAAATGGCAAATATCTTTTCATCTCTTCCTCAGAAGGTCTTCTATTTTCAGGGGGACGATAATTAATGATATTTGAAATATAGACTTTTTCTCTATTTAAATCGATCGCAGATAACATCTTATCCAACAATTGTCCGGCTCTACCAACAAAAGGTAATCCTTCCTGATCCTCATTTGCACCAGGAGCCTCTCCTATAAGCATTATCTTTGATTTTGGATTTCCGTCGCTAAACACAATATTTTTAGCTTGTTTTTTTAAATCACAATTTTTTAAATTTAAAATTGATCTTTTTAGCAACTCTAACCTTTTAATCTTATCCTCTGATGCTTCAAAATTTTCTTTTCTATAGCGATTTATTGCCTTATTGTTATAAATTAAATTGTAGTTAATTAGATTATAAAATTTTATTAATTTTATGGTTTTAGTGTTAATTTTTTTTATCATGAGAATTTATGATTATATTTAAAGTCATTTTTAAACTTATCTTACAATTGTTTTTTGTCACCATTTTTTTTTCTACACTTCATGCTAGAAATGTAGACAAATTTGAAAATGGTGAAAATGTTGCAAATTATTTCACAGGAATATTACTTTTTAACGATAACAAATACGGTGAGTCTTATAAGTTTTTAAAAAAATTAGATGGTTTAGAAAATAAACATTCTAATTATTCATCAAGATATTTATTTTCGCTTATAAATTCAGGTAAATTTAACGAGGCTTATAATTATTCAAGAAAATTAGAAATTAGAAAATCTGCTAATTTCGAAAGTGATTTAATAATAGGAATTTATTATCTTAAAAACGGGAAACATGAATTAGCACATCGATATTTTTCAAAACTTAAAAAAAGAAAATCTAATTTTTTTCTTAATGATTTTGTATCAATCTCACTTTTAAATTGGAATAGTTTTAAAAGTTTAGATCTTAACTCAGCTCAGAAAAAAATTAATGGTATTAATCCAAAATTTGAAAATTTAAAAGCTATTCAGAACGTTTTTTTACACTGTTTTTATAAAAGTAAAAAAACAGAGTTTTTTTTCGAAAACCTTTTTGCTGACAAAAATTCAAACTTTTCAAGATATAATTATTTTTATGCATTATATTTATCCAGTATAGGTAAATTTGATAAAGAAAAAAAAATCTTAAAAAAAGCAATTAAACAATACCCAAGAAATCTATTACTAAATCAATATAAACTAGATCTTGATAATAATAAGCCTGTTAAAAATTTTAATTGCCAGAATTTATCTCATGTTATTGCAGAGATATTTTACATAACAGCTAATGCTTTAGCATCACAACAAATTTATTCTCTTTCAAACTTTTATTTGAATATTTCAAAATTTTTAAATGATAATTTTCATTCATTTGATACTTTGTTAGCTGAAAATTTTTATAACATTGATAATTTAGGCCAAGCTAAAAAAATTTATAGCGCAGTTAGTAATAAAGGTTCGGCTTATCATTGGTATGCAGCTAAGCAAAGCGCAAACATTCTAATACAAGAAAAAAAAGAAAAGCAAGCCCTAAAGATATTAAAGAGGGCGTATAATAAAATACCTGAAAAAAATATTTATGAAAAATACGATTATGCAAAATTTTTGAAAAGCAATGAGCGTTTTGAGGAGTCAATAAAATTATATTCTGATATAATCGAAAATATAGACATAAATCATACCTTGTATCCAAAAGCTACTGACGGAAGGGGAGTTGCCTACGAAAGAATTGGAGAGTGGGACAAAGCTGAGAAAGATTTGTTGTCCTCATTACATGCAAGTCCAGATCAAGCTTACGTTATTAATTATTTAGCTTATTCTTGGATTGAACAAGGAGTAAAGATTAAAAAATCTTTGGAAATGCTCCAAAAAGCAAATGAGTTAAGGTCTAATGATCCTTATATTATAGACTCATTAGGATGGGCGTATTTTAAATTAAAAAAATATAATGAGTCAAAAAAATATCTTCAGTCAGCAGTTAAATTATTACCAGCAGACCCAACTGTTAATGATCATTATGGAGATGCTCTATGGATGAATGGAAACAAGATACAGGCAAGATACTATTGGAAATATGTTTTAAATCTTGAAGACACAGAGAAGGATTTAAAAGAAAGTATAAAGATTAAACTAATATCAGGTCTTTAACATGATATTAAAATCTTTTTCAAAAATTAATCTATCATTAACTGTAAATAAAAGATTAAAAGGCAAGAATAAACTACATAACATACAATCTTATTTTTGTTTAATTGACTTATTTGATAAAATTAAAATAAAAAAAATAACTGGTAAAAAGGATATTATTAAATTCCATGGAAAATTTGGAAAACTTATAAATAAAAAAGATAATTCAATTGTAAGTGTTTTAAACTTACTAAGAAAAAAAAATATAATTTCTGATCAATATATGATTTTAATTAACAAACGAATACCTGTATTCGCAGGCATGGGAGGTGGAACAAGTAATTCAGCATTTTTAATCAAATATTTAGCAAAGAAAAAAAATAATAAACTTTTACTAAAGTATTTAGGTAGTAAAATAGGATCTGACTTAAAACTATTTTTTTATAAGCAAGGTTTTTTAAGCAATCTTAATACGATTAATACTCTTCCAAAAAAACATAAGCTACATTTTTTATTGGTTTATCCAAACATTAAATGTTCGACTAAATATATCTATTCGAAGGTTAAGATCTATTCCCCAAAATCTAAATACAATTTAAAAAAACTCAAAACTACAAGTAAATTTGTTAAACTTTTAACTAGTAAACATAATGATTTACAATCTATTGTGGAGAACAAATATCCGATTATTAAAAAGATTATAAATGATATTTCAAAAAGAAAAGGATGCTATTTCTCTAGAATGACAGGCTCTGGGTCAGTATGTTACGGTGTATTTAAAAGTAAAAAGTCAGCTAAAGCTGCCTTAAATAGTATAAGGTCAAAATATCCCAACTACTGGTTATCAGTTGCAAAAACTATTTAAATTTACAAATTTATGATATATCAAAAACTTAACATTGGGGCATAGCCAAGCGGTAAGGCAGCGGTTTTTGATACCGCCATCCTAGGTTCGAATCCTAGTGCCCCAGCCAAAGATTTATGCTTAATCTAAGTTTAAACTTCATACAGAAATTAAAAAGAATTTTTTTTCCTTTTTATAAACATAAAGAATTGAAATTTATTTTTAAAACCCTTCATAAGAATTTTTCAAAAGACAAAACTGTAGCTAGATTTGTTGGCGGTTGTGTAAGAAAGCACCTTTTAGGTGAAGCCATTGATGATATCGATGTTTCCACTATATTGACTGTAGATGAAATTAAAGAGAGGTTTAAAGGCACAAATTTAAAGATTATAGATACAGGGTTAAAACATGGAACTATCACTTTAAAATCTAAAAATCATAAAGTTGAAATAACAACGTTAAGAAAAGATAAAATAACTGACGGCAGACATGCTATAATTGAATATACAGATAATTGGCAATTAGACTCAGAAAGAAGAGATTTTACCATCAATGCAATTTATCTAGATATAAACGGTAAAATTTTTGATCCTCAAATGGGAACGACAGATCTTGAAAATAAAAACGTCAAATTTATTGGCAATCCACAAAAAAGAATAGAGGAAGATTATCTAAGAATAATTAGATTTCTAAGATTTAAAATTATGTATGACATTAACGTTGAAACCTCAACTAGCGATATAATAAAAGAAAATTTAAATGGGATTAAAATAATCTCTAAAGAAAGGATTTTAGTAGAATTATTTAAGATATTAAGCTTAAAAAATTTTTTCAGGATTAATGAGAATAAGAATTTAAAAGAGATATTCAATATGATATTTCCTGAATTTTTTTATCTTGATAGATTAGAACGATTAAAAAAAGTCTATAATAACAACCAACTAAATAAAGAAATAATACTTGCTACAATATTAATAGACGAAAAGGATAATCATGAATATTTTGCTCATAAATATAATGTTTCAAATAAGCTTAAAAATAATTTAGAAAATTTAGCTTTAAACTTAAGTGAAATACAAAAAAACAAGAATTTTTTTTATAAGGATTTGTTAAAAAATATTTATATTTATGGAAAGAGTAACTTAATTTCTTTAAATTTTATACATTTCGCTAAAAACTCCAAAATTAAATTACAAGATTTTTCTGAAACTTTGAAAAGGATAACGAAGTTAAAAGTTCCAAAGTTTCATATAGACGGAGAATATCTTAAGAAAAATGGAATGAATGAAGGCGAATCATTGGGAAAAGTTTTAAAGACTATCGAAGAAGAGTGGATAAAGAATGGTTTTAAAATATCTGATGAAAAAATAAAAGAACTTATAAAAATTAACTTAAATTAGATATACTCAACATCAAGAATTTCAAAATTTCTTTCTCCTGACGGTGTGTTTACGCTTACCATTTCACCTTTATTCTTACCTATTAATGCTTTACCTATTGGACTCTTAAAAAATATCAAATTTTTTTTAATATCAGCCTCATCTTGACCGACGAGTCTATAAGAAATTTTTTTACTAGTTTCTAGATCTTGTGCTCTAACTGTTGAACCGAAAATTACTTTTCCGTTATTTTCTATTTTTGTTACGTCAATAACATTTGCTCTTGCAATTAAATCATTGATTGCTATCACACGACTTTCTATTAAAGCCTGTTGTTCTTTAGCAGCATGGTATTCAGCATTTTCTTTCAAATCCCCATGCGATCTAGCTTCAGCAATTGCCTCAACAACTTTTGGTCTTTGTACATTTTTTAAATCTTCTAATTCAGATTTTAAAATTTTAAGACCATTTACTGTAATTGGTTCTTTATCCATAATTATTTCCACTTAGCTTTAGGGGGAAGTGACATCAAAATTGAATTAATATTTCCACCCGAGTTTAAACCAAATCTTGTCCCTCTGTCGTAAAGTAAGTTAAACTCAACATATCTTCCTCTTTTTAAATACTGTTTTTCTTTATCTGCTTTTGTCCATTTTAATTTTTTTTTTCTATTAACAATTAACTTAGAAATATCTATAAAAGCAAAACCAAGATCTCTTATAAATTTAAAATTTTTCACCCAATTTTTAGTCTCATAGTCAAAAAATATTCCTCCAATTCCTCGAGCTTCATTTCTATGCGGTAAAAAGAAATAATCATCGCACCATTTTTTATATTTTTTGTAGTTTTTTTTATTTTGTTTACAAATTTTTTTTAATTGATCATGAACAATATTTTTTTCTTTTTCGTCTTTATGACTTGGGGTAACATCCATTCCACCCCCAAACCACTCTTTTGAAGTTACTATGAATCTAGTATTAAAGTGAATAGCAGGTATTTTTGGATTTTTCATATGTGCGACTACCGAAACTCCTGAAGCCCAATATTTTCCATTTTTACTCGCACCTAAAATTTTTGATCTAAATTTTTTTGCAAAGACTCCTGATACAGTTGATTTATTAACACCTACCTTTTCAAATACCTTTCCTCCAGTTAAAAGAAATGAAGTTCCACCACCCTCATTTTTTTTCTTTTTATTCCATTCTCTTTTATAAAATCTAATTCTATTATTTTCTAAATGTTCAAATTCTTTACAAATTTGAACTTGTAAATAAGAAAACCAACTATCAGTCATTTTCTTTTTAAAGTAAGGAGTGATTGTCATAAACTATTTTAACAAATTATTCTGTCTTAATGCTTCTGAGGAAATAATTGCTACACTCATTGCAACATTCAACGATCTAGTTTTTTTATTCATAGGAACTTTAATTTTATTTTTAATTCTTTGATGTAATATTTCTGGAACTCCTTCACTTTCCCTTCCAAAAAAAAGCATATCATTTTTTTTAAATTTAAACTTATGATATAATTTTTTGGCTTTAGTTGTCATCAAAACAATTCTTGAATTTTTGTGTTTTTTTAAAAAAGTGTCATAACCATCGTATCTAAAAATTTTACTCATTCCCATATAATCCATAACGACCCTTTTAAATCTTGTATCGCTTAAATTAAAGCCACAAGGCTCTATAATGTGTAGTTTTAATTTTAAACATGCACTTAGTCTAATTATAGCTGCTGTATTTTGAGGGATATCAGGTTTATATAGTACTATGTGCATTATTTTAGCTCAATTTATGTGTCATTCTGACCCTAGAAATTTTAATAATATGGTTTTATTTAATAATTACATTATAAGCACATACATAATAAATGAGCAAAGAAGAAAAAAAAGTTAATAGAAGAGACTTCCTATTCACAGCTACTTATACGGTAGGAGCAGTTGGAGTCGGAGCAGTTATTTGGCCGATGATTGATCAGATGAATCCTGATAAGGCTCAAAAAGCTTTAGCTACTACTGAGGTAGACATCAGCAATATCGAGCCAGGAAAATCCATAACAGTTTTATGGAGAGGAAAACCGGTTTTTTTGAAAAGAAGAACACAAGATGAGATAGCAGAAGCAAGAGCTGTAAATCTGGACGATTTGCCTGATCCACAAAAAGATGAGGACAGAGTAAAAGAGGGAAAAGATGAGTGGCTAGTAATGTTAGGTGTTTGTACACACTTGGGTTGCGTGCCTCTTAAAGATAAAGGTGATTTTAATGGTTGGTTCTGCCCTTGTCACGGATCGCACTATGATGTTTCGGGAAGAATAAGAAAAGGACCGGCACCAACTAATATGGAAATACCTAAATTTGAATTTGTTGACAGTAACACTATAAAGATTGGATAAAAAAAATGAGTGATCACGAATACACACCAAAATCAAAAGCAGGAAAATGGTTTAATGATCGTTTACCATTACTTACCCTTGGAGCGCATTTAACAGACTACCCAACTCCTAAAAACCTAAACTATTGGTGGACATTCGGTGGGATTTTAACTTTTTGCTTAATGACTCAAATTGTAACCGGAATTATTTTAGCAATGCATTATGTAGCTCATGCTGATTTAGCTTTTGCGAGCATAGAACATATAATGAGAGATGTAAATTATGGATGGTTGATTAGATACATTCATAGTAACGGTGCCTCAATGTTTTTTTTAGCTGTATACATTCATATATTTAGATCTTTATTTTATGGATCGTATAAATCTCCAAGAGAGGTAATTTGGATTATTGGGCTTTTGATTTATTTACTTATGATGGCCGCTGCTTTCATGGGCTATGTTTTACCATGGGGTCAAATGAGTTTTTGGGGAGCAACAGTAATTACAAATTTATTTAGTGCAATTCCACTTGTTGGTGATAGCATTACAACTTGGTTGTGGGGAGCATACTCTGTAGACAATCCGACATTAAACAGATTTTTTAGTTTGCATTATTTAATCCCATTTTTAATTTTAGGTTTAGTTGTATTACACATTTGGGCACTACATGTTCCAGGAAATAACAATCCAGTTGGAATAGATATCAAAAAGCCGTCTAAAGATACTGTTCCTTTTCATCCGTATATAACTATTAAAGATGCATTTGCTTTATTAATGTTTATGATAATTTTCGCAGGATTCGTATTTTTTGTTCCAAATGTTTTAGGTCATTCAGATAATTATATACCAGCCAATCCTATGGTAACTCCTGCACATATTGTTCCTGAGTGGTACCTATTACCTTTTTACGCAATTTTAAGATCAGTCCCTGACAAACTAGGCGGAGTCATATTAATGTTTAGCGCAATATTCATTTTGTTTGTGTTACCATGGTTAGACACTTCAAAAGTAAGGTCAGCAGTATTTAGACCACTTTACAGACAATTTTTTTGGATTTTAGTCATAGACGTTCTTATGCTTGGTTATGTCGGAGCTATGCCAGCTGAAGGAATTTATCTAGTATTAGCAAGGGTAGGAACAGTTTACTATTTCCTACATTTCATTGTTGTAATGCCAGTAGTTGGTTATTTGGAAAAGACCGATCCTGTTCCTATGAGCATTTCAGAGCCAGTATTATCTGGAGGTGTGAAGCCATCTTTAGCTAGGAAGATAAATGATAAAGTCTAAAATTATTAGATTATTTAGCTTAGTATTATTATCTTTTCTCCCAGTAAAATCATTGTATAGCGCAGAAATGATTGATCCAATTAAAGTTGATTGGAGTTTTAAAGGTCTAACCGGTACTTTTGACAGAGCCTCTCTTCAAAGAGGATTTCAGGTTTATAAAGAAGTTTGTTCTTCTTGTCATTCAATGCAATATCTGAGCTATAGAAATTTAGGTGAACCAGGGGGGCCAGAATTTTCGAAAGAAGAAGTGAAGGCGATTGCGTCAAGTTTTGAGATTCAAGATGGTCCTGATGACCAGGGTGAAATGTTTACTAGGCCTGGAAAGCCCTCAGATAAATTTAAAAATCCTTATCCAAATGTACAAGCAGCAACAGCAGCGAATGGTGGCGCATATCCTCCAGACATGTCGGTTTTGGTAAAAGCCAGAAAAGGTGGAGCTAATTACATATATTCCGTCCTAGTTGGTTATGAAGATCCGCCAGCAGGAGTAACTCTGGATGAAGGTGTTTATTACAATAAATATATGATCGGTAATAAAATTAAGATGCCAAACAATTTAATTGATGGACTAGTGGAATACTCAGACGGGACCGAGTCCACTGTTAATCAAATGGCAAAAGATGTAACAACTTTTTTAGCTTGGGCCGCAGAACCTGAATTGGAAACAAGGCATAAAACAGGAATTAAAGTTATGATCTATTTAATTTTATTAACTATTTTAGTTTATTTGAGTATGAAAAAAATTTGGTCAAGGATTGACCCTAAAATATAATACGTCTCCATCTTTTACGACATAGTCTTTGCCTTCTATTCTAAGCCTTCCATTTTCTTTACATTTTTCTGCACTACCAAATTTGATGAAATCCTCACAGGTAACCGCTTCAGCTCTTATAAAGTTTTTTTCAAAATCAGTATGGATCACACTTGCTGCTTTTGGTGCTAGAGTATTTCTTTTTACAGTCCAAGCTCTGCTTTCTTCTGGTCCTGAGGTAAAAAAGGTATCAAGTGTTAAAAGTTCATAACCTTCTTTTATCAATCTGTTAAGGCCGGTTTTATTAAGTCCTATCTCTCTCATAAAGACTTCTTTCTCACTTTTGTCTAAACTCATAATTTGATCTTCTATATCTGCACAAATATTCACAACTTTTTCATCAGAATATTTTGATTTAATACTTTCTGTATATTTATTTCCTGTTGCTAAACTTTTTTCATCAACATTACACACAATTATCTTTGGTTTAATACTTAGCAAGCCTATAATAGATAAAAATTTACTTTCCTCATCATTTTCAATAGTAACATCCTTGTTTTGATTTAATTGTTCAAGTTTTTTTTTTAATATAGATATCTCTTTTTCACTAAGAAGTTTTTTTTTACCTTTTTCTAATTTTTTTTGAATAATATCAATATCGGAGAGTATAATTTCTGTTTTTATTGTCTCTAAGTCGTTAACTGGATTTATTTCTGAATTTACATGAGTTATTTTGTCAGATTCAAAACATCGAACCAAATGTATAATTGCGTCAACTTCCCTAATGTGGGATAGAAATTTATTACCTAATCCTTCTCCCTTTGAGGCCCCCTTAACTAGTCCAGCAATATCGACGAAAGTAATATTTGTATAAATTTTTTTTCTTGAATTTGATAATTTAGATAATTGATCTAATCTTTCATCTATTACATCTACAATTCCTATATTTGGGTCTATAGTACAAAAAGGAAAGTTTGCAGCTTCAGCATTTTTAGAAGCAGTTAGCGCATTAAATAAAGTGGATTTTCCTACATTAGGAAGTCCGACAATTCCACATTTAAATCCCATTAAGATTTTGATTAACTTTGCTTGAGAAAAGATCCATCTTTTTATCGATTAGGGTTGGAATTAACTTAACAATGTTTTCAGTAATCTCTTTTATTTTTTCTTCTTCGTCCTCTTTAAAATCCTCTAAAACATGATTATTAACTTTCTTTTTTTGTTTAGGGTGACCAATACCAATCCTAACTCTCGAATAATCCTTTCCAATAAATTTATCAATTGAGTCGATACCATTATGACCTGCGCTACCTCCACCAAATTTTGCTTTGATTTTCCCAAAATCAATGTCCATATCATCATGAAAAACAAAAACATCTTTAGCATCAATTTTGAAGTAATCTATTAATTCTTTAATCGCAGTGCCTGAATTATTCATAAATGTTAAAGGTTTAATTGCGTAAATTTTTTTTGACTCAATATTTCCAGTTGTTAATAATCCTTTAAACTTTGGTTTTTGTTTAGATAATTTAAAATGTGAATTAATTGCATCAATTATCTTAAAACCAATGTTGTGTCTTGTATTAGTGTAATTGGAACCTGGATTTCCTAATCCAACAAGTAAAAGCATATTAATTATTTCTTTTCAGCAGGTTTTTTTTCAACAGATTTTTTATCATCTGCTTTTTTATCACCAGCAGCTTTTTTATCACCAGCAGCTTTTTTATCTCCAGCAGCAGCCTCTTTTCCTTTTTCATCTTTTTTAGCCGGATCAGCATCTTTAGCTGTTGCATCTGCACCTTCTACTGGAGCTTCTCCTTCAGCGCCTTCAGCAGTTTCTGCGGCAGGTTTCTCTGGCTCTTTTATGATTGTCGGAGCCGCAACAGTAGCTATTACGAAATCTCTATCTACAATTGTCGGGTTTACATTTTCTGGTAAATTTACAGATGAAATTTTCAAACTTGTTCCTATGTCAGTACCTTTTAAATCAACTACTATTTCGCCAGGAATATTTTCAGCCGGACACTTTAGTGCTACTGCCCTCCTTACTATATTTAAAACTCCACCTTTTTTTAAACCTGGAGAATCAGGATGATTAATAAATTTAACTGGAATTTCTAGAATTATTTTTTTACCAGCAACAACTCTCATAAAGTCAATATGAATTGGTTCCTCTGACAACACATGGTAAGCAACATCTCGTGGTAAAACTTTTTCTTTTTTTCCTTCGATATCTAATTCTAAGACCTTCGAGAGAAAATTATCAGAATTTACAATGTCTCTCACTGCTTTTTTTTCAATAGAAATTTTTTGGTTTGGATTTTTTCCTCCATATAAAATTGCAGGTATAAACCCAGTTGCTCTCAGTTTGTTTGCAGAACCGGTAGAAGTACTATCTCTTTTAATTGCTTTTAAGTCGCTCATTTAATTTTTTTGTTGGAAAAGTTATATAACTCAACTTATTTAATAAAACAAGTATTAATTAAATAAATCTGATACTGAATTAGAGTTAGCTATTCTTTTTATTGCTTCAGACATTAGCGAAGATATAGATAAGACCTCAATTTTATTGTTATTCTTAATTTTTAGAGAATTATCAATAGTATCGGTAATTATAAGTTTTTTAATTTTTGAATTTTTAATTTTTTTTACTGCATCTCCACTCAAAACAGCATGAGTTATAAAAACATAAACTTCATCAGCTCCATTCTTTTTTAATGCGTCAACTGCATTAACAATGGTTCCTCCACTATCAATTATATCATCAACAATAATACAAGTTTTATTTTTGACATCTCCAATAATATTCATGACTTGGGATTTTCCTGGAGCTGGTCTCCTTTTATCTATAATTGCTAAGTCCGCTTTTATTCTTGTTGCTAATCCTCTTGTTCTTTGAACCCCTCCAACATCGGGCGAAACACAGATTAATTTTTTATTATTAAATTTTCTTTTAATATATTTTGCAAATAAAGGAGTAGTAAATAGGTTATCTACAGGCATATCAAAAAACCCTTGAATTTGTCCAGCGTGCAAGTCAACTGTAACAACTCTGCTTGCTCCAGCATTTGAAATTAAATTAGCAACAACTTTAGCAGAAATAGATGTTCTCGGTGCAACCTTTCTATCTTGTCTGGCGTAACCAAAATATGGAATAACGGCGGTAACATTTTTTGCTGAGGATCTTTTTAAAGCATCTATAACAAGTAAAAGTTCCATCAAATTATCATTAGCGGGATTAGATGTAGATTGAATTACAAAAACACTATTACCTCTAATATTTTCATTTATTTCTATATAGATTTCACCATCAGCGAATCTTCTTATATTAGTATTAACTAATTTAAGTTTTAATTTTTTAGAAATATCTTTACTTAGTTTAAGGTTGCTGGTTCCAGATAAAATTTTCATTGGATGTAATAATTTATACAGTTATTTTTAAATGTTTTCAAACCAAATCCAGTTTTATGTTGTTGAAGGTTTATACGTTAAAGAGCTTTAACAATTTTTAATATAATAATTAATTTTGGCTAAACTTTGACAGTTTTTCCAATTATTTAAGAAATTAGACTTATTACAGAGATACATCTACCATAATCTTTTTCTCGTAATATTTGAGATCTTCTATAGCTAAAAAAATTACTCTTTTCTTTAAAGGTATCATGATTAACATGATCAACTTTAATATTAAGTTTTATGAGCTTGTCATTTACGTATTTTCTTAAATCAAATAATTTCTTAACATTGTTTTTTTTTGAAAAATAAATCCTATTTCTTTTTGATTTTGATATAAATTTTTTATAGAAATTGCCTTCCACTTCATAACTTTTTTTACCAATACATGGCCCTATACTTGCAAAGATTTTATTTTTTGAATTAAGCTTTTTAAATTTTTTTACTGTATTTTCTATTATTCCAGATAAAGCTCCTTTCCATCCAGCATGAATACACCCAATAGTTTGGTTCTTGTTATCATAAAGAATTATCGGGACACAGTCTGCAGTTACAACTCCCAAAGAAATATTTTTCTCCTTAGTAATTAAAGCATCTGAGTTAAATTTTTTTAAATTTTTATTTCTTTTATTGATTATCATCGCTTTATTGCTATGTGTTTGATGCATTAAGAATAATTTATTCAAATTTATTTTCATTTTTTTTGATACAAAAGATAAATTCTTATAAACAATTTTTTTCTTGTCTCTAGATCCTTTGCCGCAATTAAGACCCTGATAAATTCCCTTTGAAAATCCTCCTTTTCTAGAAAAAAAACAATGCTTAATGTTTTTAAATTTTTTAAATTTCTTTGAGTAGAACATTATTCAAATCCTAAAAAATTATCTTTTTTAAATTTGTATGTAAAAATTACCTTAAATAAATCGCCCATCAATTTTTTATCTAATAGTCTTTTCAGTCTTAAATACAAATTAGATTGTTCTTTGAAATTCATTTTTTGACTTAAATTATTGGCTCTCTCTATAATTCCCATTCTTTCCAAAAAAAACTTTTGAGAAACAACTTTTTTCACTTTTAAATTATTCTTGATAAAAAACTCATTTAAAAGGTTGAAATTCACCAATGAAGTTATATCTGCTTTACCTAAATTGTGTAATAAATTATTTTTTTTGTGGTTTATAAGAGATTGTAATGTGTTTTTATTTTTTGCTACTAAATATCCATAATCTATTAATAAAATACCACCTTCTAGTCTAGATATCTTTTTAATTATTTTTTTTAGTTCATTAAGTCCTAACTTTGGAAATTCAAGAAATTTAAGATTTTTTAAAGTTTTGAATCTTTTAATCTGTAAGACATCTTTGTTTGAGGCTTTTTTATATATTTCGTCGATCTTATTTTTTTTATTGAGTAAAAAATATTTTTCCATCAAAATATTTTTCTTTCGAGCAAATTGTTTAACTGGTATTGCGTCAAAAAACTCGTTACCAAAAAAAATAACAGGCCCTTTTTTTAAACTATTAAAATTATTTATCCATTTAACTTTTGGATTATTTATATTTTTTTTTTGAAGTTTTGCTAATAAATTACTTTTTTCATATAAAAAAATATTAGTGGCTTTATTAAATAAAGGAAAATGTTTAAATGTTTTAAGTAAAATTTTAGTTAAACTTCCGTCTCCAGGACCAAGTTCAACAATATTAAATCTTTTTGGTTTTCCCAAGGTGTTCCAAGTTGTAATAAGCCAAATACCAATTATTTCAGAGAATATATTAGAAATTCCTGGAGCAGTTATAAAATCACCAGATTTCCCAAAAGGAATTTTTGAAGAATAATAACTTGATTTTTTATTATAAAGAACATTTTCGATAAATTTATCAACAGGAAGTATTTTAGAATTATTAAAAAAATTTTTATTTGAAATCATCTTTTTTTAAAAAAAATAATTACACCAGCTAGTATCATCATAATACTTAAAATCATTCCCATACTTACTAAATTAAAAAAATATCCAATTTGTAAATCTGGTTCTCTATAGAACTCAGAAAATATTCTAAAAATACCATAAAAAATTAAAAAAATATAAGAACAGGCTCCTATCTTATAATTGTTTCTAAATAAAGTTAAATTCATAATTATAAATAAAACTATTCCCTCCAAAAAAGCTTCATATAATTGTGACGGATGTCTAATATTATTATCAATTTTTGGAAAAATAACACCCCAAATAACATCTGTTGTTTTACCCACTAATTCTCCGTTTATAAAATTAGCTATACGTCCAAAAAATATTCCTATCGGAGCAACATATGAAATTATATCTAACAAGAAGAGGCTTGGTATATTCTTTTTAATTGAAAACCAGTAAGTGCCAAGAATTACTCCTGCCAGAGCCCCATGAAAAGACATACCACCTTCCCAAATTTTTAGGGTATCGAATGGATTTGATATGTAATATCCAAGATTATAAAACAAAACATAACCAATTCTACCCCCCAATAAAATAGATATGATTATATAGGTTATTAAATTATCAAATTCTTTAATATCAAAATTGAAATTAAGATTTCGAAATTTTTTCGAAATAATTACTTTGCCTAGCCACCAACCTATTAAAATTCCAGAAATATAAGCAAGAGAATACCATCTGATTTCTATAAACCCTAAATTGAATAAGATTGGGTCTAAATTATGTGTATACATTATTTCTTATAACATATTTGAAATTAACATTTCTATCAAATATGATTAATTATGAGTAATTCTGAAAAATTGTTAAAGACTTTGTCTAGCCTAATTGAGAATGGAATTTTGACATCAAAAGACATTCAAAAAGAGATATCAACTGATTTTAAATTTAGAAGAGATAAATTAATTAATAAACTAGAGCTAGTTTCCAGAGAAGAATTCGAGATTTTAAAAAAGATTGTACAAAAACAGGAGCTAGCTATAAAAAAATTGTCAAAGAAAAAAAAATCTAAAAAGGTAAAGAAATCTTAACTTGGAGCCCTTTATATTGGCTTTTCCCTAGCTGTATATTTCCACCATGTGAATTAATGATATCCTCAACTATTGCTAAACCTAATCCGACACCCGATTTATTAAGGCTTCTACTCTTATCCAGTCTAAAAAAAGGTTTAAAAACATTTCTATACTGATCTTCAGATATACCTGGTCCGTCATCTTCTATATTGATTATTACTCTATTAGAGCCTTTATGTAGATCTACATACACTTTTTTTCCATAAGTTAACCCATTGTTAATTACGTTTTCAAAACATCTCCTCAAAGACGACCCTCTACCTTTTATAATTATATCACTTAAATTTACTAAGTTAAGGTTTTCATCTTTCAAATTCTTTTTAATTTCTTTGAACAAGTTTGCTAGATTAATTGAGGAAGTATTCTCTTTAGCTTGTGTCTTTGCAAATTGCAAATAATCATTTAACATACCTTCCATTTCATCAATATCACTGGACATTTTTTTTGATATATCTTCATCTTTAATCATAGCTAATTGCAATTTGAGTCTAGTAAGTGGCGTCCTTAAATCATGACTTATTCCAGAGAGCATTTCAGATCTTTGGTTCAAATGACGATTTATTCTTTTTGCCATCCTGTCAAATTCATATGCAGCTTTTCTTATCTCAGAGGCTCCTGAGGGCCTAAAATCGTTTATATAATCACCTTTGCCGAATCTTTCAGCTGCTTTTGCAAGTCTTACTAAAGGTTTTGTTTGATTTTTTAAAAAAACTAAAGCTATCAAAATCAAAACTATTGAGGGAAGTGTTGTCCATAATACAAATAATCTGACAGATGAAGTAGAAATCATTTCTTTAGGTATCAAAAACTCTATAGTTTCATTCTCAGATTTTATCTTTATTTCAACAGCTTTTTTAAATTTTGTAGTATTAAACCAGTAATTATTATTTCCAAAAGCTGACTTTAATTCACGTCTTAAAGACCTGTCCATAGGACTAAATTTTCTTTCCCCAGTTGCAGTAGGGAAAACATCATTATTTATATCGATCTCAAAATTAAAATTATTTTTATAACTATCTGTAAAAAAATCTAAATTATTTTTATTATTTAAATACATGTTTTGAATTGTTTTTAATTGGCTAACTAAAGAACGAGTTACATTTTTGTTAGCTTTGATCCATATGCTATCAAAGAAAACAATTGTAATAATTAGTTGCAATATGATTGTTGGTGCAGCAACAATTATAAGCGCTCTATAAAATAATCTTTTTGGCAAGATTATTTTTATTAATCTATTCAATCCATAGAACATAACCAGACCCCCTAATCGTTTGCAAATATTTTGGATTTTTTGGATCGATTTCAATTTTTTGTCTTAGCCTTGTTATCATTACATCAATCGAGCGCTCTTGAATAATTCCCGATATTTTCCCTATTTCTTCGCGTGAGAAGGTCCTTCCTGGATTTGTTAACATTTCAGTTAAAACTTTCTTTTCAGATGAATTTATCTTTTTATTTTTTCCGCTTAAATTTATACTCATTTTGTTTAAGTCGATTTGAGCATTACCTACAAAATGTTTTATATTCAAATCTACTTTACTATTTTTATTAATTATGTTTTTAATTCTTAGCAATAGCTCTTTTGGCTCAAAAGGTTTGCTAATATAATCATCTGCTCCTAGCTCTAACCCTTTAATTCTATTTTCAACTTCACTTTTTGCAGTGAGTAAAATAATTGGAATTTTTAATTCTTTTTTTATTTCTTTAGTGAGCTCGTAGCCGTTTTTTCCAGGCATCATTACATCTAAAACAATCAAATCAAATTTAAATAGTGTTATCTTAATCTTTGCATCTTCAGCATCATTTGACGTAGAAACAATAAATTTTTTCTCACTCAAATACTCTTTTAAAAGACTCCTTATTCGATTATCATCGTCAACAACTAAGATATGTAGATTATTATTTTTCATTGATAATTCTTTTTAAAACTTCTTTGAATTTTATTACTGAGTCGGAGCTAGAATTTTTTAAAGCATTAAATATTCTTTTTCTTTGTTTATTATAAACTTCTTCAAAAAAAATTTTCCCCTCCTTATCTAAAAACAAATTTTTCTTTCTCGTATCGTTTTTATCTTTGAGTTGTTTAATCATTTTTGATTTTATTAAATCTCGTAATACTCTGTTAAGACTTTGTTTCGTGACTTTTAACTTAAACATCAACTCACCAAGACTAATTCCAGGATATCTTTCGATTAGGTTTAAAGATCTTAAATGGGCTGGGCCGAAATATTTTTTTGAGAGAATTTCTTTTGGATCTGCAAAAGTTTCTCGATAAGCATAGAACAGAAGCTGTATAAAATCTTTTATTTGTTCATCTTTAAGGTAAAGTAAATCTTTCATACCGGTAAGTTATATTGACTTATCTTATTAAGAATTATACTTTTTTGTAACAAAAAAATCTATATATTTACATCTTAATGGAAAGCATACCATACGATAAGAGAACTGGAAAAATTTGGTTTAACGGTAAAAACGTTAATTGGGAAGATGCAAATATTCATATTTTAAATCATGGCCTCCATTACGCTAGTTGTGTTTTTGAAGGTGAGCGTGTTTATGATGGTGAAATATTTAAACTGGAAGAACATACTGAAAGATTATTTTACTCTGCCGAGAGAATGGGTATAGATGTTCCTTATAGTCAAAAAGAAATTAACGAAGCTTGTAAAAACATAATTAATATTCAAAAAGTTCGTAATGGTTATGTAAGACCAGTGATTTGGAGAGGCAGTGAAATGATGGCTATATCTGCACAAAAAAATAAAATTCATGTTGCAATTGCAACATGGGAGTGGGGATCTTATTTTGATCCCGAACTTAAATTAAAAGGAATTAAATTAAATATTTCTGCATGGAGAAGGCCAAATCCAAACTCTGTTCCTTGGGACACCAAAGCCTCAGGATTATATATGATCTGTACTTTGTCCAAGCATGAGGCAGAGAGTAAAGGATTTACAGACTCATTAATGTTAGATCATGAAGGCAACATTGCTGAAGCTACTGGAGCAAATATATTTTTTAAAGATAAATCAGGAGAGTTGCATACACCTACACCAGACTCATTTTTAGATGGAATTACTAGAAGGGAAGTAATTAAAATTGCAAAGTCTAAAGGTATTAAAATAATTGAAAGAAAAATCAAGCCAGAAGAAATGGCTAATTTTGTAGGTTGTTTTTTGACTGGAACTGCTGCAGAGATAACCCCAGTATCACAAATTGATAAATATAATTTTAAAATTTGTGATATCATCTCTGATCTAAATGACAGCTATCAGGCTCTTGTTAGAAAAAAAACTGCTGCCTAAATTTTTTTTGCTTTAATCAAAACTGACCAAGCGAATATTTGAAAAAATTTAAATTTGAAAAGAAATTGATCCAAATCAACCAATAATCTAAATAACTTTGAGTTTTCAGGTGATTTGTAAAAAGGAAAAAATACTAAAGTTAAAAAACCATAGTATTTTATACTTATATCAGTAAATTTACTTTTTATGTATACGAAATCTTTATTAACTAAAGGATGTTCGTCTTTAGATCTAGAGTTTGGTGTTAATTTTCGATAGAAATTAATTATCGGGTTAGTGCCAAGAGGCTCTATGAACACTAACTTACCTTTTGATTTTAAAATTCTGCATATCTCATCCAAACATTTTTCTAATTTCAAATGATGAAGTATTCCAGCCCCATAAACCAAATCAAAGCTATTATTTTCAAATTTAGTTTTTTCGCAATTATCTACACTATAATTTGCTGAAATCTTTAATTCTTCAGCCTTTTTTTTTGCTTTCTTTACCGATACCTCAGAAATATCAATTCCAAAAATTTTCTTGGGGTTAAATTTTATTACCTTCTCGATTGAGGCGCCCGTTCCACAACCATAATCTAAGACATCAGAGTTTTTTGTATTTTCTTTTAAATAATTGAAAAAATCTTCTGTAATATTGTGTATTGCTTTATAAAAAATATTTTCAAATCTCTCACTTTTTTTAGACTGAAGATTATCATGAAATTTTCTCTCTCTAATGTTAATCTCTGTTAAATTCATTTAATATCCTTGTTATCTTCACTTATGACGTGATCAATTCCTTTTCTTACATAATCATAACCAGTATATAACGTTAAAATGGCTGATAACCAAAGCAGGATAATCCCAATAGTTTGAGCGTTATAATCTTGGAAATTAATTAATTTGTTTCCACTTTCTCCTGTTAAGAGAAGTGCAATTGATAACATTTGTAAAAAAGTTTTTAATTTAGACAAACTTGTCACTTCCATAGAAACACTAGCTTTAGCCAAAAACTCTCTTAAGCCTGAAATAAGAATTTCTCTTGTAAGAATAATAATTGCTGCAATTACTTCGTAATTTTTTATTGTGTTATTCATCACCAATAAAATTAATGCAGTAGATACAATGATCTTATCCGCTATTGGATCAAGTAACTCTCCTAATTTAGACTCTTCTTTAAAAAAGCGTGCTAAAAGTCCATCTAGATAATCAGTAAAACTTGCTAAGATAAATAAAAAAAAGGGAATTAAATCTCCAAAAAGCCCTGGAATAAAAAACGTCAGTACAAATATTGGTACGATTATTATTCTTCCTATAGTTAAAATATTTGGTATTTTCATCTTTATTCGTGAAAATAATTATATATTTTCTTTGCGATGCTGTCTTCTATTCCTTCCACTGATTTTAAGTCTTCAAGACTAGCTGACTCGACTGCCCTTGCTGACCCAAAATGATTTAGAAGAGCCCTTTTACGTTGACGACCAATACCTTGGATTTGATCAAGTAAGGATTTACTTAAGTTTTTCTTTCTTTTAGCCCTATGAGTGCTTATAGCGAATCTATGCGCTTCATCTCTCAATCTTTGAATAAAAAACAGAAGTGGATCGTTTTTATTAAGAATAAACTCTTTATTTTTATAGTAAATTTTTTCTTCACCAGCGTTTCTTCTCTTACCCTTAGCAATTGCTAAAATTGGTAAATCATGTAAACCAAGTTCGTTTAAAATTTCTCTAGATACTGAGTATTGGCCTTTTCCACCATCAATCATTATTAGATCAGGTAGAGAAAGCGATCCAGTTTTTTCTTTTATAGCTTTTGAAAATCTTCTGAACAAAACCTCTTTCATCATCCCATAATCATCACCTTTAACCTTGTCGTTTTTTATATTAAATTTTCTATATCTTTTTTTAACAAAACCTTCATTACCAAAACAAATTAAAGCACCAATAGAATCTGATCCTTGAATATGGCTATTGTCATACACTTCAATTAAATCAATATTGTTATTTAGTTGAAATTTTTTTGCTAAGTTTTCAACTAAACTATTATTTGTATCGGACTGAATTAGTTTCTGTGTTAAGGCTTGCTTAGCATTTTTTTCTGCGAGTTTAGAAATGTTGAGTTCATTTTTAGATTTAGCTTTTTTAATTACGATTTGTTTATTTTCTTTATTTGAGAATGTTTTTTCTAGCAAATTTTTTTCACTAACTTCAAAATTTGTTATAATTAGTATTGGAATTGTTTTGTTTTCGTAGAATTGAGATATAAAAGAAGAAAGAATATCTTTTACTGTATCCTCTGGATCATGTTTAGGATAAAAGGCCTGGTTACCCCAGTTTTGCTTAGATCTAAAAAAAAAAACTTGAATGCAAGTTTTTCCTGTTTCTTTATAAATACTTATTACATCTGCTTCATTTAAATTAGTTTGATTTATCTTTTGTGAAGTTTGTATTTGAGTTAAAGCTTTTATTCTGTCTCTCGCTATCGCTGCTTTTTCATAATCAAGTTCTTTACTTGCTTTTTCCATTTCTTTAGATAAATTTTTTTGAATTCTTCGAGATTTGCCTGAGATAAAATCAATAGCATCATTAACGGTTGATAAATATTCTTCTTCTGAAATATGTTGTACACAAGGAGCTGAACATCTTTTTATTTGATAAAGTATACACGGCCTTTCTCTATTTTTAAAAACTGTATCATCACAAACTCTTAATTGAAAAATTTTTTGCAATATCTTAATTGTCCAATTTGCTGAACCAATGGAAGCAAAAGGTCCAAAGTAATATCCTGATTTTGATTTTTTTCCTCTTAGCTTTGTTAATTGAGGCCATCTATCTTTATTACCAATATAGATGTAAGGAAATGACTTATCGTCTCTTAAAAGAATATTATATCTAGGCTTATGTTTTTTTATTAAGTTTGCTTCTAGAAGAAGAGCTTCACTTTCATTGTTTGTAGTAGTTGTTTCAAGATCATGTGTTAAAGATAACATTCTCTCTGTTCTTATAGGCAAGTTAGAGTCAGTGATGTAACTTTTAAGTCTGTTAGGTATATTTTTTGCTTTACCTATGTACAATATTTCACCTGAAGAGCTTAACATTTTGTAAACTCCAGGATTTTTTGTTATTAAAGGTATCTTATCTTTGATTACTTTTTTGCCTTGTTCTAAACTGTTCATTATAATTTTGTTTTGACGATTTCTATTCCTACCGAGTTTGTTTCTTTAATTATATCTAGTTTTTCAATTTTAAGTTTTACTTTCTTTATCTTTTTACTTTTAAACATTTCATCAAATATTGCTTCAGATAAGCTTTCAAGAAGCTCAAAATGTTTTTTCTCTGTTAGTTTCTTAATATTGTTAATCACATTTTCATAATTTAAGATTGTTTTGATATCAGGTTTAAGATTTGGGTCTGTAGTTATTTCTAAATTAAATTTAACTCTTTGTCTTTTCAATTTTTCGAATTTATGAATTCCAACTGAAATAAGTAATAACAAATCTTTTATAATGATTTTTTTACTATACTTAAATTTTTGTTTATCTTTAAATTTTAATATTTTCATTCATTTGAATTTATTATATCTGGCGTTTTCCAAGCTAATCTTTGGCCACTATCAACATTGATTATTTGTCCAGTAACATTATCATTATTAATTAAAAACTTTACTGCAGAACTAATATTTTTTGTATCAACTTTTTTTTTCAAAATCGTTGATTCCCATTGTTTTCTGAAATGTTTCTCGGATTGACGTTTGTTTTTAAGAGTAGGTCCAGGTGAAACAGCATTTACTCGTATATGAGGCGCGAGTTTCATTGCTGAAGTTTTTGTCAAAGTAACTAAATTAGATTTACTTAAAGTGTATGAAAAAAAGAAGGGTGTTAATTTTTCAACTCTTTGATCAATTATATTGATTATGTTTCCATTCTCCCCTCTAAATGATTTAGCAAAATCCCTTGTCAAGATAGCAGGGGCTTTGAGATTTATATTAACATGATTTAAGAAACTTTTATCTGTAAAATTTATCAAGTTATCATTTTCAAAAATAGATGCATTATTTATTAAACAATTTAAACCTTTCATTTTTTTGCGAGCAAAAGAAATTATTTTTTGTGTTTGTTTTGAATTGTTTAGATCTGCTTTAATAAGATAAACGGTCGAACCTAAATTTTCTAACTCTAACTTAAGTTTTTTCGCTGCTAAAAAAGATTTTGAATAATGAATTACAATTTGTGTATCATATTCTGCAAGTTCTAATGCTATAGACCTACCTATACGAGTTGCTCCACCAGTTATGATTATTTTTTTGGTTTCCATTTTTTGATTGCTTTCCTTGGTTTTGTACCAGGCATACCCATTGTTGATCTTCCTTTAGGGTATACTTTATTCTTAAGTTTGTATTGAGTAATTTTGGGGTTTAATGTAATTTCTAACTCACTTGCCTCTAATTTTCTTATTTCATCTCTTATTTTGGCAGCTTCCTCAAATTCAAGATTTGATGCTGCTTCTTTCATTTTTCTATTAAGTGCTTTCAGGTGTTTTTTTAAATTACCACCAACATTTGAGCCTTCAGAAATTTTAACATAATCTTTTTCATAAACTGATTCTAAAATATCGTTTATACCTTTTTTAACAGTTTCAGCTGTGATCTTATTTTTTTTGTTATATGCTAATTGTTTATCTCTTCTCCTATCTGTTTCTTTAATAGCTTTATCGATACTTTTAGTTACTTTATCTGCGTATAAGATTACCTTTCCATCAATATTTCTAGCTGCTCTACCAATAGTTTGAATTAGTGAAGTTTCCGACCTTAAAAAACCTTCTTTATCAGCATCCAAAATTGCTACCAAAGCACACTCAGGAATATCTAAACCTTCTCTTAATAAGTTTATTCCTACCAAAATATCAAACACTCCCATTCTCAAGTCTCTAATTATTTCAATTCGCTCTAAAGTATCGATATCAGAATGCATATATCTAACTTTGAGACCATTTTCATGAAGATATTCAGTTAAATCTTCAGCCATTTTTTTTGTTAAAGTCGTTGCTAAAACTCTAAAACCTTTTTTAACTATCTCTGAAGCTTCATGCATTAAATCATCTACTTGAGTTTTTGCCGGTCTTATCTCAACAGGTGGATCGATCAAACCCGTTGGTCTTATTATTTGATCGATGTATTCATTTTTTGTTTGTTTTAATTCCCATGGACCGGGCGTGGCTGAAACGAATACTGTTTGAGTTCTCATCAAATCCCATTCTTCAAATTTTAGAGGTCTATTATCCATACAAGATGGGAGTCGAAACCCGTACTCTGCTAAGGTTTTTTTTCTCGTATGATCTCCCTTATACATTCCATTTAACTGGGGTACAGTTACGTGACTTTCATCCACAAAAATTATTGCATTATCAGGAAAATATTCAAATAATGTTGGAGGCGGTTCTCCTGGTTTTCTTCCAGATAAAAACCTGGAATAATTTTCAATCCCTGCACATGTTCCAGTTGCTTGAATCATTTCAAGGTCAAATTTAGTTCTCTCTCTTAATCTTTGCTCTTCTAATAATTTATTATCTGCACGATGTTTTTTTAATGTCTCTGCAAGCTCAGATTTTATTTGTTTAATTGCCTGATCAATGGTTGGCCTGGGAGTTATGTAATGACTATTGGCATAAATCTTTATAATAGAAAAGTCATTAGTCTTGTCTCCAGTAAGAGGATCAAATTCTTCGATTTTTTCTAATTTATTTAAATTGAAGCTTATTCGCCACGCTCTATCCTCAAGATGAGATGGAAATATCTCTAAGTTTTCTCCTCTTACTCTAAAAGTTCCTCTAAAAAAATTTTGATCATTTCTTTTATATTGTAAATTTATAAAAGCTCTTATTAACTGATCGCGTTCATACTCATAATTTTTTTTTAAAGTAATTGTCATTTTTGAATAAGCTTCAACTGAGCCTAAGCCATAGATACAGGAGACACTTGCTACAATTATGACATCATCTCTTTCAAGCAAAGATCTAGTAGCTGAGTGCCTCATTCGATCTATTTGCTCATTAATAGAGGCTTCTTTTTCTATATATGTGTCCGACCTAGGAACGTAAGCTTCAGGTGTATAATAATCGTAGTAAGAAACAAAATATTCTACTGCATTATTAGGAAAAAAACTTTTAAATTCACCGTATAACTGAGCTGCTAGAGTTTTATTTGGAGCCAGTATTAGCGCCGGCCTGTTCGCTTTTTCTATAACTTTTGCCATTGTGAAAGTTTTACCTGAACCGGTAACACCCAATAAAACTTGCTCATGTTTATTATCTTTTAAATTTTTTAATAACTTTTTAATGGCTTCTGGTTGGTCGCCGCTAGGTTGAAAATCACTTTTAATTTTAAAACTAATACCACCCTCAAGTTTCTTGATATCTTTAGAGTTATTCACTTCTAAATCGGCTATTTTTTCCTGATAAGTATTTTGCATTTTGTGTTAATAATAGTTTAATTATATTATAAATTTCAATGAGCATAGTTTCCAATAGTTTAAAACGTATAAAACCGTCGCCTACGTTGGCTGTTACTCAAAAAGCAAGAGAATTGAGGGCATCTGGGAAGGATATAATTGGACTGGGTGCTGGAGAACCAGATTTTGACACCCCTGACAATATTAAACAAGCTGCTATTAAAGCTATTAATGATGGTGATACCAAATACACAGCAGTTGACGGAACTCCAGCTTTAAAAGATGCAATTGTAAAAAAATTTAAAAGAGAAAATAATTTAGAATATGAAACCGATCAAATCACAGTTGGTACAGGGGGCAAGCAAGTGATTTATAATGCAATGATGGCGACTATAAATGAGGGAGACGAGGTAGTAATTCCAGCTCCATATTGGGTATCGTATCCTGATATAGTTTTACTTGCAGGAGGAACTCCAGTTGTTTTGGAATGTAGTCAGAAACAAGGATTTAAAATTAATTCTCTAGAGTTAGAAAAATCAATAACTAAAAAAACAAAATGGATTATATTAAACTCACCTTCTAATCCGACAGGGGCGTGTTATTCTGAAAAAGAAATAAGAGAAATTGCTAAAGTTTTACTTAAGCATCCTCATGTTTATATATTAAGTGATGATATCTATGAACATGTAACATATGAAGAATTTAAGTTTTTTACTATTGCTCAAATAGAAAATTTAAAGGATAGAGTTTTAACAATGAATGGAGTGAGCAAAGCGTATTCAATGACAGGTTGGAGAATAGGTTATGCTGCTGGCCCTAAAGAAATAATTAAAGCAATAGCAAAAATACAATCTCAGTCAACAACTAACCCATCCTCAATTAGTCAAGCAGCTGCAGTTGAAGCGTTGAATGGTAAACAAGATTTTATTAAAAAAAGAGCTGACTCATTTCAATTAAGAAGAGATTTTGTAGTAAAGACATTAAATAAAATTGATGGAATAGAATGTTTAAATCCTAATGGTGCATTTTATGTATTTCCAAGCTGTAAAGGGCTGATCGGAAAAAAAGATAGTAAAGGGAATGAGATAAAAAAAGATACTGACTTTGTACAGTCTTTACTTGAAAATTATAATGTAGCGGTTGTACAAGGATCTGCATTTGGTTTGGAAGGATTTTTTAGAATATCATATGCTACTTCAATGGAAAATTTAAAAAAAGCATTAGAAAAAATTTCATCATTTTGCAAAAGTTTAAAATGATTAAAATAAATTATTTATTACTTTTGTTGTAATATTTTTTTTGCTGCTAAGGTTTTTTTAATCCATTTTGAAGGAATTGAGTTGAAGCCTTTGAGAGCAGCATAATAAGCTCCAATAAAATTTACTCTTGAACAGTTACAACCTCCAGCTTTAATAGTTTTAAGTATAGCTTGTTTATAGTTTGTTGAGTTTACAATTACATGGATTGAACTGTTAAATGTTCCTGGATAACTACAAGCCATACCAAGTTTTTTAATTACTTCAGCATGTGGTAATTTTATTTTTCTTATTTTCTTAATATCTCTAACAATTTTTTTAAAATAAAAATTTTTTTTAAAATTTTCAATAAATTCATTTAATGGATCTTCGTAACCCTTCAACGCGAAATCAATTAAATAAAATTTCGCAAGTGCATACTTAATGCTAATTTTTGAGATAGTAACTAATGAAATAATTTTTTTTATATCTTTAAAGCCATAAAATAAGAAGTAAGGTAGTGAAGCACAATAACCATCAGACTCATTTACTTTTATCCCACCTGTAACTCTTTTATTTTTTTTAATATTTTGAACAGTCTCAATAATATTTTGATGTATCCAAGGCCCTTTTATTATTCCTCTCCAATCTTTGACCTTTTTATACTTTGATCTCAACTTTAAATTTCTCCAATAAATACTTCCAGGCCCAAAATTTTTGAGAATATTTTTTTTAAATCTTATATCAATATTTTTCTGACCTTCAATTAATGTTTTAAACATAACTTGACCTATATCATTGTAACCTGAGACTTTACCTGTTTTGATATTATAAAAAGGACTTTTATTTTTATCTAAAAATGTATAATCCTTTCTCCCTTTAATATACTGGCTTAACTTTTTTTGATTATAAATCCAGTGCAAAGGTCTTGCAGCAGCGTCAGCAACTGTTGCACCTAAAAATACATGAAGATTATTCTTCACTTTAATTTTCCGATAAGTGTTTTTCTGCTTCAAGAGCTGCCATGCAACCCATACCGGCAGCAGTAACTGCTTGTCTAAAAATTTTATCTTTAACATCTCCGGCCGCAAATACGCCAGGTATGTTTGTGATAGTTGAGTCAGGTTTTGTTATCAAATAACCTTCTTTATCCATCTCAAGTTGATTTTTAAAAAGCGAGGTTGCAGGATCGTGACCTATAGCAATAAATAGACCGTCAACTTTTAATTCATTTGTTTTATTATCTTTAGTATTTTTAATTTTTATAGCTTTTACATTTTTTGGATCTGATGTGCCTACAACTTCTTCGACTACACTATCCCAAATTATTTCAATTTTTTTATTTTCTTTTAATTTCTCTTGAAGTAATTTTTCTGCTCTAAGTTTATTTCTTCTGTGAACTAACTTAACTTTTGATGCGAATTTAGTTAAGAACATTGCTTCCTCTACAGCCGCATTACCACCTCCAACTACTGCAACTTCTTTATCTTTAAAGAAGAAACCATCACAAGTCGCACATGCTGAAACACCAAATCCTCGGTAATTTTGCTCCGATTCTAAGTTTAACCATCTGGCTTGCGCTCCAGTGGAAATTATCAATGTATCGGCCGTATAAGTATTTCCACTATCTCCTGTAGCCTTAAAAGGTTTTGAAGATAAATCGACTTTATTAATATGATCTTGTATCATTTCAGTTCCAACTGTCTCTGCTTGTCTCTTCATTTCTTCCATTAACCATGGGCCTTGAATTGCCTTTGAGTAACCAGGATAATTTTCTACATCTGTTGTTGTTGATAATTGGCCCCCTGGTTGTGAGCCGTAAACTAAAATTGGCTTTAACATTGCTCTAGAGGCATAAATTGCTGCCGTATATCCAGCAGGACCTGACCCAAGTATTAACACTTTTGTGTGTTTAGATGATTTATTATTCATAATGATATGTTTATATAGTAACTAATGTTGAAATTAAAAGCTCTTCTTTTAACGCAAGGAATGCATGGCATGGTAAGCCAAGTAGAAGGGATAGCTAATGGTTTAAAATTAAGATTTAAACACCAAAAAGTGAAATTAAAACCTTTTTGGGATTTCGTTCCACCTAAATTAACTCCTATTTCAGAAAATTTATTAACAGAAAAATTTATATGCGACTCTAAGATTATTATTTCTTGTGGAAGAAAAAGCGTGATTCCTTCTATAGCTCTAAAAAAAAGATTTGGGAAAGAAATATTTAATATTCATATTCAAGATCCGAAAGTTTCTTTAAAGCATTTTGATCTAATAATTTGTCCTGAACATGATAATTTATCTGGAGATAATGTTGTAAGAACTAAGGGATCAATACATTATTTAACAAAAAAAGAAATTACAGAAAACTCAAAATATCTACGTTTTAATAAACAAAAGAAAAAAATTGTTGCTTTTATTATTGGTGGACCAAATAAATATTATAACTATTCAGAAGAGCAAGTTCATTTTCTTTTTAACAAAATAAAAGCTTTATTTACTCCAGATAAGTATAAGATTGTTGTTATTCCCTCTTACAGGACCCCTGAGCTTGTAATAAAAAAAGCTTTTAATACTTTTAGTTTTAATCACCATGTTATTAAAGAAATAAATAAAAAAGCCTATTTAAGCTCCCTAGCAATTGCTGATTTTATAATAGTGACCTGTGATTCCACTTCAATGATCTCAGAAGCCGCAATAACCGGAAAACCCGTTTATGTTGGAATGATGAAGTCAAAAAGGCCTAGTGGAAGATTTAAAAATTTCTTTAAACAATTTAATAAATTAGGTATTACAAGAGAGTTGGGTGAAAGTGTTGACAACTGGAGTTATGATAAGTTAGATGAGATTAATAGAATAGTTCCAATTATTAAACAAAAGATGAAATCAAATGGCATTATTTAAATCATTGCAAGATAGAACAAAATTATACGATGACCCTTTTAAACATTTTGAGTTCAATGAACCATTATCTAGTGAGGCAATTAAAGAAATTTGTGAAGCTGATATTAAAGATCCAAGAAAAGAAAACCTTACTTATGATGGCACAAGGGCTTTAGACGGAGGAGGTGGAGCGTTCCGTGAAGGCATAAAAGATGGTGGCAAAGCAAAAAAAATTAGATGTTATGTCACGAAGGAAAACTCAAATATATATCCTCATTTAACTAATTTCATCGAAGAACTTAGATCTTCTCAGGTTTATAAAAAAATAGGCTCCTTAATTGGTCGAGATTTGAGTAACTCATTTGTAAGATTAGAAGTAATTTGTGATAGAGAGGGTTTTTGGCTTAAACCACATTGCGATATTAAAGAGAAATTAATGTCATCAATAGTTTTTGTTAATCCATATGGAGAGTCTGAAAATTTAGGAACAGATTTTTATGATAGTAAATTAAATAAAGTAAAAACAGTCCCATATAAACATAATTACGGATATTTTTTTACTAGCGGACCAAATACTTGGCACGGTATGGAAAAAAAAGAAATTAAAAAAGAGAGAAGATGTATTCAAATTAATTATGTGACTTTCAAGACCGATTGGAGAGTTAAAGATTAAATATCTTGCAGAGAAGTAACTGTGATATCCCTTAAATTAAGTGATTTTATTCCCTCAATACATACTTTAGCAGTGGACATATTTGTACAATAAGGGACTTTGTTGGCTAATGTAGCTCTTCTTAAAGCTAACGCATCGCTTAATTGTGACTCGCTATTTCCTCCTCCAGTATTAATAACTAAAGCAATTTTTTTAGCATTAAGAACGTCAACAATATGTGGCGAGCCTTGATTAACTTTATTTATTTTCTTACATTTAATCCCATGTTGGTTTATAAATTTTGCAGTTCCAATTGTTGCACATAGTTTGAAATTTAATTTCACTAACTGTCTAGCTAAATGAACCCCTTCTTCTTTATGACTATTCTTCAAAGATATAAAAGCTAAGCCCCCTTTTGGAAGGGAATTAGATGCAGCTATTTGACTTTTAGCGAAAGCCATCCCAAAATTTTTGTCAAATCCCATTACTTCTCCCGTAGATTTCATTTCTGGACCAAGCAATAAATCGCTATTAGGAAATTTATTGAAAGGGAATACTGCCTCTTTTACTGCAAACATATTTTTGGTCTTACTTTTTAAATTAAAACTAGATAACTTTTCTCCAGCCATAATTCTTGATGCGACTTTAGCTAAAGGCAAATTTTTAGCTTTAGAAACAAAAGGCACTGTCCTGCTCGCTCTGGGATTAACTTCTATAACAAAAATTTTATCTTTTTTAATTGCATACTGTACATTCATAAATCCTTTAACTTTCAAAGCTAAAGCTAACTTTCTAGTTTGTTCTTCAATTTCTTTTATTAAAAAGGGCTTAATAGACACAGGTGGTAAGCTACATGCCGAGTCACCAGAGTGAATCCCAGCTTCTTCTATATGTTGCATAATACCTGCGACAAAAACTTTTTTACCATCAGAGATAGCATCTACGTCCACCTCCATGGCATTATCAATAAATTTATCAATTAAAATTGGATTTTTTTCAGCAACTTTAAAAGCCTCTTTGATAAAATTTTTAAGTTGTTTTTTTTCATATACAATCTCCATAGCACGACCACCTAAAACATAAGATGGTCTAACCATTAAAGGTAAACCAATCTTTTCTGCTATTTTTAAGGCTTGAGGAATAGTTTTAGCTATTCCACTCTCAGCCTGTTTTAATTTTAATTTATTTAAAAGATTTCTAAATCTATCTCTATCTTCGGCTAAATCTATCGAAGTATACTGTGTACCCAAAATTGGTATCTTGTTAGTGTGTAAAAACTTTGCTAATTTAATTGGAGTTTGACCTCCAAATTGAGTTATAACTCCTACTAAACTACCTTTGGTTTTTTCTTTCTTAATAATATTAAAAACAAATTCCTCTTTTAAGGGTTCGAAATACAATCTATCACTTGTATCATAATCAGTTGATACAGTTTCAGGATTACAATTTACCATGATTGTTTCAAATCCAGCTTTTTTCAAAGCGAAACTTGCTTGACAGCAACAGTAGTCGAACTCAATTCCTTGACCAATCCTATTAGGACCACCACCAAGAATTATAATTTTTTTCTTATTAGATGGAACTGCTTCACACTCAGTATTAACGCTATAGTTTCTTTGATAAGTTGAATACATGTATGGAGTAAATGATTTGAATTCTGAGGCACAGGTATCAACTTTTTTATATACAGGCATAACTTTTAGAGCAGTTCTTTTTTTTCTAACAATATATTCAGGGATACTTGTAAGTTCAGATAATTTTTTATCTGTGAAACCTATAGATTTTATGTAATTGAAACCATTATATGTTTTTGGTAAGCCAAATTTTTTTATTTTACTTTCATTATCTATAATATCTCTAATTTGACACAAAAACCAAGGATCAATTTTTGAAAGCTTTTGTATTTTATGAAAGTTAATTCTTTTTCTAAAAGCCTCACCAATAAGTAATATTTTATTTGGGATGTTTTCTTTAAGTTTTTTTTTTATTTGTGTTGACGATAAGTCAAATATTTGATCAACACCTGAAAATCCGGTTTCTAGAGAAACCAAGGCTTTTTGAAATGACTCCTTAAAATTTCTTCCAATTGCCATAGCTTCACCAACTGACTTCATAGATGTTCCCAAAACAGCCTCAGATGTTGAAAATTTTTCAAATGTAAATCTAGGAATTTTAGTTACAACGTAGTCAATTGTTGGTTCAAAAGAAGCTGGTGTAACTTTTGTTATTTCATTTTTTAATTCATCCAACGTGTAACCAACAGCAAGTTTTGCGGCAACTTTGGCTATTGGAAAGCCAGTAGCTTTTGATGCAAGCGCTGAAGATCTAGAAACCCTTGGGTTCATCTCTATTATAACCATTCTCCCATTCTTCGGGTTTATTGCAAATTGAACATTTGAACCTCCAGTTTCTACTCCAATCTTTCTTAAACATGCTATTGAGGCATTTCTCATCACTTGATATTCTTTATCTGTAAGAGTTAGCGCTGGAGCAATAGTAATGGAGTCTCCCGTGTGTATTCCCATAGGATCGACATTTTCAATAGAGCAAATAATTATACAATTATCTTTTTTATCTCTAACAACTTCCATCTCAAACTCTTTCCATCCCTCTAAACACTCCTCAACTAAAACCTGGCTTACTGGAGATTCATGTAAACCATCTTTAATTATTCTAAAAAAATCTTTTTTATTTTTTGCTATACCACCGCCAAGACCTCCAAGTGTGAATGCAGGTCTGATTATGGCCGGTAGACCTATTTCTTTTAAAACTTTCGAAGCTTTACTAAAGTTATTTACAATTTTTGATTTAGGTAGATCTAAACCGATATCGAGCATATTTTTTCTAAACTTTTTTCTGTCTTCTGCATTTGAAATTGCCTTGGAATTTGCACCAATAAGTTCAATTTTATATTTTTTAAGTATTCCTTTTTTTTCTGCATCCATAGCTAAGTTTAAAGCAGTCTGTCCGCCCATAGTGGGAAGAATTGCATTGGGTTTTTCTTTAATTAAAATTTTTTCAAGAACCTCTACAGTTATAGGCTCTATATATGTTTTATCAGCTACATCAGGGTCAGTCATAATTGTTGCTGGATTGGAATTAATTAAAACTACTTTATAACCTTCATCCTTTAATGCTTTACAGGCTTGTGTGCCTGAATAGTCAAACTCACATGCTTGACCAATTATAATCGGACCAGCACCAACAACTAAAATTTTTTTAATATCTTTTCTTTTTGGCATTTTTTTTCATACTATTTACAAAATTTTCAAATAAATAAACACTATCTTGTGGTCCTGGATTGGACTCAGGATGATATTGAACTGAAAAAATGGGTTTAGACTTAAGTTTAATTCCTTCAATGCTAGAGTCAAATAGTGACTGATGAGTAACTTGAATATTCTTTGGCAAACCTTTTTTTACTATTTCAAAACCGTGATTTTGACTTGTTATTTCTACGTTACCTTTAACTAAGTTTTTAACCGGATGATTAGCTCCTCTATGACCTAAGTTCATTTTTTTTGTTTTTGCTCCTAATGTCAAACCAAGTAATTGATGACCTAAACAAATACCAAATACAGGTAAATTATTTTTGATAAGTTTTTTTATTATTGGAATAGCATATTTCCCTGTTGCAGCTGGATCACCAGGACCATTCGATAAAAAGATTCCGTCTGGATCTAATTTGTAAATATCTTCCGCACTAGTTTTACAAGAAACAATCGTTACTTTACAATTGAAATCTGAAAAGTATCTTAAAATATTTTTTTTAATTCCATAGTCAATAGCAATTACATGGAATACTTTTTTTTTATTTTTAATATATCCGTTTCCCTTTTTCCACGTTTTAAAATCTTGCCAAACATAATTTTTTTTAGTTGTAACTTGTTTTGCTAAATCAAGATTTTTAAGACCCCCCCAGCTCTGAGTAATTTTAAGCAGCTTTTTGATATTGAATTTTGCATGCTTAGAAAAAGATATTGTTCCTTTAGGAGCTCCTTTATCCCTTATAAAATTTGTTAAACTTCTTGTATCAATACCTGTAATTCCAACTATCCTATTTTTTTTTAACCATTTATTTAAATGATTTAACGATCTGTAATTTGATGGATCGGTAATTTCGCTGTTAATAATTACACCTTTAGTCCAAATTTTATCAGACTCGTGATCTTCTCTATTAGACCCAACATTACCAATGTGGGGAAAAGTAAAATTAATAATCTGTTCTGCATATGACGGGTCGGATATAATTTCTTGATAACCAGTAATAGATGTATTGAAACAAACCTCTCCAGTAGCAGTCCCTTGGTAGCCTAAACCTATACCTTTAAAAAATTGACCGTTTTGTAAAACTAAAATAGCGTTGGAATCGATCTTTTTAAGATTTTTGTTTGAGTTTATATTTTTAGCAACTTTCTTCAAATACAACTCATAAGTTAAAGTAAAAAACTTATAAACATGATTTTGCGAAACATATGAAATAGAAATATAATCGTCAAGAAAGTTTTTTTTATTTTAGACAAGAATTGTGATTAAAGTAAAAGAACAAAATTTATGTCCATAAAAACTCAAATAGAAGAAAAGCTAAATCAAGCTCTTAAAGGAAAAGATAAAAATACATACCCTACGTTGAGACTAATAGTCTCGGCAATTAAAGACGCAGAGATAGCAAACAGAACCAAAGAGAAAAAGGGTATCTCAGATAGTGATATAACTGCAATTTTAAAAAAAATGGTTAAACAAAGAAATGAGTCATGTGAAGTATATAAAAAAGCAGGAAGAAAAGAACTTCTTGATAATGAACTCAAGGAAATAGGAATCATTCAGACATTTCTTCCAAAACAACTAAGCGACGAGGAAACAAAAAAAATTTGTGAAGATGTAATAAAATCCTCAGGGGCTGAATCAATTAAAGATATGGGAAAGGTTATGAGTGTTTTAAAGTCTAAGCACGCAGACTCATTGGATTTTTCCAAAGTAAGTTTGTTAATAAAAGACTTGTTAAAATGATTATGAAATATCCAAAAGACTATTTAGATGAAATAAAGATGAGACTGAAAGTATCACAAGTTGTTGGAAAATCAGTTCAATTAAAAAAAAGAGGAAAAGAATTCATAGGTCTTTCTCCGTTTAAAAATGAAAAAAGTCCATCATTTACTGTAAATGATGAAAAGGAATTTTATCATTGTTTTAGTAGTGGAGAACATGGAAATATTTTTGATTTTTTAATGAAAACAAAATCAATAGGATTCGGAGAAGCCGTAAAGATTTTAGCGGCAGAGGCAGGAATGCAACCTTATAGGTTTTCAAATTTTGATAAAAAAAAAGATTTACGTTTTGAAAGCTACAAAAAAATTTATAACGACTATAAAGATTATTTCCATAAAGAACTATTTAATCCAAAAAACAAAGAAGCTCTAGAATATTTATTAAAGAGAGGTTTAAAAAAGGATATAATTGAAGAATTTAAATTAGGTTATGTTCCTTGGAAAAATGATTTTTATGAATCATTATTAAAAAATTATTCTGAGGAAAATATTAATTTAACTGGTTTATATTTTAAACATGATACAAGTGAAAAATTTATCGATAGATTTAATTCAAGAATAATTTTTCCTGTTAACAATATTGCTGGTGACACAATTGCTTTTGGTGGAAGGATAATAAAAGAAAGTAAATTAGCAAAGTACATTAATTCACCTGAAACTGAGTTTTATAAAAAGGGGAGTATGATTTACAATTTAGATAAAGCAAAAAATTCTAGAGCAACAACCAATGAAGTAATAATAGTTGAAGGTTACATCGATGTGGTAAGTGTTTATTCAGCTGGAATTAAAAATGTAATCGCAAACTCAGGAACAGCATTAACTGAAAAACAAATAAATGTTATTTGGAAATTTTTTTCAAATCCAATTATATGTTTAGATGGCGACCAAAGTGGCCAAAGTGCTGCTCTTAGAATAGCGGAAAAACTTTTACCAATAATTAGTGAAGACAATAAAATTTTTTTTTCCCAGATGCCTGATGGCAATGATCCAGATGAATTCATAATTAAAAATGGCAAGGATAATTTTTTGTCTCTTTTAAATAAAAAAAAGATTATTCAAACATATATATGGGACTACTACCTGAGCAAGATAAACAGAAAAAATCCTTTTGAAATATCAAAATTTGAGAAGGAAATAAAAAAATTATGTTACTCAATTAAGGATGAGACACTTAGAAAATATGTTTTAGAAGAGTTTTTAGATGAAATTAAAAAGCTGACTCCACTTCAAAGCAATAGACAATCATTCTCTAGATTTAAAAAATATAACCAACAGTCAAATCTAAAATTGTTAAATGAGACAAAGTCGCTACACATGAAAAAAAATCATTTTTCAAAAATTGAAATAAAAGAGTATTCATTATTATATTTAATGTTGAATTATCTTGATATAGCCTCAAAAAAAATTGAAGAACTCTCTGAAATAACTTTTTTATCAAAAGAAAATGAAAGTTTAAAAAGATTAATTATCTCCTCTCTATCAAATGGAGATGATAAAGATTTAATTAAATCGAAAATAGCATTTGATTACGAAAAATTAATTAAAGAAATTCAAGAATTCTCTAGTATTCAAATAATTTTAAATTCAAAAGACGATCAATCGATATTAGAATTAATGAACGAGTTATTAGTTGAGCTTAGAGAGCTTAGTAATCTAAAAAAAATAGAATCTCTTGAAAAAGAATTGATCAATAACTTGGACGAAAACTCCTATTCAGAGTTAATTAAGCTTAAAAATCAACTAAATAGGGAATAAAAAAAGATAGATTTTTGCAGAGTAGTGATTATATATACTGCACTGCTCTAACAAAATTTTAATGGCTGAAAAAATAATTACAAAATCATTCGAAAGACTTCTAGACAAGGGTAAGCATAGAGGATTTATTACCTACGAAGAGCTTGGAAAATCATTAGGCAAAAGAAACGGAACAGTAGAGAATATTGAAAAAGCCTTTATAATTATCGTTGATGAAAAAATAACATTAGTAGAAAAGAAATCCCAATATCAATCAAATAAAAAAAAGGAAACTACCAACACAACTGAAGAAAAATCTTCAGATAAGAGTGACGATCCAATTAGAATGTATCTTAGAGAAATGGGTGGAGTTGAACTTCTATCAAGAGAAGGTGAAATCGCTATTGCAAAAAGAATTGAAGCAGGAAAAGATGTAATGATTAACGCTTTAACTCAAAGCCCTTTGGTGGGAAAAAAAATATTTGAATGGAAAGAACAAATTGAAAATCAACAACTACTTGTAAGAGATATTATCGACATAGACTCAACCTATGAAGATTTTGAATCCCAAGAAGAAGAGGACGAACTTAAAATTGAAAAAAAATTAAAAAGCAAAGATGAGAAAAAAGATAAGGATGATGAAAAAAAGGAAGAAGATAATAATACAGAAGATGATGAGTTCAACGTTTCATTGGCAAAAATGGAAGAGGAAATCAAGCCAAAAATAATTAACATTCTTGATTCCTTAAATAAAAATTATTCAAAACTTCAAAAATATCAAAAAGAAAAATTAGATTGTTTATTAGCTTCAAAAGAACTTTCAGTATCAAAAAATAAAAATTTTAAAAAGATACAAAGTGTATTAGTTGATAATTTTAAAAATCTCCAATTGGCCCCACATGTTGTAGAAGAATTAGTTCAATCACATTATAAAGAAAACAAAAAGATAGTTTCTTTAGAAGGTGTGCTATTAAGATTAGCTATGGATAACAAGATTTCAAGAGAGGAATTTTTAAAATATTATATTGGCAATGAAATTAATCCTAAATTTGAAACTTTTTTAAAAGAAAATCAAACTTGGAAAAATTTCTTTAAAAAATTTAAAAAAGATTTTTCAGAAATTAGAGAAAGGTTAGTAGATTTTAGTAAAAAGATTGGTTTATCAGTTGGTGAATTTAAAAAATTAGTAAGTAGAATTCAAAAAGGGGAGAGAGAGTCCAGAATAGCAAAAAAAGAAATGGTTGAGGCTAATTTAAGATTAGTTATTTCAATAGCAAAAAAATATACTAATAGAGGTCTTCAATTTTTAGATTTAATTCAAGAGGGTAATATTGGATTAATGAAAGCAGTAGATAAATTTGAATACAGAAGAGGTTATAAGTTTTCAACATATGCTACGTGGTGGATCAGACAAGCTATTACGAGATCAATAGCTGATCAAGCAAGAACAATTCGAATTCCTGTGCATATGATAGAGACAATTAATAAAATTGTAAGAACTCAAAGACAAATTATGAGTGAGTTTGGAAGAGAACCAACACCAGAGGAACTGGCAAAAAAACTTGCAATGCCTCTTGAAAAAGTAAGAAAAGTTTTGAAAATAGCAAAAGAGCCAGTGTCACTTGAAACTCCAGTTGGTGATGAGGAAGATAGTAGTTTAGGAGATTTTATTGAAGATAAGAATGCTTTACAACCTTTAGACACGGCTATTCAATCAAATTTAAGTGAGTCTACTACTAAAATTTTAGCCTCTCTAACACCAAGAGAAGAAAGAGTTTTAAGAATGCGTTTTGGAATTGGGATGAACACAGATCACACCTTAGAAGAAGTTGGGTTACAATTTTCGGTAACTAGAGAAAGAATAAGACAAATTGAAGCCAAAGCATTAAGAAAATTAAAGCACCCAAGCAGATCAAAGCAATTGAAAAGTTTTCTAGAAAAGTAATTTTTTCTGATGTAAAAGATAGTAATCAAGGGCCTGTAGCTCAGTTGGTTAGAGCAGTACACTCATAATGTATTGGTCCCAGGTTCGAGTCCTGGCGGGCCCACCAAAATTATTTTTTTATAAACTCATCAAGCTTTGAAATCAAAATATTTATGTCATTGTTGTTAGAGGTCAAAATAGAATTAAACTCTTCCTTTTGAGCTCTAGCTAAACTTAAGCCCTCAACAATTAAATCTCTCACAAGTGGTTTTTGAGGATCTTTAGTATAAATTCTCCAATCAATCTTTATTTCTGGTTGATTTTCATTCCCGGAAATTTTTGATTTAACGATTGTATAGTTTGCACTTTTTTTCTCAGCCTCAATTATTTCAAATTTATTTGATGAATAATCTGATAATCTAGAAGTGAGAGTTTTTAAAAAATATTTCTGAAAAGATTTTTGGTAATTTCTCAAGCTATCTTCATCGGCTGTTTTTCTTAGCTCTCCAAGCGTATATAATCCCAATGCGTTAATATCAACATTATCTATTGCAATACTTTCTATTAAAGAATGCTTTTCTTCTGTACTTAAATTTTTATCTGATAATTTACTTGTAGCATCATAAACTAATTCAGAAACAAACATTTTTGGATCAGAACTATAAGTGGTAGCGTAGGATATCTTTACTATGAAAATACATGAAACTAAAATTAGAATTAACTTTTTCATTTAATCTTAATCTTAGTTGTCTAGATTTCCCCAGTCATCTTCATTATCACTGGAGTTATTAATTTTATTTTTCCTATCTTGCAGATACAAACTTTTTGTAGCTGCGTATAAATCTATTGAGTTTTTTTCTAAACTTTCGAAATTCGTCATATTATCACCTCTAAAGTCTACGGCAGTAGCAGCTTTAACTCCTACATAGTCAATTTTTGTACCTGAAATGTTTTTTACTTCTTTTTCGTGCCAGGTAACTCTTGCAAAAGGATCTAAATAATTTGTATCAGCAATCATGCCCAAAGTATCTCTTACAGTAGTAGGACCTAAAATTGGCATAACAAAATAACATCCTCCTTTAACTCCGTAAGATCCGAGTGTCTGGCCCAAATCTTCTTTTTGATTTTCAAGACCCATAAGACTTGCTGGATTACCAAAACCAAGAACTCCGATTGTTGAATTAATTAAAAAACTACCTGTAGCATGACCTGCTAATCTTACCTCTCCTTGCAAAATATGATTAGGAATAGAAAGCAGAGTGGCGATATTTGAAGTAAAATTGCCTGTCCCTTTTCTTACCGGTTCAGGAAGCTTATTATAAACTTTTGCAACAGGTTCTAAAATTATATTATCAAACCCCTGATTGAACTTAAAAATTCCTCTACTTACTTTTTCAAAACATTCTTTATCTGTTTCAGCGCTTGCACTATAAGCAAACACCATCAAAAAAGAGCAAACTAATAAGTATAATTTTTTATAACTCATAATCGCTATATATAGAAATTAAATAGATTTTGCACATAATTCATACTTTTATTTATGAGATTTTAGTCCAAATTTTGTTTATATTTCTATTTAAATTTGCCAAAAAATGAAAATTAAATCATTAAAAACAAGCAGTTTTTCAAAAAAAAAGAGAAATTTTAAAGAAATAAAGGTTATAATTATCCATTATACCGGAATGCAATCTACACGTGTAGCCCTTAAAAGATTAACAAATGATAAACACAAGGTAAGTTGCCACTATTTTATCGATCGAAATGGAGAGATATCTCAAATAGTGGCAGATAATAGAATTGCTTGGCATGCAGGTAAATCAAAGTGGGGGAAACTAGAAAATCTTAATAAAAAATCAATAGGAATTGAACTGGTAAACAAAGGGCATAAATTTGGTTATCAAAAGTTTCCAAAAAAACAAATTAATGCATTAATACGACTTTGTACTAAACTTAAAAATAAATATAAAATTAATAAAAATCTTTTTTTAGGTCATTCCGATATAGCTCCATTAAGAAAATCTGACCCCGGTGAAAAATTTCCTTGGCTCAAATTAAAAAATAAAAAAATAGGAATATGGCATTCTTCAAGTAAAAAAAAATTATTATCTAAGAATTTTAAAAGAGAGAATTTACGAAAAATGTTTTTTAAAAACATCCATAAAATAGGCTACAGATATTTTAGTATTAATAGACCATCTAAAAACGATACTATGATTATAAAAGCTTTTCAAAGAAGATTTAGACAAAGAAAAATTGACGGAATAATAGACATAGAATGTTTAAAAATAAGTTCTAATTTAGCTAAAAAACAGTAGATTTTACTTGATTTTTGACCCTTTAAACTTTACATAGATTGAGCCAGATAGTTGGATATTCGCTGTTAATTTTATTAATAGAGGAAAGTCCGGGCTCCATAAGGACACAGTGCCAGTTAATGGCTGGCGAGGGTGACCTCAGGGATAGTGCCACAGAAATCAAACCGCCTAATCAAGGCAAGGGTGAAACGGCGAGGTAAGAGCTCACCGGTTTTTTGGTAACAAAAAACGCACGGCAAACCCCACTGGGAGCAAGGTTAAATAGAGAAGACATTGCATTTATTTGCTAAAAATAGTCTTTAATTAGTCTTCTGGGTTAACCGCTTGAGCTTGAGTGCGAATTCAAGCCTAGAGAAATGATATCTTCAATGACAGAACCCGGCTTACAGATTATCTGGCAAATAATCTCTTAATAATGTTCACTATTTGTACTTAACACTTAAAAAGTATTGTATTGACTATTTTATTAAAACCCATACTATCCCAAATAATCCCATAATGGAGGGTGATTTGAAAAAGTTAAATATTTTAGAGGTTTTAAATAACAATGTTTTTATCAAGTTACGAAAACAAATTGGACAAGAAAGGGAGAGTATCTGTGCCTGCAACTTTTAGATCTCATTTAAATTCTATGGGCTATAATGGATTTATTACTTACCCGTCTTTCAATCACAATGCACTAGAGGCATGTTCTCAAGATAGAATAGAAAAACTATCCGACACAATAGACTCTTTAAATCCATTTGAGGAAAAAAGAGATTTTTTTGCAACTTCAATATTATCCAAAAGTATAAATCTACAATTTGACACTGAAGGCAGAGTCTCTTTTACAGAAAAATTATTAAGTCATGCTAAAATAAATAATAACATTTTATTTGTTGGACTTGGAAAAACTTTCCAAATATGGGACCCAAAAAATTTTGAAAAATTTAGTATTGTTGCAAGAAAAAAAGCCTTTCAAAATAGGTCTAATTTAAAATGGGAAAATAAAAAGAAAGGGGAGATAGTATGAGTATAAATATTGGAGGAGGCGAGCTTAAAGAATTAAAACCTAGAATTTTAGTTTTAGGAGTTGGTGGTGCAGGTGGTAATGCAATTAATGCAATGATTGAAGCAGGCATGGAAGGCGTAGAGTTTGTAGCAATTAATACTGATGCTCAGGATCTAAAAGTTAATAAAGCACACGCAAAAATTCAAATAGGCATGAATCTAACTAAAGGATTAGGCGCTGGAGCAAAACATAATATTGGTCAAGCTGCTGCAGATGAGTCTTTAGGGGAGATTGTAAATTATATTCAAGGAAGCAACATGGTTTTCATTGCAGCTGGAATGGGCGGAGGCACAGGAACAGGAGCTTCGCATGTAATCGCTAAAGCTGCAAAAGAATTAAATATCTTAACTGTTGGTGTAACTACTTTACCTTTTTCTTACGAAGGTCCAAAGAGAATGAGAAGAGCGCTTGAAGGTTTAGAAGCTCTAAAAAAACATTTAGATACTACAATAGTCGTACCAAATCAAAATTTATTCAAAATTGCAAGTGAGACAACTACATTTGAAGAATCGTTTCATCTTTCAAATAACGTTTTAAAACAAGGAGTGCAAAGTGTAACTGATTTAATGGTAAGACCAGGTATGATAAATTTAGATTTCGCTGATGTAGAAACTGTAATGAGCTCTATGGGAAAAGCAATGATGGGAACTGGCGAAGCCGAAGGTGATAATAGATCTACAGTTGCAACAGAAATGGCATTAAACAATCCTCTAATTGATGAATATTCTCTGAAAGGCGCAAAGGGTCTTTTAATCAATATTACAGGTGGAAAAGATTTAACTCTTTTTGAGGTTGATCAAATAGTTCAAAAAGTAACAGCTGAAGTTGATCCTGAAGCAGAATTTATATTCGGTGCAATAAAAGATGAAAATATGGCTGGCAAAATAAGAGTGTCAATAGTTGCTACTTCTTTAGATGGACACAAACCAGAGAGCAATACAGTTTTAAATATGGTTTCTAGAATACAAAATAGGAATAATGGTTATTCTGAAGGTTTATTTTCAACTAATACTAAAGTAGAAAATAATACTTATGGTTCAATTGATGGAGCTACTGCACTAAAACTAGATGAAAAATTTGAAGTAAATGAAGAGAATGAACATTCTGCAATTAGCAATTTAGAACAAAGCATTTCTGAACCAGAAAATCAAAATCTTATAAATCAACAAGATTCAGAAAACGTTCCCACAGGAGTTTCTATTGAGAGCGCATCATATATAGAGAATAATACTGAAAACTCTACTCATCCGGAATTGACAGATAGCGTCAAACCAGAGACTGAAGATCAAGAGGAGTACACACCTAAACTTTTTTCAGATGAGATTAAACTTGAAACTGAAAGCGACACAAATGAGGATAATGAAACCCATATGGATAAGCTTTTTGATCAAGACTCTGATGAAGAGGAAGATTTTGAAATTCCTGCTTTCTTAAGAAAACAAAAGTTTTAATGATATTGCATAATCATTATGAACAACCCCACATCATCACTGGAACTCAAACATTTTCCTGTGATGTTGGACGAAATAACTAAGATTTGCTCTCCTGACAAAGGCGGTGTTTACGTTGATTGTACTTTTGGAGGAGGAGGCTACTCAAGTAAATTATTAAAATTTTCAAATACAAATGTTATAGCGCTTGATAGGGATCAATTCATATTAGAAATTGCAAGAAAATTAGAGGAAAAATACCCAGAAAGATTTTCTTTTTATCTAAAAAAATTTAGTGAGATTGAAACTGTTGTCAAAAACCAATTAGTAGATGTAGTCATTTTCGATTTAGGATTGTCCTCAATTCAATTGAGTAATCTTGAAAGAGGTTTCTCCTTTAATTCGAAAGAAAAATTAGATATGACTATGGGCCTTACTGATATCTCTGCAGAGGAAGTAATTAATAATTTCAGTGAAAAAAGTTTAAAACTTATCATCAAAATCTTAGGAGAAGAAAAAGACGCTTCAAGAATAGCAAAAAACATAGTTAAAGCTAGATCAGTAAAAAAAATCAAAAATGTGAATGAGCTAGTTAGCATTATCAAAAAAAGTAAAAAAAACTATTTTAATAAAAAAATAAATCCTAGTACAAAAACTTTTCAAGCATTAAGAATATTTGTTAATAAAGAAATTACAGAACTTATTAAAGGTGTCATTAATGCAACAAAAATTCTAAAACCTGGAGGTAAAATTTTAGTAGTAAGTTTTCACTCTATTGAAGATAAAATTGTTAAGTATTTTTTTAGTAATTTTTCGTCAAATTACGCCAAACCATCAAGATACTTTCCAGAAAACAACAGTAATAATTTTTCTTTATTTACTAAATATAAAAATAAAATTTATAAACCATCTACTAAAGAAGTTGCTAAGAATTTACCATCCCGTTCAGCCAAACTCAGATACGCAATAAGAAATAATAACAAATTTATCTATCCAAGTAAATTATTAGATAAATTTAAAGAATACTTAGATTTAGAAAGCTCTCATGCCTAGAGTAAAATTAATTATTTCAATTTTAATATTTTCAATTTTATTTAGTTTAACTTCTTTTCTTAAAACTCAAACAAGAATTATTGAAAAAAAAATTTATAAAATTGATAAAAAAATTATATCTATAAAAAAGGATTTACATGAAACTCAATTAGATTTTTTTTATGTCTCGTCACCGGGATACATATCAAATAAGATAAAAAAATTAGATCTCATCGATTATTTTCCAATGGATTTTTCAAAGATATATCTTAATTATAAAGATTTTACTGAGTCTAAAAGAAAAATTACAGTGCTTAAAAAAGATTATGAGAAAAAAAAATAAAAAAAGTAAAAAATTAGACATAAATCAAAAAAGTTTTTATTTTAAAGATTATCTGGAAACAAATCAAAAGCACAAAGAGATAAAAAATTCTAACATTTCTCAAGATAGAGTATACCTTCTTTTTTTTCTTTTTTTTTCTCTAATTATGATTTTTTCAATCAAGATAATATTTGTTTCCTTAAAAAAATTTGAAGTTTATAATCAAGATAATAATCCATCTAATTTTACAACTTTAAGAAGAGATGTAGTTGATAGGAATGGAGTTTTAATCTCAAGGAATGTAAAGTCTTTTCACGCTGCAGTAAAACCTAATTTAATTAATAATAAAGAAAATTTTTTAATAAAAATAAGATTAAATTTTCCAGAATTATCAATTAAAAAAATAACAAAAAATCTCAACCAACAAAAATATTTTTATCTTAAAAGAGGCTTGGATCAAAAAGATAAAGAAAAATTATGGTCTTTGGGAGAGAAGGGAATTATCTTTGAACCTTTTGAGTCGAGAATATACACTCACGCAAATTTATATAGTCATATTTTAGGTCAAGTTGACTATGACAATTACGGAATTTCTGGAGTTGAAAAGTATTTTGATAAAGAACTAAAAAATAAAAAATTAATGGATAAACCATTACAATTAACTTTAGACACAAATATACAACATATAATAGATGAAGAGTTAAATAGCGCAATAAAAACTTTCAGAGCTACTGGAGGAGCAGCTTTGCTAATGAACGTGAAAAATGGAGAGGTTTTATCACTAGTTTCTTTACCTAATTATAATATTAATAAAAGAGCAAGTATCACAGATGAAAATTATATTAATAAAATAACAAAAGGCATTTATGAACTTGGTTCAATTTTTAAAACTTTTACAATTGCAATTGCGCTTGAAAAAAATTTGGTCTCACCAAAAACTATTATTAAGAATATACCTAAAAAGGTTAAATGTTCAGTTCACGAAATATCTGATATAAAAGAATTTCCTAATGATTTATCAGTCGAAGATATATTAATAAGATCTTCAAATGTGGGTACATTGATGTTGGCAAAAAAAGTTGGTGAAAAAGATTACAAAGCATTTATCAAAAAAACAAATTTGTTAAATACACCGGAGTTTGAATTAGAGGAGGTTGGAACCCCATTAAGTTTTTCATGGGACAAATGTAAATTGGAAACCATTTCTTATGGCCATGGAATAGCGGTGACCCCTTTGCAAGTTACAGCTACTTATGCTGCATTAGCAAACGGTGGATATATGATAAAACCAACAATTATCAAGCAAAACGAATATCCAAATCAACAAAAAATAATTTCAGCCTCAACAAGTAAAAAAATAAATAATATTTTGAGAAAAGTAGTAACTGAAAAAGAGGGAACAGCGAAGTTTGCTAATATTTACGGTTATGATGTTGGAGGTAAGACTGGAACTTCCCAAAAATATGGAGATAAAAACGAAAACTTGAATACATTTATTTCAGTATTTCCTTCAAAAGAACCTAAATATACTTTACTTGTTATGCTTGAAAATCCACAAATTGCGACTGATTTAATTTATGATTACAAAGGTATAAAGATTAAGGGAACAAGAAATGAAGCGGGCTGGAATTCAGTATATACTGCAGGCAAAATTATAAAAAAAATTGGACCAATTTTAGCCATAAAGAACGAAGAGTTTTACAACGAACATGTTGCTAAAAAACTTAATTGAAAACGTTCCTAAAAATATTAAAAAGTTGAACATAAAAGGTTTGGCTTTAAATAGTAAAGATGTAAAAAAAGGATTTATTTTCTTTGCTTTAAAAGGAAATAGATTTAATGGCGAGAACTATATAAATCACGCAATTAAAAAGGGAGCAACCCTTATTATATGTTCAAAAAAATTTAAAATTCAAAGTTCAAAGATTCATTTAATTAAAACAAAAAAAGTTAGGTTTTATTTAAGTAAAATTGCATCTAAATTTTATAAGAATAAGCCTAAAAATATTATCGCAGTCACAGGTACAAATGGAAAAACTTCGGTGGCTGATTTTTTTTATCAAATACTTAAAAGTAATAATATTCCAGTAGCATCAATTGGAACATTGGGCATTAAATCCAAAAGCCAGACTATTAGAACTAATTTAACTTCTCCCGACATTATTTCAATTCACAAAAATCTTGAAAAACTGAAAAAAAATAAAGTTGATAATGTTATAATAGAGGCCTCGAGCCATGGTTTAAAACAAGGACGATTAGATAACATAAATTTTAAAGTAGGAATTTTCACTAATTTTAGCCAGGATCATCTTGATTATCACAAAACAATGAGCGAATATTTAAGAGCAAAATTAATCTTATTTTCAAAATTATTAAGAAAAAATAGCCATATCATTTCCGACAAAAATTTAAAAGAATATTCAATCTTAAAAAAAATCTCAAATAAAAGAAGTTTAAAGTTTCTAGAGATTAGTGAAGTATTGGATTATCTAAATGAAATTTCTTTACCTTTAATTGGACCATTTCAAATAAAAAATTTATCAATGGCAATTTTAGCAGCCAAAGTATGTAAAATAAGCAAAGATAGAATTAAAAAAGCATTAATTAATATTAAAAATGTAAATGGAAGATTAGATCTAATTAAAAAATATCCAAACAATACTAGAGTATTTGTCGATTATGCTCATACACCAGATGCCTTACACGAAGTTTTAAAATCATTAAAAGATACTTATAACAATGATATTTCTTTAGTATTTGGTTGCGGAGGTGAGAGAGATTTTAAAAAAAGACCAATCATGGCAAAAATTGCAAGATCTTTTTGCAAAAAGATTTATGTAACTGATGACAACCCAAGAAAAGAAAATCCAAAAAAGATTAGAAAAGAAATTATTAAAAACCTTAAGTCATGTAAACATTTTAACATTGGAAATAGATACCAAGCAATTAAAAAAGCAATACTAAACGCAGAGCCTAATGAAACAGTTTTAGTTGCGGGTAAGGGCCATGAAACTACCCAAGATTATGGTGATAAGACTATTGCTATTTCAGATAAAAAAATCATTAAAAAGCTAAAATTAAACAAAAATTATTTTGATAAAAAAAAACAAAATTACACATTTAATTCAAAGATAATAAATAAGATTCTCAAAAATAAAAGGATCTATAAATTTAATGGGCTAGCAATAGATTCAAGAGATATAAAAAAAGATAATTTGTTTTTGGCTATAAAAGGGAAAAAAAATGATGGAAATAAATTTATCGCTAAAGCTATGAAAAAAGGAGCTAGATATGTCATATCATCAAAAAAAATTAGTAAAAATACAAACAAAATTATTACAGTTGATAATCCAAATAATTTTCTAAATAATTTTGCTAAACTTAAAAGAGAAAGATGTAATGCAATAATTTTAGCTATTACAGGTAGCAATGGAAAGACTTCACTTAAAAATACTATAAGTTTTTTATTAAATAAATACGATAAAACTTATTGTTCTCCAAGGTCTTTTAATAATCATTATGGTGTTCCAGTTAGCTTATCAAATCTCAGCGTAGACGATAAATATGGAGTATTTGAGGTGGGCATGAGTAAAGCTGGAGAGATTGATAAATTATCAAAAATTATTAAACCCGATTTAGCTTTAATTACAAATATTGGTGAAGCGCACATAGAAAACTTTAAAAATGTAAAAGAAATAGCAAAAGCAAAAAGCGAAATTTTAAATAACATTCAAAAGAACGGTAAAGTTTTTTTAAATCGAGATGATAAGTTTTTTTCTTTTTTGAATAAAAAAGCAAAATTAAAAAATATTAAAGTTATTACTTTTGGTAAATCAAAAAAATCAGATATTCATTTGGTAAAAACAAAATATTTAGGTAAGCAAAAAACAGTTGTGATATCTGCAAAAGATCAAATTATAAAGCTAAGTGTAAATAATATAAATATTTACAATGTTCTTGGTTCCATAGCTATTCTTAAAGAATTAAATTTAGATTTAAATAAAATTACTCAAGTTTTTAAAAGAGTCCAACCTTCTGAAGGCAGAGGTAAAATTTATAAAATAAGAAGGTACAAAAAAAGATTTACCCTTATTGATGAAAGTTATAACGCAAATCCATTTTCAGTCAAAAATGCATTAAATAGTTTTTCAAAAATAAAGAAAAATAAATTTAAAAAATATCTGTTATTAGGAGATATGCTTGAACTTGGAAAAAAAACAAACATGTATCACAAGGATTTATCACAACTTATTAACAACTCAGATATTGATAAGGTTTTTATTAAGGGAGAAAAGTGCCTTTTTACCTATAAAAATTTAAAAAAAAACAAACGTGGGAATATTTTTCAAGCTCATGAAGATGTTGATTTAATTTTGCAAAATATAATCGCTAATCATGACTATTTAATGATAAAAGGGTCTAACGCTACAGGACTAAACACTATAAGCAAGATAATGATAAAAGGACATTAAATGTTATTTAACTTACTTACATCATTTATTGATCAATATTCATTTCTTAATGTATTTAAATATCTTACATTTAGAACCGGACTTTCAGTTATCACATCTCTTGTAGTTGTTTTTATTATCGGAGGACCTCTTATTAAAATTTTTTCTGAAAATATGATTTCAGGCCCAATAAGACAAGATGGCCCCATAGATCACATAATTAAAAAATCAGGCACACCAACTATGGGGGGGATTATTATCATAATTGGTATGCTAACAAGCACTTTGTTGTGGGCAGATTTAAAAAATATTTATATTTGGACTCTAGTTTTTGTTTCTTTAAGTTTAGGATTATTGGGTTTAATTGATGATTTATTAAAAATCAGATTAAAAAATTCTAGGGGATTGAATTCAAAATTAAAATTTCTCGGCCAATTAATTATAGGTGCAATAGCTTTATTTATTTTAATAATGTTTTCTGATCACGAATATCTTTTTAATCTTTATTTTCCATTTTTTAAGAATTTAATTTTACATATGGGGCTTTTTTTTATTCCATTTGGATTGTTTGTAATTATTGGCTCATCAAATGCTGTAAATTTGACAGATGGATTAGATGGTTTAGCTACAGTTCCAGTGATGCTTGTTGCACTTTCATTTACATTAATTTCTTACGTAGTTGGAAATACTATCTTTTCAGAATATCTCCAGTTACAATATATTCCTGATGTCGGAGAAATTTCGATATTTTGTGGTTCGATAGTTGGATCTTGTCTTGGTTTTCTCTGGTATAACGCGCCACCTGCTAAAATTTTTATGGGAGATACGGGCTCATTATCTTTAGGTGGTTCTCTTGCAGCTGTAGCAATAATTGTAAAACATGAAATCGTTCTTGCGATAATTGGAGGATTATTTGTTCTTGAAACTGTTTCAGTAATTATTCAAGTAATTTCTTATAAACTTACAGGAAAAAGAATTTTTAAAATGGCTCCAATTCATCATCACTTTGAGCAAAAAGGGTGGGCCGAATCAACAATTGTTATTCGATTTTGGATAATTGCAATAATTTTGGCTTTATTAGGTTTAGCGACATTAAAATTACGTTAGTAAATGTCTCATAATTTTAATTTAAAAAAATTTTCATTTTTAGTTTATGGATTAGGATCAACAGGAAGTTCAGTGGTCAAATATTTGAAGAAAAGAAAAATACGTGATTTTTTTGTATGGGACGACAATATAGAATTAAGAAAAAAGTTTGGTTACAATAAAAAATTAAAGTTAGACGATATACTTAAAAAAGTAGATTATATTATTCTAAGTCCTGGTATTAGCTTAAAAAAAGCAAAACACAAAAATAAATTGATAAAATTTGGTAAAAAAATAATAACAGATTTAGATTTACTGTATCTTAGTAATTTAAAATTTAAATCTATTGTTGTTACTGGCACAAATGGAAAATCTACTACTTGTAAAATTATTGCTCATTTATTAAAAAAAAATAAGTTTGAAGTAAAGCTAGGTGGAAATATAGGCACTCCTATTCTAAATCTAAAAATAAAAAAAGATAACTTTATTGTAATAGAGGCTTCATCTTTCCAATTATCTCACTCAAAATTTATACATCCTAATTATGCAATTTTACTTAATATTACTAACGACCACTTAGATTGGCATGGTTCTAAAATTTCTTATATTAAATCGAAGTTTAAAATATTTAAATTACAAAAAAGAAAGGATTTCGCTCTGCTTAACAACAAACTTTTAAGCATTTTTAAGAATAAAAAATTTTCAAGTAAATTAATTTCAATTAATTTTGAAAAATATAAAAAAATAAAATTTAAAATAAGAAATTATTACTTAAGCTCTTCTATTAATGATGAAAATATGAGTTTTGCCTATGCTTTGTCAAAACTTTTAAAGATAAATGAAAGTTCATTCATTAAGTCAATGAATTCATTCGTAGGACTGCCTCACAGGCATGAAATAATTCTTAAAAAAAAGGGTATAACTTTTATTAATGATTCAAAAGCTACAAGTTTTCAAGCTACGAAATATGCTCTAGCTACTAATAAAAATATCTATTGGATACTCGGAGGATTACCAAAAGAAAAAGACAAAATTGACATTAAGCAATTCAAAAATAATATTATTAAAACATATATTATTGGTAAAAGTACTAACTTTTTTAAAAATCAAATTAAAGATAAAATAAAATTTGTAGTTTCGAAAAATCTAAAAAAAGCATTATCAAGTGTTCTTAAAGACATTAAGAATATAAAAAAAACAAATAATACAATCCTTTTAAGTCCGAGCGCAGCATCGTTTGATCAATTTAAAAACTTTGAAAATAGAGGTAATGAATTTAAAAGACTAAGTAAATTATATGCTAAAGAAATTATTTAAATTTGAATTTAATGATTATTGGAGAAATATTGATAAAAATATTCTAATTGGTTTTTTCATCTTATTTTTTTTAGGACTTTTTTTTTCATTTTCATCTACATCTTCTTTAGCTGGAGAAAGATTAAATAAAACTTATTATTTTTTTTTTTCAAAGCATTTAGTTTTTACGATATTGGCTATTTTTATTATGTTTTTGATTTCAGCAATAAAGACCTCTTTATTAAAAAGATTTATTGTTCCAACTTTTATCTTGCTCTTTTTGCTATTAATTTTAGTTCCTATTATTGGAGTAGAAATCAAAGGAGCTAAACGATGGTTAAATATATATATCTTTAGATTACAACCGATTGAACTTTTGAAGCCTTTTTTTATTTTGATGACTGTGCAAATTTTAACTTTAAATAAATTAAAAGGAAATCAAGTTAGATATCTTTTAAGTTTTCTTTTATTAACTTCAGTAATAATTCTTTTAATTGATCAGCCAGATCTTGGACAATCAATTTTGTTAATCACAAGTTGGATGGCAACCGTATTTGTTTCTGGTGTAAGTCTTATTTATATTTTAAGTTTTTTTTCTATCTTTATTATTTTTATTGCAGGGCTTTTATTTTTAATGCCGGAGAAATTTGGTTACATTATAAGCCGTTTAATAACATTTATAGATCCAAGCAAAGGAGATAATTTTCAATCTACCAAGGCATTGGATGCTATAAAACAAGGCGGGATTAGTGGCCAAGGAATGGGAGAAGGAATATTAAAAGACAGTGTACCTGAGGCTCATACAGATTATATAATTTCTATTATATCAGAAGAATATGGATCGATAATTTCAATTTTAATAGTAGCTATCTTTTTATATATCGCTTTTAGGGTCATCAAAAATTGCATATTAAAAGATGATGAATTTTTAAAACTTTCTTTATGTGGTCTTGCTTCTCTTCTTATTTTTCAAACATTTATTCATATCGGTGTTAATACTAGTTTATTACCAACGACTGGAATGACATTACCTTTTTTAAGCTATGGAGGCTCATCTCTAATCGGAAGCGCTATTTTAGCTGGGATAATTTTAAATTATACAAAAATTAAATTGGATAATGATGAATAATAAAATAAAAAAAATAACTATTGCAACCGGTGGTACAGGCGGCCATGTTATTCCAGCTTACAATTTAGCTAAACATTTTGTTGATAAAGATAAATTTAAAGTTGAAATTATTCTAGATAAAAGAGGATTAAAATATTTAAAAAGTCGTAATGAAATAAAGGTTATTAAGATTGCTTCTGCTACTATTTTCAAAAAAAATATTTTTAAAATAGCATACTCAATAATGATTATTCTGTACTCTACATTTAAGTCTTTAATTCTTTTATTATCGAACAGGCCAAATTTAGTATTTGGCATGGGTGGATACTCTTCCTTCCCAGTTTGTGTAGCTGCTAAATTACTAAGAATTCCGTTTATTATTTATGAAAATAATTTGATTATTGGAAAGGCTAATAGATATTTGATGCCCTTTGCAAAAAAAGTATTCGTATCTTATAGAGAATTAGAGGGGGTTTCAGAAAAGTATAAAAAAAAAGTTTGTGAGATTGGGAATATTATAAGCAAGGAAATAATTAATTATGAAAATACAATTAGTCATAATAAAAAAAATAAAAAATTAAAAATATTAGTTCTTGGAGGCAGTCAAGCAGCAAAAATTTTTGCAGAAAAACTTACTGAAATTTTTAAAGCATGTATTAATGCTAAAATTCCAATATCAGTTTATCAACAATGCTTACCTGAACAAAATGAGTATTTGAATTCTTTTTACGAGGGTTTAAATATTGATTTTAAAATTTTTAATTTTAGTAATAATATTTCAACATATTTTTCGAAAACTAATTTAGCTATAACTAGATCAGGGTCTTCAATGTTAGCAGAACTGATCAATGCAAATATACCTTTTATTTCTATTCCATTGCCTTCATCAGCAGATAATCATCAGTTAAAAAATGCTATTTATTATGAAAAAAAAGGGTATAGCTATTTAGTAGAAGAAAAAGATTTAGAAAAAAAGCTGTTTGAACTGCTAAGAGCGGTTAGTGAAAATGAAAAATTATTAGATCAAATAACTAATAGACAAAGACAATATTCTGATAAATCTGTATATGAGAATATCGATAAACAACTATTAAAAATTGAAAATGAAGAATATTAACATTGGTCAAAATGAAATAATCCATTTCATTGGAATTGGGGGAATAGGCATGAGTGGATTAGCTCAAGTAATGAAAAATATGGGATTCAAAATTCAAGGGAGTGATCAAAATAAAAACAAGAGCACATTAAACTGCTCAAAAGCAGGTATTAAAGTTTTTATTGGACACACTAAAAAAAACTTAAATAACGTAACAATAGTAGTAAGATCCTCTGCAATAAAAGACAACAATGTAGAAATTAAAGAAGCTAAAAAAAGAAAAATATCTATTTATTCAAGAGCTGAAGTTTTAGCTAATGTTGTGTCATTAAAAAAAAATATAATTATTACAGGCTCACATGGAAAAACTACAACTACTTCATTAGTTGCTAAAATTTTATCTGATCAAAAATTAGATCCAACAATAATTAATGGAGGTGTAATAAATTCATTTAAAAGTAATGCGAAACTTGGAAAAGGAGATTGGGCTATTCTTGAAGCAGATGAGTCAGACGGTAGTTTTTTGAAACTACCAATTAATTACTCGATAGTAACAAATATTGATTATGAACATTTAGATTTTTATAAAAACTACAAAAACTTAGAGAATGCATTTATTCAATTTATCGACAAAACTCCACCAATAGGAAAATCTTTAATATGTCTTGACAATAAGAATATTAAAAAAATTTTAAAAAGGATAAAAAATAAAAATATATTGACTTATGGATTTAATAAAGACTCAAACTATATAGTAAATAATCCTAGATATTATGCTTCACATACCCTTTTTGACCTATATTATAAAGATTTAAACAATCGAAAAAAAATAATCAAAAATATTAATTTAAAATTGATTGGAAAACATAATGTTCTCAATGCTTCTGCAGCAATAGCAGTTTGTCTTAATCTTGGCGTAAAAACAAATATTATAAAAAAAGCTTTGAAAAATTTTTCTGGAGTTCAAAGAAGAATGACTAAAATTTTTACAAAAGATAAAAATGAGTTTTTTGATGACTATGCTCACCATCCAACTGAAATTTCATCAATTTTAGATGGAGTCGACAACGTTTACAAAACAAGAAAAATAATAACGATTTTTGAGCCTCATCGTTATTCTAGAGTTATATCTCTCAAAGATGAATTTTCAAGATCTTTTATTAAATCAGATTTAGTTTTGATCTGTCCAATATATGCTGCAGGTGAAAAGAAAAATTCAAGTTTTAGTTTATTAAATTTTGCAAAACTCATTTCTAAAAATTCAAAAACTCAAACAATTATAGTGAATAATCAAAAGGAATTATCTAATTATTTTAGAAAAAATTTAGTTAGCGATGAAATAATCATTGGAATGGGTGCAGGTTCTATTTCAAAATGGATGAGAGAATTAAAAAACATTTTATGAGTTTAAATACAGATCCATTACAAAAAAAATTTGGAAAAAATTTAATAATTAAAGAAAATCTTTCAAAATATAGTTGGTTTAATCTTGGCGGACCTGCTGATTTTTTTTTTCGCCCCGAAAATAAAGATCAACTCATTGAATTCTTAATTTCTATTAAAAAATACAATCATAAGATACATGTTCTAGGCGCAGGTTCTAATACTCTTATTAGAGATTCTGGAGTTAAAGGAGTAGTAATAAAATTGGGTTCAAAATTCTCTAATATTAAGTTACTGACAAAAGACACCATAGAAGTTGGCGCATCCACATTAGATAGAAAAGCCTCTTCTTTTGCAAAAAATAATAGTATTAGTGGTTTGGAATTTTTAGCATGTATCCCAGGGTCTATTGGGGGCGCAATTACAATGAATAGCGGATGCTACGGATCAGATATGTCAAAAGTTTTAAAGTCTATTAGAATTGTAGACTACAATGGGAAAGAAAAAGAAATTAAAAATGATGATATTGAGTTTTTTTATAGAGGCACCAACATCCCAGAAAATTATATTATATTGTCTGCAGTTTTAAAAGGAACCATTTCTTCAAAAGAACTAATTGAAAAAAAAGAAGAAAAATTCATTCAACAAAAAAAAGAGTCTCAACCAAGTCAAATTAAAACAGGCGGAAGTACTTTCAAAAATACTAATGAAAAAAAAGCTTGGTTACTGATCAAAGAATCTGGATGTGATAAATATTATATAGGAGATGCTAAGATTTCAGAAAAACATTGTAATTTTTTTGTAAATAACGGCAAAGCAACAACCGCTGAGATAGAACAATTGATTAATAAAGTTAAAAAAGAAGTTCAAAATAAAACTGGAGTCGATTTAGATCTTGAAATTAAAATCATTGGCGATGAAAAGTAAAAGAGTTTTAGTAGTATTGGGGGGAACTTCTGGCGAAAGAGCGGTTAGCCTTGATAGCGGCAATGCTTGTATAAAAGCTTTAAAGAAAAAGGGATATAAAGTTTTTAAATTTGATCCCAAAAAAAAACCTTTATATTCTATTAAAAAAAAAAATATAGATGTAATTTTTAACTCTCTTCATGGAAGAAACGGTGAAGATGGGGTTGCTCAAAGTTATTTTGAATATTTAGGAGTTCCTTATACTCATTCAGGAGTTATTAGCTCACATAATGCAATGAACAAGATAATTTCAAAAAAAATATTTAAACAAAATAAAATTAAGTCACCACCATATTTTGTACTAAAAAAAAGAAAATATAATCGAGATATACTAAAAAAAGTTTTAAAAAAAAATCAAATGAATTTTCCTATTGTAATAAAACCCACTAACGAAGGATCAAGCATAGGAGTTAAAATTTGTAAAAATAATAATGAATTTAAAAACTTTTCTAATAAACTTTTTAAAAAATACACAGAGTTAATGGTTGAATCTTTCATAGGTGGACAAGAAATTCAGGTTGCAGTACTAAATAATGTTCCACTTGGAGCTATCGAGTTAAAACCTAAAAGAACATTTTACGATTACAAAGCAAAATATTCTAAATCTGCAAATACAGAACATATAATGCCAGCAAATATTTTAAGGCGTAAATATAAAGAAGTTCTCAAAATTGCAAAAAAAGCTCACCAAGTATTAGGTTGCAAAGGTGTTACTAGATCAGATTTTAAATATTTTAAAAATCAGTTTTATCTTCTAGAGATCAATACCCAACCAGGTATGACAAGTTTATCTTTAGTCCCAGAAATAGCCAGCTACAAGGGAGTATCTTTTGAAAATCTAGTCGAAAAAATTTTACTTAATGCAAGCGTAAATAGATGAAAAAATCACTCTTTGGATTGATAATACTTTTTATTTTTTTAACAACTTATTCACCAAAGTTCGACAATAATATAATTTCTAAGTTTTATATTAAGAAAATTATTTTACAAGGTAATTCAATTTTAAATTCAGACGAAATTAAAAAAGAATTAAATTTTTTATACACTAAAAATTTATTTTTTTTAGACATAAAAATAATAGAAAAAAAACTAAGTAATCTTAACTTTATTGAAAGTTTTAGGCTCAAGAAAATATACCCGAATACTCTTACAATATTCATAGTGGAAAAAAAACCTATAGCTATTTTACAAAATAAAAAAAAAAAATTTTACATCTCAGATAAAGGAGATTTGATAAAATTTAAAGATATAAAAATACATAGAGATTTACCAACGGTTTTTGGAAAGGGGGAATTTTTCTTCTCTCTATACCTAGATCTAAAAAGTATAAAATTTCCATTTGAAGATATAAAATCTTTTTACTTTTTTGAGTCGGGTAGATGGGATTTAGTAATGCTAGATGACAATTTGATAAAATTGCCTATTAAAGATTATTTGATAAGTTTAAAAAACTATATGAAATTTAAAAATAACGATAACTTTAAAGATTACAAAAATTTTGATTATCGGATAAGGGATCAACTCATTTTAAATTAGTTTATGGAAAATAATCCAGATCTTTTTATCGAAATAAATGAAAAAAATTATATTTTTATTGTAGGAGAATTTGATCAAGAACAAAGATTTAAGATTCAAGAAAAAATAATAATACTTAACGAAAGTATTTATAAAAATAAATTTATAAATATAAATCAAGCTTACGAAGTTATAAAGAAAAACATAGAAACAATAGAAAAAAAAATTAAATATATTTTTAAAGATGTAACTATAATATTAGATTGCTTAAATTATACATGTATAAACATTTCAGGATTTAAAAAATTAAATGGATCGCAAGTTTTAAAAGAAAATATTTCTTATATTTTAAATTCACTTAAATTGGCAGTAGCGGAAAATGAAAAGAAAAAAACTATTCTACATATTTTTAATTCAAAAAGTACTTTAGATGGAATAAAGTCTGAAAATCTACCAATAGGATTGTTTGGAGATTTTTACTCTCACGAACTTTCATTTTTTTTAATTAATAATAATGATTTAAATAATATAAAGAAAATTTTTAATAAGAATAATTTGAATATAAGAAAGATTATTTTAAAGCAATTTTCTGATGGAACTCAATTAATAAATAATAACAGTGACGTTAAAGATTTTTTAAGAATTAAAATAGGAAAAAAATTTTCTAATATTAATTATTTCGAAGACCATTCTTATAGATATAATCAATCTTTTAATTTTGGAACCGATATAATTTATAATGATGTAAATAAAATTTGCTCTTTAGATAATGACATGATTATTAAATTTTTTTCAAATAATAATTTAAATGAGAAAAGTTTTACAGATAATGATTATTTAGAAAATAATTATTTCATGAAAGGAAATTTCAGAAAAATTAAGAAAAAATTAATAACTGATGTAGCTGACGCTAGAATAGATGAAGTTGTAAGTTTGATTTTTAATAATAATATAAATATTATATCTCAAAAGAAGAAGTTGAGTAAAATATATTTAACAATAAATGATCCCTTAATTGAAAAAAATTTTGAAGGAAAATTTAAAAAATATTTTACAAAAAACGGTAATTTTGAAATTAGTTTAATAAATGAATTTGAACCAGAGGATACAGTAATTAATGTTGCTAATTTATCTACCTATGGTTGGAAAAAAGAGGCCATACCAGTAGTTCAAACAAAAAGTTCTTTAATAGCAAGGATTTTTAAATCTTTATTTGGATAGTATTTGTTTTTTTTTGAAACATTTGTTGTTTTAAACCACGTTAATCAATTATGTATAAGAGCTGATGTCGAAAACTAGTCAAAAAACTATTAAAGAAAAAATAGATTTTAGAGGAGTTGGATTGCACAATGGTGTTGAGGTCAACTTGTCTATTAAACCTTCCAAACCTGATACAGGAATAATTTTTAAAAGATTAGATATTAAAGATGAAAATATTATTCATGCCAATTTTCAAAATGTGGTTGAGCCAATATTGTGCACAAAGATTAGAAATAAAAAAGGAGTATCCATATCCACTGTTGAGCATCTAATGGCAGCGTTTTATGGTGAGGGTATTGATAATGCTATTGTTGAGGTTGATGCTCCTGAAATTCCAATTATGGATGGCTCTGCAGTTGATTTTGTTGATGCAATAAGATCTGTAGGAGTGGAAGAACAAGGCGTACCTAGAAAATTTATCAAAGTTCTAAAAAAAATTGAAGTTAAGGATGGGAAAAAATTTATTTCTATAGAGCCATTAGATAAAGATTTGATAATTGATTTTGAAATCATTTTTAATAATCCATTAATTAGGACTAGAAGAAAAGAATTTAAACTAAGCAATGGTAATTTAACTGAAATCTACAATTCTCGAACTTTCTGTTTATACGAGGAAATAGACAATATTAAAAGAATGGGTCTAGCCAAAGGCGGTTCTTTAGATAATGCAATAGTTGTTCAAGGCAGTAAGATTCTTAATGAAGACGGGCTAAGAAATAGACATGAATTCGTTTACCACAAAATATTAGATTGTTTAGGGGATATAATGCTTTCAGGCAACCGTTTATTTGGTCATATTAAAACATCACAAGGTGGTCATGCTTTAACTAATAAATTACTAGTAAAATTTTTTTCTGACAAAGCTAATTGGAGCTTAGAAACTTTCGATAATATAGAAAAACAAAACGAAAACTCTTATAAAAATCCAGTAGCTATCGGTGCTTAACATCATATAAATTTACCATTCCAGTTTAATTTGTTATTAATCTGTATATGTTAAAAAATATTTCTCTAATTTTAATTCTAATTTTATCATTAAATTCTTGTTCTAAAAAAGAAGTTGAATACGAACCTAAAGATAAAGTAGATCCTTATCAATTATATAAAGAAGGTTTTGAAGCTTTTGAAAATGCAGATTATTTTTTTGCAGAAAAAAAATTCACAGAGGCGGAATTAAATTTTGAAACTGTTGATTTTGCAGCCAAGTCAGCAATTATGTCAAGTTATTCACTTTATGGAATAAATTTCTATTCTGACGCTTTAGCAAACTTAGAAAGATATTTAAAGAAATATCCTGCCGATAAGAATGTAATGTACGCTCATTATTTAATTGCAATAATACATTATGAACAAATGACAGACGAAAGAAAAGATTTAAAACCTTTGATTGACGCTAGAAATAAAATAGAATTCTTTTTAAAAGAATATCCTAATTCTGATTACGCGATTGATTTACAATTTAAAAATGACCTAATCCAAAACCAACTTGCAGCTAAAGAACTTTATGTCGCAAAATATTATATTTCTACCCAAAAATGGGTTCCAGCAATTAATAGATTAAAAGTTATAGTAAAAGATTATCAACAAACAATATTTATTGAAGAGGCACTTCATCGCTTAGTAGAAATCTACTATTACTTAGGTCTTGAACAAGAGGCTCAAAAATATGCACAAATATTAGGCTATAATTATAATTCAAGTGAGTGGTTTGAACAGTCGTATAAAGTTTTTAATAAAGATTATGAAATTAAAAAAAGAGTTAAACCTGAGGACAATAAAGGTTTATTTAAAAAGATTATTAATAAGATAAAATAATTTATTTAAATATGAGCAATAAATCAGAAATTATTAATTCCTATAAAAAAAAGATAAATCAATTAAAAAAACATAATAAACTTTATTTCAATAATGATAATCCAATTATAACTGATGCGGAATATGATGATTTAAAAAAGGAAATTCTAGAGCTTTAAAAAAAAAATAATTTTTTGAAAAAACTTAGCCTAAGCCATAAAATTATTGGCTCACCCCCATCAAAAAAATTTAAGAAAATAAAACATTTAAAACCTATGCTATCTTTATCGAATGCATTTGATGAAAATGATATGATAGATTTCATTAGTAAAATTACTAATTTTCTAAATATCAAAGATAAAGACGTTGAACTTTCATCAGAACCTAAAATAGATGGTATATCTGCTACTTTAATTTATGAAAAAGGAGTTTTAAATAGAGGATTATCTAGAGGAGACGGAATAATTGGAGAAGATATTTTAGAAAATCTCAAAACTATTAAAGAAATTCCTAAAGTGATTAAAGATAATAATGTTCCTTCATTATTAGAGATTCGTGGAGAGATATATATAGGAAAAAAAGATTTTAAATCCATGAAGGGAAGTTTTGCTAATCCGAGAAATGCTGCTGGTGGTTCGCTAAGACAAAAGGACTCTAAAGCAACTGCTAAAATACCTCTTAAATACTTTGCATATGGATTTGGCACTATTCAACCTATGACATTTGATACCCAAATAGAATTTTTAGAAAAAATAAAAAAATGGGGGTTTTCTATTAATCCGTTATGTATAGGGGTTAAAAATTTAAAAGAGATTGAAGCTCGACATTCTTATATTGACTCTTTAAGAGCGTCATTAGATTACGATATTGATGGATTGGTTTACAAAGTGAATAGTTTGAAACTACAAGAGAGGTTAGGCAACACATCAAATTCTCCACGATGGGCTATCGCGTACAAATTTTCATCCGAAAAAGCAATTACCAAAATTAAGAGTATAGTTATTCAAGTTGGCAGGACAGGCGCTATTACCCCAGTTGCAAAAGTAGAACCAGTCACTGTTGGAGGAGTCGTTGTTTCTAACGCTACTCTACATAATGAAGATGAGATTAATAGAAAAGATATTCGAGTTGGCGATACGATACAAATTCAAAGAGCCGGGGATGTTATTCCTCAAGTAATTTCTGTTGATAAATCAAAAAGAAATCAAAACAGCAAAAAATATATTTTTCCAGAAAAATGTTTATGTGGTTCAATAACTCAAAAAGAAATTAATAAATCTACAAAAAAAGAGGATGCTGTAAGAAGATGTTTAAAAGGCTATGAGTGCGACTTTATTGCAAGAGAAAAATTGAAACATATTGTGTCAAAAGAAGCTTTTAATATTGATGGACTTGGGAAAAAAGTAATTGACCAGCTTTGGGATTTAAAACTAATTAGAAAACCATCAGATATATTTTCACTTAACTATGAGAAAATAGAAAACTTAGAAGGATGGGGAGAGTTATCAATAAATAATTTAAAGAAAGCAGTTAACAATTCAAAAGTAATAGATTTAGATAGATTTATTTTTTCAATCGGGATTAGACACATAGGTCAAGAAAACGCAAAAATTTTAGCAGGTTTCTTTAAGAATATAATTAAATTTACCGATTTATTTGAAAATAGAGATAGAAAAAAAACATTAGAAAATTTGATAGATCTTGATGGAATTGGTCAAATTCAAATTGACTCAATAAATACTTTTTTTTCAAACAAAAAAAATATTGAAATTACAAAAAACCTAATAGGCAAATTGAAGATAGTAGATTTTAAAGTTCAGAGTAAAAAAGGGAAATTTTCTAATAAGACAATAATGTTTACTGGAGGTTTTGAAAAAATGAGCAGGTCTGAAGCAAAGTCATTAGTTGAAAGCCAGGGAGGTAAAGTTCTAGGGACAATATCGAAAAAGCTGGACATTTTGGTAACAGGAAATTCAAAGCCAACTAAGAAAAAAATTGAAAATGCGAAACTATTAAAAATAAAGATAATAAAAGAAACTGAATGGTATAAAATCTTAGATCTTTGAGCAGGCCTGTTTTAAGTCGGAAAGTTCAGATTTATTCATAAATTTTTTGAGGTTTTTATAAACATCTTGATGATAATTATTAAGCCAATTAATCTCACCTTTTTTAAGAATTTTCTTATTAACTAAAGATTTGTCTATTGGAGCTTTAGTTAAATTATCAAATGAATATCCTTTTTTGTTTTTTTTTACTCTGATGAGATTTTCAATTCTAATCCCAAATTTACCATTTTCATAGTATCCAGGTTCATTTGAAATTATCATACCTTCTTTTAAATATATTTTATTATTTTTTGATATCGCATGTGGACCTTCATGCACACCTAAAAAATATCCAACACCGTGACCTGTGCCATGAGCGTAGTCAAGATTCACTTTTTTTAGAGGCTTTCTAGCAATTGCGTCTATTAAAGCTCCATTAGTTTTATTGTTTATTTTGAAACTTGCTACAGCTATATGACTTTTTAAAACTCTCGTAAAAATATCTTTAATTCTTCTATTATCATTATCTAATGAAATAGTTCTAGTCACATCAGTAGTACCGAAATTATACTGTCCACCAGAGTCAACTAAATAAATATCACCCTTTTTTAATTTTCTATTAGTTTTCTTTGAGGCTTTATAGTGAATAATTGCACCGTTAGGACCTGAACCAGATATAGTTGGAAAACTTAAAAATTGAAAATCTTTATTCTCTTTTCTAAAATTCAATAATTTTTCTTGAGCGCTAATCTCATCAATTATTTTTTTGTTATAATTTCTTTTAATCCAAAACAAAAACTTACTCAAAGCAGCACCATCCTGAATATGAGATTTAACAATATTTTTAATTTCCAGTCGAGTTTTTATAGATTTTAACGAATATGTTGGGTCTGTAAATTCAATAATTTTGTTTTTTTTTCTTAAAATATTTTCAAAATATATAGAGCAAGATAATGAGTCAATTAATACCTTTTTATTATTAATTCTAGAAAGAAATTGATCTGTATATTTTATATCTTTAATATCAATATCTTTAAATTTTTTCTTAAAATTATTATCAATTTTTTTTAAGTCACAAAACAAATTTATTTTTCTATCAGAAAACACGGTCATATAAGAATTTGGCAAAGGTGTAAATTCAGAGTCTTTTCCTCTAATATTTAGAAGCCACGCAATATTTTCACTTGCTGATATGAACTGAAAATCAATTTTTCTTTTATTTAATTGTTTTACTAATCTTTTGATTTTTGATTTATAGCTATGACCTATAGCTTTTTTTGGTAAAATATAAAATTTCTCAATTTGACTTAAATCATTTTCATTCCAAAATTTATCAACTAAGTTTTGTTTTAAGGGTATCAATTTACAATTTGTTTTAGCAAAAAAAGTATCTATAGTTTTTCGTGTAAATAATTTAGGATCAAAGCCAATTTTTAATTTTTTATTTTTCAAGATGTCCGAAGGAAACAAATTTGGAAAGGTAATAACTTTGAACACTTTTCCACTTTGAATTTTAGCTTGTAAAGTATATCTGCCATCAACAAAGAGATAATTCTTATTTTTTAATACCAAAGCTAATCCGTAGGATCCAGAAAAATTACTAATAAATTTTAATTTATCTTTATTTTTAGGAACATGTTCTCCAAAAAACTCGTCGTTCTTTGGGATTAAATATCCATCTAAATTATAATAATAAAATAATCTTTTAAGCTTTGTTACTTTTTCCATTTGAGCTCTTTATTTTTTTTGTATCTATTCCATCCAGGACTTCTATATTCTTCATCAAATTCTATAGAACTATCTTGATTAAAATCAAAATCATCAATTGTTTTATCTAAATTTATTTCATTTTTTTCAACACCGTTTTCAGGAATTTCATTAATAAACCTTGAAGGTAATGCGTCCATCCAATCACCATGATAGGCTCTTCTCATCGCGAATGATAAATACGCCTCTTTTTTTGCCCGAGTAATCCCAACATAAGCCAATCTTCTTTCTTCTTCTAAAGCAAAGTCTCCTTTTTCTTCGAGAGATTTTTGATGTGGAAATAGTCCTTCTTCCCAACCAGGTAAAAAAACTACGTCAAATTCTAAACCTTTTGCCGCGTGCATTGTCATTAGACTAACCTTAGCTCCTTCCCACTCTTGATCAATAGAAGTTGCTAAAGCGACATGTTCTAAAAAACTTTGTAAGTCATCGTAATCTTGCATTGCTCTAAGCAACTCTTTTAAATTTTCCAATCTATTTTCATTTTCTAAATCTTTTTTGTTTTTAAGCATTTCAGAGTATCCAGATTCATCCAAAATTAATTTTAACAGATCATGATGTTTCATTTTCTTTGAGTCTACACGCCACTTATTAATCATATTAATTAATTGTTTTAATGATGTTTTAATTCTAGGTTTGAAATTTCCTTTTTCTAAAATTTTTATAATAGAGTCTTCTAAACAAAGCTTATTTTGATTACTAAATTGATAAATTTGATTAAGTGTGCTTTCACCGACACCTCTTTTGGGTGTTCCAATTACTCTTTCTAATGCTAAGTCGTCATATTTTTGGTTTATAATTCTTAGATATGACACCGCATCTTTTATCTCCGCTCTCTCATAAAACTTGATTCCACCTAAAATCCTATATCCTATTCCTACCTGCATAAATCTTTCTTCAAATTCTCTTGTTTGGTAAATTGCTCTTACTAGAATTGATACATCGTTTAAAGAATATTTCTTTTTAATTTTATGTTCTATAATATCACTAATTCCTTGGGCTTCATCTTTTCCTGTTTTATAACAATTTAGTTTGACTGTTTCTCCTTGTGTTGCAGATGACCACAATTTTTTTCCAACTCGGCTAGAATTATTTGAAATGAGCGTTGAGGCAGTTTCAAGTATGTTTTTTGTAGATCTATAATTTTGTTCTAACTTAAACACTTTGCAATTACTATAGATTTGATCAAAGGTTAAAAAATTTTTGATTTCCGCACCACGCCAGCTATATATAGACTGATCATCGTCACCAACGCAGCAAATATTTTGCTTGTCATTTACTAATAAATTTAACCATTTATTTTGAATAAAGTTTGTATCTTGAAATTCATCAACTAAGATGTACTTGAAATTTTTTTTATAAATTTCTCTTATATCTTTGTGTTCTTCAAAAAGTTTTACACAAAATAAAATTAAATCACCAAAATCAAACGCGTTTAAATCCTTAACTTTTTTTTGATACACATCGTAAACTTTTAAAATTGATTTTATAATTGACCCTGATTCTTTAATTTTAACATCTGATGGCAGTAAACCTTTGTTTTTCCACTGATCAATATGATATAAAATTAATTGAGGTGAAAATTTCTTAGCATCTAATTCCTCACCTTTAACAATATTTCTAATTAATTTTTTTTGATCTTCAGTATCTAAAATTGTAAAATTACTTTTATAACCTAACGCCTCTGCGTGTCTCCTAAGAAATTTAACGCTAGTTGAATGGAAAGTTCCTAACCAAGGAACCGAACTTGAGCTACCCTTAATATGAGACATAACTCTACTCTGCATCTCTTTGGCGGCCTTATTTGTAAATGTCACGCATAATATTTGATTTGGCCACGCTTTTTTTTGGTTAATGATATGAATTAGTCTAGTTGTAAGAACTCTAGTTTTTCCAGAACCAGCACCAGCCACGATCAGGTTTGGGCCTTCAGTATTTAATACTGCTTCTTTTTGCTCTTTGTTTAGACTTTCAATTAATTTATCTATGCTATTCATATTAGAAAAATTTCATTTATACACTAGATACAAAAATAAAAAAATGATTAATAAAATTCACAAAATAATTCACAATAAGTACTTAAGGTTTTTCAAATTTTTTTTCTTTTTAAGGTATGTATTAGCAATTTTTTTGATTTCAATATCCTTGTTTATTTTGATTCCAAAATTTTTCAATTATGAAAAAAAACAAGAGATACTCAAGCAATATTTATCTAGTAATTATAATTTGAAACTTAATGATTATGAATCAATTAAATATAACGTTTTACCTTTACCCAACTTATCTATTAAAAAAGCAAGCTTAATAATTCAAAAAGAAGGGATACCCCTAAAATCAGAAGATCTAAACATTTTTTTAAGCATAAAAAATATTTATAGATATGAAAACTTTAAAGCTAGAAAGATAATACTTAAAGACACCAATATATCTCTAAAGATTGACAGTGTAAAAAAACTTTTAACTTATTTTGATAATGTAGATTATAAATTTGACATTAAAGATTTAAATCTCAATTTATTGAGAGACAATAAGAGTTTGTTTGAAGTAAAAAAAGTAACTTTTTCAAATTATGGCTATAAGAAATATAAGATTAATGGAAAAGTATTTGAAAAAAAATTCAAAGCTTATTTAAATGATAAAGCCTTAGATTTTAAAATTTTAAATACAGGTATAAAAGCAAATTTGCAATTTGATGAAAATAGTTCGTCAAAACTAATGTCTGGATCATCGAAGATAAGCTTTCCTAAAAACAATTTAAAATTTAATTTTAAGGCAAATAAAAACCTTTTAGAAATGTATGATTCTACATTAAGAAACAAAGATTTGTCTATTGCATTCAAAAGTTTTATTGAATTTAATCCTTTTTTCTACATTAACTCAGTAATAGATATTAAAAAAATTAATAAAGAAAAAATAAAGAAATTTGATTTAATAAACATATTAAATAATAAGAACTTTATTAAAAAGATAAACAGTGACAATATAATTAATTATAAATCAAAAAAGTTCAGTAATGATTTGATAAAAACTTTCTCAACCGAGATAAATTTAGCTTATGGTAGACTAGTTTTTTTAAAAAATATATCGATTGTTGGAGGCAATATACAGTGCAAAGGAGATAGTTCGCTAGTTGCTGATTATCCAAGATTAAATTTTGATTGTTCATTTAAAATTGAAAATATAAAAAAACTATTTAAGAAATTTTCATTACCTAAAGAAAAAATAGTTGAAAAAATTAATTTAAACGTTGAAGGATCTATTAACCTCCTAAATAAAAAGATAAATTTTAAAAAAATTAGTGAGTCCAATGGTTATGTAGCCAATGAAGAGGATATTAAGTACTTTAAAGAGTCTTTTGAAAATATTTTATTTAATAAAAACTTCTTTGGGATATTTGAATTTAATAAGATAAAAGATTTTGTTTCAGCAATAATCTAATATTATTTTGGTTTTGTCATTTTTATCGGGCTCATTATTTTGTCATATTCTTTTTCACTAACAAGCCCACTTTTAACCACTTCGTTTTTTAATGTTGTTCCATTTTTATGTGCCGTTTTTGCAATTTGAGCTGCTTTATCATAACCAATTTTCGGCGCTAATGCAGTGACTAACATTAGTGAATTATCTAGAAGATATTTAATTCTTTTTTTATCAGCCTTAATTCCTTTTACACAATATAAAGCAAATGTCTTTGCTGAGTCGCCCATTATATTTATGGATTGTAAAATATTATGAATGATTAAAGGTTTAAAAACATTTAACTCAAAGTGTCCATGAGACCCAGCCATAGTAATACCATTATGATTACCAATCACTTTGACACAAACCATTGTAACAGCTTCGGATTGAGTTGGGTTTACTTTACCTGGCATAATGGAAGATCCAGGTTCATTTGATGGTAAAATTAATTCTCCATAACCTGCTCTTGGTCCAGATCCAAGAAATCTTATATCATTAGCAATCTTCATCAGGCAAACTGCTGTTGTATTAAGAGTTCCAGAAAAATTTACAATTTCATCATGAGCTGCTAAGGCTGCAAACTTATTTGTTGCTGCTACAAATGGTAGCTTAGTAATTTTGCATATTTCTTTAACAATCTTTTTGTCAAAATTTTTTTTAGTATTTAATCCAGTCCCAACAGCAGTACCTCCTTGCGCCAAATAATAAATTTCATCTAAGGCTTTTTCTATTCTAATTATGCATTTTTTTAGTTGAGAATAATATCCTGAAAATTCCTGACCTAAAGTTAAAGGAGTTGCATCTTGTAGATGTGTTCGTCCAACTTTAACAATATTTTTAAATTCCTTTGATTTTTTTAATAATTCTTTTTCTAATAATTTTAATGAAGGCAATAGTTTATTCTTAGTTTTTATTGCTATAGCAATATGCATAGCAGTTGGAAAAACATCGTTCGTTGATTGCGATTTATTTACATGATCGTTAGGATGAATTGGTTTTTTTGTACCCATTTTACCACCCATCATTTGAATTGCTCTATTGGCTATAACTTCATTAACATTCATGTTTGTTTGAGTACCAGATCCTGTTTGCCATACTTTTAAAGGGAAATGTTCATCATGTTTTCCTTTGATTACTTCATCAGCTGCTTTAATTATGAACTTACTTAACTTGTGATCTAAATCTTTATTTTTGGCATTAACAATAGCTGCAGCTTTTTTTATTATAGCAATAGACCGAATAACTATTGGCCTGACAAGAAAATCTCCTATATTGAAATATTTATTTGATCTTTCTGTAGAAGCACCCCAATACTTATCACCAGGCACCTTAATTTTTCCTATACTATCGAATTCTGTTCTATATTTCATTTACGATTCTTTGATATAATACACTTATAATATAAAATTTATATGGAGAAAATATGACAAACTTTGAAAGCGTTAAAAAATTCATGCAAACTTTTGGTCAAGAAGTAAGAACAAAAGCTAGTTTTCCAGAAAATAAAAAAATAGACCTTAGACTCAGTCTAATTAAGGAAGAACTGGCAGAATTAGAAGAAGCAATTGAAAAAAAAGATATAAAAGAAGTAGCTGATGCTTTAACGGACATTTTGTATGTCACTTATGGTGCGGGACATGCTTTTGGCATAGATTTAGATAAATGCTTTGATGAAGTCCAAAAATCCAATATGAGTAAATTAGCTGATAACGGCAAACCTATTTATAACGACCAAGGCAAAGTTATGAAAGGACCTAATTATTTTAAACCAAATTTAAGTAAGTTTGTTGCCTAATGAAAGAAAATTATTATTGGATATTAATAGGAATAGCCTTAGGTTTAATTATATATTTAGGAGATAAATATATCTTTTAAAATTTTAAAAGAAAATCAACAATTTTTTTTTTCTTTTATTTTGTTTAAATGCAAAGTTCTTTCTTTCGCAGCTTTTGTAGCTTCTTGTATGTTGTTCATTGTCATTCCATAACCAGGTAGAAAAAATAAAATAGCCCCAAGGTTATGGGCTTTATCCATTTTTTTGGCTTGTTGTGCTTTATCCGCAAGTTCATTGGCTCTTGCAATCTCGTTGCTTAATTCTTCACAACTTAATTTATTATCGTTAGGTCCAATTACGTTTACTACCTCTGGTGACGCACAGGATATTACGAAAATAAATATAATAAGTGATGATAAAGTTTTTTTCATAATAGCACTTATATCAGATATTTTTTAAGTACCGCAATATGTTTGATACTTTTTATTTGTTGGCTTAGGGACCTTTTGATATTGCATAATGTGAGTTTTTTTTTCATATGGGTTTTCGCAAGCTAATAAAAATTGTTTTACTTTAGTAAGATCATTTAATTCAGTTGCAAATTTAAGAGCATCTTCTACTATATGATTTCTTGGTATAAAAAGTGGATTTGATTTTCGCATAAGACTTATTGAGCCTTCAATTGTATTTCCAATTAGCCGTCTTTGTGCCCATTTTTTTTTCCATGATAAAAACTGTTTATTTGAGTAAATCTCTTTGCCTATTAGCAATTCATCCATTAGAAAACAAAAAGTATTTGTATAATCTATTTTGTTCAAATGCATCCAACTTAAAAGCTCTGAAATTAAACTTTCATCATCTGGATCATCTCCAATTATTCCTAATTTATTTTTCATCATTGTAATCCAAACTTTTTTATATCTGTTAGGAAAAGTAGACATTATCTCAGTAGCTGACTTTATAGCTTTTTCTCTATTGTCGTCTATTAAAGGAAGCAATGACTCAGCAAATCTTTCTAAATTCCATTTTGTTATTGCAGGCTGATTAAAATAGGCGTACCTGCCATGAAGATCTATTGAGCTAAATACAGTATCAGGACTGTAAGTATCCATAAAAGCACAAGGTCCATAATCGATAGTTTCTCCAGAAATAGTCATATTGTCAGTATTCATTACCCCGTGGACAAACCCAACTCTCATCCATTCTGAAATAAGACTCATTTGTTTTTCATAAACAATCTTTAATAAGTCAACTGCAGCTGTTTTAGATTTTAGAATTTCTGGATAATGACGTTTAATAGTATAATTGAACAGTGATTTTAAATCATTTTTATTATTTGAAATAAGTGCATACTGAAAGGTTCCAACTCTTATATGACTTGAAGCGACTCTTGTTAATATAGCTCCGTCTAAATTTTCCTCTCGAATAATATTTTCTCCAGTTTTTACTACTGCTAAGCTTCTAGTCGTTGGAACTTTTAGACCGTGCATGGCTTCACTTATAATGTATTCTCTTAACATTGGACCAAGAGCAGCTCTTCCATCTGCGTTTCTGGAATAAGGAGTTTTCCCAGAACCTTTAAATTGTAAATCGTATCTTTTATTGTCTTTTGTTATGTGTTCACCTATCATTAAAGCTCTCCCATCACCTAAAATTGTGAAGTGACCGAATTGATGACCAGCGTAGGCTTGTGCAATTGACTCAGATCCAATAGGCAATTGATTTCCTGAAAATATCGAAGCTAATTCTTTTTTACTTATTTTTGAAAAATCTAATCCTAATTTTTTTGATAATGAGTCATTAAAAATAACAATTTCTGGAGCTTTTACAGGAGTTGGACTAAGTTTAGAAAGCATGCTTTCTGGAAGACTCGAGTACGTATTGTCAAATTGCCAACCAATTCTTTTATCTAACATATTTAATGGGGCGTTCTGTTGCTAGGTGCCCCGAACCTCAACTATAATTAACTTTTAAATAATTCTAAAGCTTTTTTTAAAAGTTCTTCTGATTTAGCATGATCTCCATTTAAATGAGCATTTAAACCTTCTTCGTGAAGTTTTTTAGCTGTTTCAATTTTGGATTGCACTTTTCCAGCTAGCATTGGACAGGAACCTGCGAATGCTGAACTTGAAAAAAGACAAATCACTAAAGCAAATAAAATATTTTTCATATTATCCTTTATGTTATTTTTAAAAACCCATATTTGACCAGTTATCCTTATCGTCAAACTTTTTAAGTTCTTTTTTCGAAAGGGGTCTAAAAAGTATTAATGCGATTACTAACATTAAAATTATGAGTATTGATGTTTGCATAAATAGAATCTAATGATTAATATGAAAATATCACTGCGACTTAATGAAAGAATCTAATCAGTAAACACCTAATTTTGTCATGATTGCGTCAGTATTGACATATCTAAATTAATCAATATTTTGTACTTAAATATATGACATTTGAACTTCCAAAACTAGATTACTCTAAAGAAGCTCTCGCGCCTATTATGTCTGAGGAAACTTTAGATTTACACCATGGTAAACATCACCAAACATACATAACTAATTTAAATAATTTTATTAAAGATACTGAAATGTCAAAAATGTCTTTAGAGGAAATAATAATGCATTCTTCAAAAGATAAATCAAAAATTGGTATTTTTAACAATGCAAGTCAGCATTGGAATCATATTTTATTTTGGAAATGCATGAAACCAGGTGGAGGTGGAGCAATGCCTAAAAAATTGAAAGATAGAATAACAAAAGATTTTGGAAGTGAAGAAAATTTCAAAAAAGAATTTATTCAAGCAGGTGTAACACAATTTGGCTCAGGCTGGTGTTGGCTATCAATTCATAACGGCAAATTAATAGTTAGTAAAACCCCAAATGCTGAAAATACATTAATTCATAATATGAAACCAATTTTAGGATGCGATGTGTGGGAACACTCATATTATGTAGATTATAAGAACAGAAGACCAGAATATTTAGAAAATTTTTATACTAAGTTGATTAATTGGGAATTCGTTGAGTCGAACTTAGAATAACTTATATTTTATTTATTCCAAAAAAAGCACCAACAATTACAATTAACCAAATCAATCCTTTAATCAAAAAAAAATAGAAACTACCTGCTAAGAAATATTTAATAATTTTTTTCTTCATAAGACAATTTTACAAAAAATTAAGGGGCGTTCTGTTGCCAGGTGCCCCGGACCCCGTTACTTAATTAACAAAGTTAATTAAGCTGCAAGTGCGTAACTTTCGTTAGCATTTGTAAATTGGCCCGTTACGTCGGAACCATCTCGTACGAAAGAATAGCCTTTAGACATCCGTCGATCCTGATTCACCCCCGTAAGTTGTAAATGGTGGAGGTGGTGGGTACTGCCCCCACGTCCGTAATGTTTATTACGAAATTCGTTTATCGTCATAGTTGGAAAACCAACACTATTAATATAAAACTCTCTAATATAGATTCAACAAGTTTATTCAAAATGAAATTAACACCGGAACAAAAGCAAGAAATTGCAGATCAACAGGCTCAAAAGAAAGAGACAAAAAGGGTAACTTCACCAGAGTTAGAAAAAATTCTTTACGAAGCACTTCCAGTTTTAGATCATGGATTTGTTAGAGTTATTGATTACATGGGGGATGATACTTCAATCGTTCAGTCTGCAAGAGTTTCTTACGGAAAAGGTACAAAAAAAGTTTCAACTGACGAAGGTTTAATAAAATATTTGATGAGACATTGGCATTCAACTCCATTTGAAATGTGTGAAATTAAATATCATATCAAGCTTCCCATATTTATTGCTCGTCAATGGATTAGACATCGAACTGCTAATGTAAATGAATATTCAGCAAGGTATTCAATTTTAGATAAAGAATTTTATATTCCTTCAAAAGATCAGCTGTCAGCACAGTCAACAATTAATAGACAAGGAAGAGGAAATTTAATAACCGGCGATCAAGCAAATGAAGTACTTAAAATATTAAAAGACGATGCTACTAGAACCTACGATAACTACGAAAAAATGCTTAACGAAAGATTTGATGGATCTGTCATAGATGAAAATAAAACTGGTTTAGCAAGAGAACTTGCCAGAATGAATTTAACTCTTAACTCTTATACTCAATGGTATTGGAAAACCGACTTATTAAATTTACTAAATTTTTTATTTTTAAGAGCAGACAAACATGCTCAATATGAAATAAGAGTTTATGCTGAAACTATGTTAGATACCGTTAAAAAATGGGTTCCAATTACTCACGCAGCCTTTCTTGATTACAGAGTTGGAGCAGCAAATGTTTCGGCTAAAGGTTTAAAAGTAATTAAATCTTTACTTAATGGAAAAACAGTTGATTTCAATAATTCAGATCTTTCTAAAAGGGAGTGGAATGAGCTTATGGAAACATTAGACTTAAAAGATAAATTAGAAAAGTAATGAGTGTTTATTGGGATAATTTTTATAAAAATCTTAAAGGAAATAATAATCCTTCAAAATTTGCGAAATTTTGTCTTAAATATCTTAAAAAGTTTCCAGGAAATATTTATGATGCAGGATGTGGCAATGGACGAGATACAATTTTTTTCAACCAAAAAAAACTTAATTGCATAGGCATAGATCAAAGTAAAAAAGTTATAGGAATTAATAAAAAAAAATATAATAGATTTAAAAAAAATTTTATAAAAAAAAATTTTGTTAATTTCGATTATTCTATTTCAAACGATAGATTTGCAATTTATTCAAGGTTTTCAATTCATAGTATAAATTATAAACAAGAAAAAAAATTTTTTAACTCAATAAAAAAATTTAAAAATCTTGAATATGTTTTTATTGAGACAAGAACTATTTACGATAATCTATTTGGTAAAGGCAAAAGGATAGGAAAAAATGAATATATAAACACACATTACAGAAGATTCATAAATCCAACAGAATTTAAAAGGAAATTGGCAAAAGATTTCAATATAATAGTATTTAAGCTTTCAAAAAATTTAGCTCCCTTTAAAGGAGAAAATCCTGTAGTTTTAAGAATAGTTGCAAAAAGAAAAAAAATAAAAAAATGATAAAGAAGAATAAATTAGTTTACGTAGGGATGTCAGCCGATATCCTTCATGAGGGACATATAAATATTTTAAAGACTGCTAAAAATTATGGAGATGTTATCGTCGGTCTTTTGACTGACGAAGCAATAGCAACCTATAAAAATATACCTACATTAAATTATAATCAAAGAGTCACAGTTTTAAGAAATATAAAATTTGTAAAAAAAATTGTACCTCAATCAACTCTTGACTACAGGCCTAATTTGCAAAAAATTAGACCTGATTATGTGGTACACGGCGATGATTGGAAATTTGGAGTACAAAAGAAAATAAGATCACAAGTTGTCAACATTTTAAGAAAATGGAAAGGAAAATTAATAGAACCAAAGTATACAAAAAATATATCTTCAAGTTCAATAAAGTCTAGATTAATTAACCAATTAACTCCAACATCTAGAGTTTCTATTTTAAAAAGACTTTTAGAAAATAAAAAAATTGTTAGAATAATAGAGTCACACAGCCCTCTATCAGGATTAATAATTGAAAATATAAAATATACTAGAAAAAACTCATCAAAGGAATTTGATGGTATGTGGTCTTCTAGTTTAACCGACTCCTGCATGAAAGGTAAACCTGATAATCAGTCTTTAGATTTTTCTTCTAGATTTAGTGGGCTTGGAGATTTGATGGACGTTACAACTAAACCCGTTATTTTTGATGCTGATAATGGCGGTAGATTGGAACATATTCCATTTACTGTTAGAACTTTAGAGAGATTAGGAGTTTCGGCAATAATGATTGAAGACAAAGTTGGCTTAAAGAAAAATTCACTCTTCAAAGACCAATCTAATGCTAAGCAGGACACTATAAAAGATTTTTGTAAAAAGATCGATTTGATTAAAAAAACTAGAACTTCTAAAGATTTTTTAATAGGAGCAAGGATAGAAAGCTTTATACTTGGCAAAGGTTTACAAGATGGTTTAAAAAGAGCAAAAGCTTACTCAGAAGCAGGAGCTGATTTAATACTAATTCATAGTAAAGAAAAAACAGCAAAAGAGATTTTTTCTTTTTCAAAAATTTTTAAAAAAACAAAATATTACAAACCACTAGTCTCCGTTCCATCTACTTATTCAACAACAACTGAGTCAATGTTAATTAAAAATGGTTTTAAAATTGTTATATACGCTAATCAAATGTTAAGAGCTTCTTACCCAGCAATGGAGAATGTAGCTATCACTATTCTTAAAAACCAAAGATCTTTTGAATTAGAAAAAAAAATTAGTTCTGTAAAAGAGGTTATTAATTTAATTAAATAATAATGATACAAGTAAAAAATTTACTTAATGCTTTAGAGAAAAATAGAATAAATTTTTTTACGGGTGTTCCAGATAGTATATTAGAGAGTTTATCCACATATTTAGAAAAATATTCATTAAAAAAACATATAATAGCTACTAATGAGGGAGCAGCTATCTCAATGGGTATTGGATATTATTTATCAACTAAAAAGATTCCATGTATATATTTACAAAACTCAGGCTTAAGTAATGCCATCAATCCTTTAATATCAATTGCTGGTAAAGATGTATATTCAACACCACTATTTTTGATAATTGGTTGGAGAGGTTCTCCAAAAAAACCTGACGAGCCACAGCATAAAGCCAAAGGGAGAATTACTTTAAATCTTTTAAAACTTTTAAAGATAAACTATTGTATTTTAAGACAAGAAAAAGACTTACAAAAGTTAAAAAAAATTATTTTAAGATCAAAAAAAAATAAATCTATAGTAGCTTGCCTAATTGAAAAAGACACTCTTCAAACTCTAAATAAAAAAGAAAAAAATAAAAGTAGATATATTTCAAGACCGGAATTTATAAAAAATTTTTTAAGTTTAATACCAAAAAAAAGCAAAATTATATCAACTACGGGTTATACTTCTAGAGAGCTAATGGAGTTGCGCAAAAGGTTTAATTTTAATAAAGGGCAAGATTTTTACATGGTTGGTGGAATGGGGCATTCTTCGAGTGTTGCTATTGGTTATGCTTTAAATTCAAAAAAACAAATATTTTGTTTAGATGGCGATGGATCCGTACTGATGCATTTAGGTTCTTTAAGAACAGCTGGATATTTAAAAAATAAAAATTTTAAACATATTATCTTAAATAATAATTCTCATGAGTCAGTAGGAGGTCAGTTGACTAATGCAAATGGAATTGATTTTAATAAATTTCGTGAAAGTATCGGATATAGAAATTATTTTAAAATTGAAAAGAGAGATAATATAAAGAATATGATTACAAGATTTGTTAGATCTAAGGGACCAAGTTTATTAGAAGTAAAAATAAAAAATGGTTCATTAAAGAACTTATCAAGACCTAAAAATTTGATAAAGATAAAAGAAAAATTCATGGTAAATAAATGAATAATTCTTTTTCATCAAGTGACTTTAAAAAATTTTTAAAAGATAGTAAATTTGATAAAATTCTTATTATTTGCGGTGAAAATTCATTTAAAAATTCAGGAGCTGAAAAACTAATTAACGACCAATTGATAAATAAGAAAACTCAATTTTATTTTAAAAAACATCCTTACCCTGAATTAGATGAACTTAAGAAAATCATTTCCGAAGTGAAAAAATTTTCACCTGAACTCATTATAGCAATTGGAGGCGGTTCTGTTCTAGATTATGCAAAAATTGCTAATGCTTTAATAAAAAGTGAAAATTTGCGGGAAGAAATTATTAACTCATCATATAAGTTGGAAAACAATTTTACAAAACTCGTTGCAATACCGACTACAGCCGGGTCTGGTGCAGAGGTAACATCTAATGCTGTTATTTATGTTGATAAAAAAAAATACTCTATAGAGGGTAGCAGTATAAGACCAGATTTCTTTTTTTTAATACCAGAGTTAGTAATAAGTGCGTCAAACAAAATTAAATCTTCAGCAGGCTTTGATGCTATTGCTCAAGCAATCGAGTCTTTAATTTCAAAAAAATCAAATGAAAAAAGTATAAGTTTTGCAGAAAAGTCACTAAATATATCTTTAAAAAATTTTATTAATAATCTAGAAAAACCAAATCTTGATAATACCTCTGCTATGTGTCTTGCTGCAAACCTTGCAGGAGAAGCGATAAATATTTCCAAGACAACAGCTCCTCATGCAGTTTCTTATTCATTTACTTCAATTTATAACATCAGTCATGGTCATGCAGTTTCATTAACACTAAATAAATTTCTAAAATATAATTATAACAACCTCTCCTCAGCAAATTGTAAATTTGATCTAAAACAGAGATTTCAAACTTTGTTTAGATTAACTAATACTGAAGATATTTCCTCACTTGATAAATATTTGCAAACCTTAAAACAGAAAGCAAATTTAGAAGATGATTTTAGTAAATTAGGCATCGATATTAAAAACGACTATGATAAAATAATTTCAGGCGTGAATTTAATGAGACTATCAAATAATCCAATTGACTTAGATCAAAATGCTTTAAGAAATATTATATTAAATTAGTTTCTTTTATTTTTTTTGCAATTTTTTCAAATATAATTGAAACCTCGTGTTTAGGGTCACTATGAGTCAAAGGGTCACCTTTATCTGCTGAACCTCTAAGGTCTTGACTAAGTGGGATACTTCCTAAAAAATCTTTATTATATTCCTCAGCTGTTTTTTGGACTCCGCTCTCTCCAAAGATTTTGTACTCTTTACCATCATCACCTTTAAAAAAACTCATGTTATCAATTAACCCAAATATTTTTACTCCAGTTTTATCAAACATTTGAATTCCTCTTCTTACATCTAGTAGAGCTAATTCTTGAGGGGTTGAAACGATAATAGCTCCATCAATTTTTACCTCTTGTGCAAAAGTTAACTGAGTGTCACCTGTGCCTGGGGGCATATCAATTACAATGATATCTAAATTTTTCCACAAAACTTTTTGAGTCATTGTTTTAATAGCACTTATCACCATAGGTCCACGCCATATCATCGGCGTTTGTTCATCAACTAAAAATCCCATAGACATACATTGTGCGTCGTATTTATTTATCGGAATTATTTCTTTTCCATTTTCGGTATTAGGTTTTTCTTTTAGATTTAGCAATCTAGGAAGAGAAGGTCCGTATACATCAGCATCCAATATACCTATTTTTAATCCTAGATTTTGCATAGCAAAGGCCAAGTTTACTGCTACAGTAGATTTTCCAACCCCACCTTTTGCACTTGAAACAAGTAAAGTAAATTTGGTTCCATTTATTGGAGTTTTGGTAAATTTCTTTGGAGGAGGTTTTTGGCTCATAGTTGTGCAGTTTTATTGGTCATTATATCGCTAATACTTAACTTGTTTTTAAACAAAAAGTCACTATATAAAGTGTCATGAGTTTTAAAGATAAAATCCTGAATAATCAATCTCCTTGGGGATCTTCTTCACCAGGCGGGAGTTCAAATGGGAATGGTTCCGGCACAAGAAAAGATCCACCTAATCTAGATGACGTAATAAAAAATTTTCAAAAAACCATTAATAAATTTTCAGGCGGAAAGTCAGGAGGCTCAAGACCAATTATAATTGGCTTATTGGTTTTATTAGTCCTTTATGTAGCTAGCGGTCTTTATAGAGTTTTGCCTGATGAGCAAGGAGTTGTCTTAAGATTTGGTAAATATGTTCATACAACTCAACCAGGGTTACATTACCATTTTCCAACACCTTTCGAACGTGTGTTAACACCAAAGGTAACAAAAGTTAATAGAGTTGATGTTGGTTTTAGACCAGCAAGTGATAGCGGTAGAACTTCTGGAGTAGGAAATGTTCCAGAAGAAAGTTTAATGCTTACAGGGGACGAAAACATAGTTGATATTAATTACTCAGTTTTTTGGGTAATAAAAGACGCGCAAAAGTTTTTGTTCAATATTCAGAGTCCTGTTGAAACAGTAAAAGCTACTTCGGAAACTGCGATGAGAGAAGTTATAGCCAAAAATGAAATTCAAACGATTTTAACAGAAGGTAGATCGAATATAGAAGTTGAAGTTCAAGAAATAACTCAAAAAATTTTAGATGAATACAGTTCAGGAATTCAAATTACACAAGTACAAACTCAACAAGCCGATCCACCCGCTCAAGTAATTGATGCTTTTAGAGATGTACAAGCTGCAAGAGCAGATAGAGAAAGATCAAAAAACGAAGCAGAGGCCTATGCCAACGATGTCATTCCAAGAGCACGTGGTGAAGCAGAACAAGTATTACAACAAGCTGAAGCTTATAAAAAAGAAGTCGTAGCAAAAGCCGAAGGAGAGGCTAGTAGATTTTTAGCAATTTATAATGAGTATAAAAATGCGAAACAAGTAACTCAAGAAAGAATGTATCTTGAAACTATGGAAAAAGTACTAGCTGATATCGATAAAGTAATTATAGATAAAGAGTCCGGCTCAGGTGTAGTTCCATATTTACCTTTGCCAGAACTTAAAAAATCAGGGAGCACAAATTAATGAGAGCTAATAAAATTTTAATCCCAATCATCGTGATCATTGGAGTAGTAGTATTTCAATCTTTATTCGTTGTACAAGAAATAAGTCAAGCAATCGTATTACAGTTTGGTGATCCTAAAAAAATAATTACTAAAGCTGGTTTAAATTTTAAATTACCATTTATTCAAAATGTTGTTTATTTGGATAAAAGGATTTTAAATCTAGATAGTGCCCCAGAAGAAGTAATTGCTGCTGATCAAAAAAGATTGATAGTAGATGCTATAGCTAGATTTAAGATTACAGACCCATTAAAATTTTATATTTCAGTTGGAAACGAGAGAGTAGCTAGATCAAGATTGTCTACAATAATTAATTCAAGAATAAGAGGTGTGCTTGGAAAACAAGAATTGGCGACTTTGCTATCAACTGATAGAGCAAAACAAATGTCTATAATCCAAAGTCAAGTAAATACTGAAGCAGAAAATTTCGGTATTAAAATTGTAGATGTAAGAATTAAAAGAGCTGACTTACCACCAGCTAATAGTGAAGCGATTTACTCAAGAATGCAAACAGAAAGACAGAGAGAAGCAAAAGAATTTAGAGCGCAAGGTGCAGAGATAGCTCAAAAAATTAGATCTACGGCGGACAAAGATGTGACTGTTATTTTAGCAGAGGCAAACAAAAAATCTGAAATCATGAAAGGTGAAGGAGATGGCCAGAGAAATAAGATTTTCGCCGGTGCATTTGGAAGAGATCCTCAATTCTTTGCTTTCTACAGAGCAATGCAAGCTTATGAAAAGGCTTTAATTGGTGGGGAAACTTCATTAGTTTTATCACCAGACAGTGATTTCTTCAAATTTTTTGGAAACTCAGCTAATCAACTTATTAAAAAAAGATAATTTATTTAATTTGTGAATGAGTTTATTATCGCTATAGGATTACTTTTTTTTATAGAGGGATTATTTATTGCCATTTTCCCGTCAAGAATCAAAAGTATGCTTGAATTAATTAAGAATACACCAGAAAATAAATTAAGAACTTTTGGAGTTATATTTTTGATTATAGGTTTCTCAATAATTTGGTATATAAAAAGCTAAATGCAATTGTTCCGAAATATAATATTAGTTCTAGTAGTTTTGAATTTTGGATTATATTCAAATGCTAAAGCTGTTCCGGAGTCATTTGCGGATTTAGCAGAAGAATTAATGCCTTCAGTAGTTAATATTTCAACAACTCAAACGGTTAGAACATCTTCTAATCAATTTCCTTTTCAATTTCCACCTGGCTCACCTTTTGAGGAAATGTTTAAAGATTTTCAAAGACCAACTGAAAGAAAAGCATCATCTTTAGGTTCAGGTTTTATAATTAAGGACAATGGTATGGTTATTACTAACAATCACGTGATAGCGGGGGCTGATGATATTGTAGTAAAAGTAGATTCAAAAGAATACAAGGCAAAAGTTATTGGAGCTGACCCGTATATGGATATTGCTGTTTTAAAAATGGAAACAAAGGATAAATTTAAAACGGTAAAATTTGGTAATTCAGATCAAGCAAGAGTAGGTGATTGGGTAGTTGCTATTGGAAACCCATTTGGATTAGGTGGAACTGTTACTTCAGGAATAATTTCTGCAAGGAACAGAGATATTGGAATGACACGATACGATGATTTTATACAAACTGATGCATCTATAAATCAAGGTAACTCCGGAGGACCTTTGTTCAATTTGAATGGAGAAGTCGTTGGAATCAATACTGCTATTATTGGTCAGTCTGGATCAATCGGTATTGGTTTTGCTATTCCATCTAATGCAGCTTCTAAAGTAATAGACCAATTAGTTAATTATGGAGAAACAAGAAGAGGTTGGCTTGGAGTAAGAATTCAGGAAGTAACTAAAGAAATTGCAGAAGCTGTTGAATTAAAAAAACCAGAGGGAGCTTTAGTAGCAAGCGTTGGTGAAAAAAGCCCAGCTGATAAAGCAGGTATAAAAGCGGGAGATATTATTTTAAAGTTTGATGGAAAAAAAATTAAAACAATGAGAACCTTACCAAAAGTTGTAGCAAATACAAAAGTTGGGAAAATTGTTAAGATTGAAATATGGAGAAATAAAAAATTAATTTCTAAGAACTTAAAGCTCGGAAGACTCGAGTCCTCTGAAGAATTTAAAGAAAAAAAATCTATTCCTAAGAAAAAAGAAGAAATAGAAATTGAAAAATTAAAAATTACTATAAGAGATTTAACTAAAGATGATATTGCATCAAGAAATTTAAAAATAAAATCAGGTGTCGTAATAACCGATATATCAAACAAAAGTCCCTTAAAAGATCAGTTGAACATTAACGATATAATTATTGAAGCGAAAAGGAAACCAATTACAAAGTCTTCTGATTTAAAAATTGTTATAAATGATATTATTAAAAAAGGTGATAAAAATTTACTTCTCTCAATAATAGACATCAATAATCGAAGAAGATATATTGGTGTGAAATTAGATTAAATTGTTAAAAAAGATAATTCTCTTAGGCGGACCAACAGCTTCGGGTAAATCAAAATTAGCGATACAATTAGCAAAAAAAATTAATGGTGAAATTATAAATGCGGATAGTATGCAAATTTATAATGAGTTTTCTATCTTGTCATCGAGACCAAATGTCGATGAAATAAAAAAGATTAAACATCATTTATATGGGATTATATCAGTGAGAAAGCCTTTCTCAGCTGGTGAATGGCTTAAGTTAACTAAGACAAAAGTAGACCAATGCCATACAAAGAAAAAGGTACCAATCATAGTTGGTGGTACAGGTTTGTACTTCAATACAATTACTAAAGGTATTAGTAAAATACCTAATATAGACTTGACTATAAGAAACAAGGTAAGATCACTTTTTAAAAAAATTGGTTATCAAAATTTTTATCAAGAACTTGTTAAGATTGATCCGAAAGTAAAAAAAAGAATTTTACCAACTGATTCTCAAAGAACTCAAAGAGCTTTCGAAGTTATGTTAAAAACAAAAAAATCATTATTTGATTGGATTGAAAATACCAAATCTGACTTCATTAATTATGAAATAAAAAAAATTTTCCTTCAAACACCTAGAGATATTTTGCTTAAAAATATATTAAGAAGAGTAGAACAGATGTTTGAAAATGGATGTATTCAAGAAGTTGTAGATTTTAACTTACTTAAATTAAATAATTCTTTATCTGCCAATAAATTGATAGGTGTCCAGGAAATTAATAAATATTTGGATGGAGCGATCTCACTTAATCAATGCAAAGAACATATATACATCAAAACCAGGCAGTATGCGAAAAGACAAAATACTTGGGCTCGAGGGCATATGAAGAACTGGACAAAGCTCTATTCTAAAGATTTTTCTGCACTTTTAAAAAAATCTATAAAAGTTGTCAGCTAAAACTTGACGGGAAGTTTTTCTAGGCTAGATTGTATCTATGTCTAAATTAATTACAGGGGCTGAAATAGTTTTTAAAGCTTTGGAGGATCAAAAAGTAGAATATATTTTTGGCTATCCAGGCGGTGCAGTTCTTCCAATATATGATGAATTAAAAAATCATAAGTCAGTCAAACATATTTTGGCTAGACATGAACAAGGAGCTGGTCACGCAGCGGAAGGTTATGCTAGATCAAGTGGCAAACCAGGAGTATTACTTGTAACTTCAGGTCCTGGTGCGACTAATGCAGTAACTGCCTTGACGGACGCTTACATGGACTCCGTTCCTTTAGTTTGTATCTCAGGGCAAGTTCCAACTCACTTAATTGGAACTGATGCATTTCAAGAATGTGATACGACAGGCATTACACGGCCATGTACAAAACATAATTGGTTAGTTAAAGATGTAAATGATCTTTCAAGAATTTTACACTTAGCTTTTGAGGTAGCAACTACAGGAAGACCTGGACCTGTTTTAGTTGATATTCCAAAAGATATTCAATTTAAAAAAGGTAAATATAAATTTGTAAAAAATATATTGAGAAAAAAACTTAACGGCAAAGCTACATATAAATTATCTAACAAAGATCTGGACAAGTTTATTGAATTAATAAAGAAGTCGTCAAAACCAATTTTTTATACAGGTGGGGGAGTTATAAACTCAGGGCCTGAGGCCAGTAAATATTTAAGAGAACTTGTATCACTAACCGGATTTCCGATTACATCTACCTTGCAAGGACTTGGAGCGTACCCTGGAGATGATCCACAATTTTTAGGGATGTTGGGAATGCATGGAACTTTTGAGGCAAACAATGCAATGCACGATTGTGACCTAATGATAAATATTGGAGCTAGGTTTGATGATAGAATTACTGGCAAGGTTGATGAGTTTTCACCAAAATCAAAAAAAATTCACGTTGATATCGATCCTTCTTCAATAGGCAAAAATATTAAAGTAGATTTAGCTATTGTAAGTGATGTTACTGAGCTTTTAAAAGGTTTAATCAAAAGATTTAAAGAAAAAAATAAAAACTTTTTGAACTCAAATAAACAAAAAACATCAAAATGGTGGGAGCAAATTGATAAATGGAGAGAAAAAAAATCTCTTAACTTCATAAACAGTGATAAAATTATAAAACCTCAACATGCAGTCCAAAGACTTTATGAATTAACTAAGGATAATGACACATTTATTACTACTGAGGTTGGTCAGCATCAAATGTGGGCAGCTCAACACTATAAATTTAATAAACCTAACCGTTGGATGACTTCAGGAGGATTAGGAACTATGGGTTATGGTCTTCCAGCTGCAATTGGTGTCCAAATCGCTCATCCAGGGAAATTAGTAGTTGATATAGCTGGAGAAGCTTCAGTTTTGATGACAATGCAAGAAATGTCAACTGCAGTTCAATACAAATTACCAATCAAGATATTTATTTTGAACAATGAATATATGGGCATGGTAAGACAATGGCAGGAGCTTTTACATGAAAAAAATTATTCTGAAAGCTATACAGCAGCGCTACCTGATTTTGTAAAACTTGCAGAGTCCTATGGTTGTGTTGGGATAAGAGCAAAAACGCCTGATGAACTTGACGAAAAAATTAAAGAAATGATTAATGTTCAAAGACCAGTAATATTTGACTGTGTTGTAGATAAATCTGAAAATTGTTTTCCAATGATACCTTCAGGAAAACCTCATAATCAAATGATTTTAGGACCTGAAGAAGAAGAAGAAATATCTGATGAAGGAAAAATATTAGTATAATGCCAAGGTCTAAGTCAGCTTACTCCGTCCCAGGAAAAATTGGAAAATTAGAACGTCACATTTTAGTTGTTTGGGTGGACAATGAAGCTGGCGTTCTTGCTAGAATTGCTGGTCTTTTTTCTGGAAGAGGATATAACATTGAGTCTCTAGCGGTAGCTGAAGTTGATAAAAAAAAACACATTTCAAGAATTACAATAGTCACTGAAGGAACACCTCAAGTTATTGAACAAATTAAATTACAACTTAAAAAACTAGTTCCAGTTCATAAAGTTGCAGATTTTAAAAGAAATGATAAAGATATTTTATTTAGAGAATTAGCTTTATTTAAAGTTCTTGCAAATTCAAAAAAACAAGAAAAAATTAAAAAGATTTGTAAAAAATTTAATCCGGTTATTTTAGATAAATCTAAAGAGTCTGTTGTTATTCAAGTTACGGCTTTAAGAGCTGACATTGATAAATTAGCACTTGATTTAAAAAGATTAGGGCTTATAAGCATTTCTAGAACTGGAGCCGTGGCGATGACAAAAGGGGCAAAAATATTTAGCTAATAATAAAAAATTATGAAAACTTATTACGATAAAGATACAAATCCTAATCTCATTAAAGACAAAAAAGTTGCAATTTTTGGATACGGCAGTCAAGGTCATGCGCATGCCTTAAACTTAAAAGATAGTGGTGTTAAAGAGGTAGTCGTCGCCTTAAGAGAGGGTTCAGCAAGTATTAAGAAAGCAGAAAGTGCCGGACTAAAAGTGATGTCATTGTCTGACGCAGCAGCATGGGCTGATGTTGTTATGATGTTAACTCCTGATGAATTACAATCTGAAATTTACAAAAATCATATAGAACAAAGAATGAAAGAAGGAACAAGCTTAGCATTCGCTCATGGTTTAAATATTCATTTTGATTTAATTAATGCAAGAAAAGATTTAGATGTTTTTATGGTTGCACCTAAGGGACCTGGACACACTGTTAGAAGCGAGTATCGAAAAGGTGGAGGGGTTCCATGTTTAATGGCAGTTCATAAAGACTCTTCTGGAAATGCAAAACAATTAGCTTTGTCATATGCATCTGCAGTAGGTGGTGGTAAAGCAGGTATAATTGAAACAACTTTTAAAGATGAATGTGAAACAGATTTGTTTGGAGAACAGACAGTTCTTTGTGGAGGTTTAGTAGAATTGATTAAGAATGGTTTTGAAACTTTAACAGAAGCTGGTTACCCGCCAGAGATGGCTTACTTTGAAACACTTCATGAAGTAAAATTAATTGTGGATTTAATCTATGAAGGTGGAATTGCAAACATGAATTATTCTATATCAAATACTGCAGAGTATGGCGAATATGTCTCCGGTAAAAGAATTGTAGACAATAAGACAAAAGAGAAAATGAAAGAAGTTCTTAAGGATATTCAATCTGGCAAGTTTACCAAACAGTGGATGCAAGAACATAAATCTGGGCAAAAAAACTTTCTTAAAATGAGAAAAGATTTAGCTGACCATCCAATAGAAAAAGTAGGAAAACAACTTAGAGCGATGATGCCTTGGATCGGTAAAAACAAATTAGTCGACAAAGACAAAAATTAGCCCAATCTGATCAAAAAAATAAACTGATTTCTGCTTAAGTATTGCATATTCTAGTTTTGCTTGTAATATGTTTGCAGCAAATGAGTGATAAAAATAGAATAATAATTTTCGATACAACTATGCGTGATGGAGAACAGTCCCCTGGCGCATCAATGAGTTTAGAAGAAAAACTTCAAATATCTCGAGTGTTTGATGAACTTGGAGTAGATATTATTGAAGCAGGTTTTCCAATAGCGTCACCAGGCGATTTTGAATCTGTAACAGAAATTAGCAAAACATTAAAAAAATCTATTCCTGCTGGTTTAGCAAGAGCCACTAAAAAAGATATTGATGCTTGTCATCAAGCTTTAAAACACGCCAAAAGATTTAGAATACATACTTTTATTTCTACGAGCCCACTTCATATGAAGCACAAACTAAATAAATCCCCAGATGAAGTATTAAATGCGATTAAAGAAAGTGTTTCATATGCTAGAAAATTTACTGATGATGTCGAATGGTCTTGTGAAGATGGTACACGTACGGATATGGATTACATGTGTAAAACCGTTGAACTTGCAATTAAATCTGGGGCAAAGACTATTAATATACCTGATACGGTAGGCTACACCGTTCCTTCAGAGTTCAAAAAAATTATTGAAACATTAATTAATAAAGTTCCAAATATAGATAAAGCTGTTCTTTCCACTCATTGTCATAACGATCTTGGTTTAGCAGTTGCAAATTCACTAGCGGGAGTAATGGCAGGAGCAAGGCAAATTGAGTGTACTATCAATGGTATAGGAGAAAGAGCTGGTAACGCGGCTCTTGAAGAAGTCGTGATGGCTATGAGAACTAGACATGATCTAATGCCATACACAACAAATATTAACACCAAACTTTTAAGTAAAGCCTCAAAAGTAGTTTCTAACGCTACAGGTTTTCCTGTTCAATTTAATAAAGCTGTTGTTGGAAAAAATGCTTTTGCACATGAGTCAGGAATTCATCAGGATGGAATGCTTAAAAATAGAAATACTTATGAAATAATGACACCTGAAAGCGTAGGAGTTCACAAAACATCATTAGTTATGGGAAAGCACTCTGGTAGGCATGCTTTTAAAGATAAATTAAATGATCTTGGGTATGTTGGCGTTACAGACGATGTAATTCAAACTGCTTTTGGTAAATTTAAAGTATTAGCAGATAAAAAAAAACATATCTACGATGAGGACATAGCTGCGATAGTAGATGATAGCTTAGTAACTGAAGATAATGTAATTAAACTTAAGTCACTTAAAGTATTTGCAGGCACAGGAGAGCCTCAGAAAGCGGAAATGACATTAGAAGTTTTTGGAGAAGTAAAAAGTGCGTCGGAAACTGGCGATGGCCCTGTAGATGCAATATTTAAATGTATAAAGAAACTTTACCCACATGATGTAAAATTACTTCTATATAACGTTCATGCAGTTACCGAGGGCACGGATGCTCAAGCAACTGTGAGTGTAAGGATAGAAGAAAAAGGAAAAACAACTGTTGGTCAAGCTGCTGACACTGACACCTTGGTAGCTTCAGCAAATGCTTATTTAAGTGCGTTAAATAAATTAATAATTAAAAGAGAAAAAACTGCGCCAGACCCAAGTTTGAGCGTTCAAATATAATATAAGGAGAAAATATATGTTTAAAGGTTTATCAGGTTTATCATCATTGTGGTCTCAAGATATGGCTATTGATCTAGGAACAGCCAACACGCTGGTTGTTTTAAAAGATCAAGGAGTTGTTTTAAATGAACCGTCTGTTGTTGCTGTAATAGAAGATGGAGGGAAGAAGTCGGTGCTTGCTGTAGGTGACGAAGCAAAAACTATGCTAGGTAGAACACCAGGAAATATTTCAGCAATTAGACCCTTAAAAGATGGAGTAATTGCGGATTTCGTTGTTACCGAAGAAATGATAAAGCACTTTATTAAAAAAGTTCATAAAAAAAATGCGTTTGCAAACCCAAGAATTCTTATATGCGTACCAACAGGTTCAACACCAGTTGAAAGAAAAGCTATTCAAGACTCTGCATTAGCAGCTGGAGCGAGAAAAGTACAATTAATTGAGGAGCCTATTGCTGCAGCCATTGGCGCAGGATTACCAATATCAGAGGCTACTGGATCGATGGTCGTAGATATTGGAGGTGGTACTACTGAAATAGCAGTAATGTCATTAGGCGGTGTAGTTTACTCCAAATCATTAAGAGTTGCTGGTGATGCATTAGATCGTTCAATTATTGATTATATGAGAAAGAAATTAAATCTTTTAATAGGCGATTCTACAGCAGAGAAAATTAAAAAAGAACTAGGTACCGCCATTCCTTCAACGCCTAATACTTTTTTAATGAAAGGAAGAGATATAAGATCAGGAACACCTAAAGAAATTGAATTAACAGAAAAAGATGCTTGTGAAGCATTGATGCCTATTTTAAATCAAATTTTAGGTGGAATTAAAGAAGCTTTAGAAAATACACCACCAGAACTATCAGCAGACTTAATTGATATGGGTTTAGTTCTTACAGGTGGTGGGGCTTTATTAAAAAATATTGATAAATTAATCTCACAAGATACAGGTTTACCAGTAACAATAGCTGACGATCCATTGTCATGTGTAGCAGTTGGAACTGGGAGAGCCTTAGAAAATGAAGAATTATTTTCTACGATGTTATCCGAGTATTAAATTATCAAAAAAGATAAATGTCCTCAAGTAGAGATGATTTTAGTATAGCATTTCGTTCTGCACTTTTACAAAGAGGTGCGGCACAAAAATTTTCTTTAGTTTTTTTAATAATAATAGCTTCAATAATATTTTTTTTAGATGTTTATGGTTTTAGCTTTATGAAACCAATAAGATCTATAATTAATGATGGGATATATAGAGTTTCACTAGTAGCATCATCACCATCAAGATTTTTACCACATGCAACGAGTGGCATTACAAACTTCATCAACATTAAAAAAGAAAACGAGAAATTAAAGAAGGAACTGGAAGCTCTCAAAATGAAAGAGCTAAATGTAGAATTTTTGTCAAATCAAAATAAGAGTTTAAAGAAAATTATTGAGTCAGAAGAATCATATTTAAAAAAAGAAAATATGATACTATCAAAAGTACTCATTGATAAAGGAAGTCCGTATTTAAAATCAATTATTATTAATAGAGGATCTAAATCAGGAATATTAAAAGGAATGCCTGTTACGGACAAAGATTATTTGGTAGGAAGAATAGTTGAAACTAATTACTTGTCTTCAAGAGTTTTATTACTAAACGATTTGAATAGTAGAATACCTGTAACTTTTGGCGATGAGGGTGTACAAGCAATTTTAAAAGGTATTGGAAAAAATAGACCAATTCTTGAATACTTGCCAGAGGAATTTGTATTAGAAGAGGGTGTCGACGTTTTTACATCTGGAAAGGACGGTATTTTTTTTCCGGGAACACCTATTGGCACAACAGCAGAGGGTGGCGAAGTAAAACTTTTTACCGAGTCTAGCCAGCTTTCATTTGTAAAAGTTGATATTTCAAATAAAGGTAGCGAGGATTTTTAAATGAAAAGTTTAAGAATATTAAGTAAATTAATAAATCTTGGACCATTAATTCTTCTCTACTACCTGTCTATAAGTGAAATAGATAGTCATTTTGAAAATTATTTTGAAATTTTGTCTTTCAATATTCAATTAATTATAATTTATTTTTGGGTTTCAAAAAGACCAGAAGTGCTGGGAAGTGGTCATATATTTTTCGCTGGTTTGATAAACGATGTTGTAATGGGATTTCCTCTAGGCGTAAGTTCTTTATCTTATCTAGTAGTATCACTTGTTGCTACTTATATTAAAAATATGACAGTCAATACAAGAATAACAACAGACTGGTTTAGTTTCTTTATTGGAATTTTTTTCTCAAATTTAGTATTTTTTTTCTTATTGGTTAATTTTTCTGAGATTGTTATTAATTTTACAGACATTTCGTATAATACTTTTTTCACACTACTTTTTTTTCCATTTTTTTGGTTTATATTCACTTATTACAATTCAATAATAACGACAGGAAAAAATGCTTAGCTCCGGTTCAGGAAATACAGTAATAAAATCTAAATTAATCAGCAGAAGGATGTTTTTATTAACTGCTGGTAAAGCAATTGTTTTGGTGGGTGTTTTAGGTCGTTTGATTTCACTTCAGATTAATGAGAGCAGTAAATATAAAACTTTATCTGATAAAAACAGATTTAGAGAGTGGAAATTAGCGCCTGAGAGAGGAATAATTAAGGATTATTTTAATAATGAAATAGCTTCAAATAAACAAGTTTATCAAATACACTTAATCCCAGAAAATACACAGAGCATTGAAGAAACTTTTTTTAGATTAAAAGCTATTTTAAAAATTAGTGATAAAAAAATATTCTCATTAAAGAAAAAGATTGCAAAACAAAAACCCTGGGAACCTATAATTATTTCAGATAATTTAAATTGGTCTGAATTTTCTAGGATAAATTTATTTTTACACGAATTACAAGGAGTAGAGCCCATAGTGTCTGTTGCAAGAGTGTACAAAGATGAATCTTCTGCTCATGTCTTAGGATACGTTTCACAAGCTAGTGTTAAAGATTTAAAAGATAAGAAATATTTAAAAGAAATGTCGGTTCCTGGAATGGCAGTTGGAAAAACAGGATTAGAAAGAAGACTAGACGAGCAAATAATAGGTGAAGTTGGTTTTCAAAGATATGAGGTCAATGCCTATGGAAAAAGGATTAAACAAATTAAAGTTGACCCCGGAAAAGTCGGAAAAAGTTTTAAAACAACATTAGATTTAGAAGTCCAAAAATACGTATCAGAAATCTTAGCAGATAAAGCTGCATCGGTTTGTGTTATGGATATTTATAATGGCGATATTGTATCTTTAGTTTCGTCTCCTTCTTATGATCCGAACGCATTTGTTCATGGAATAGATAAAAAATATTGGGATAGTTTGATAAAAAACGATAGGAAACCTTTAACAAATAAAGCTGTCTCTGGTTTGTATCCTCCAGGTTCAACAATAAAAACACTAGTAGCTTTAAGTGCTTTAGAAAATAAGATTATCAGACCATTAGAAACAGTAAAATGTTCGGGAAAAATTGAATTATTTGGTGAAAAATTTCATTGTTGGAAAAAGGAAGGTCATGGAGTGATGAACTTAAGAACCGGAATGAAAAGATCTTGTGATGTGTATTTTTACGAAGTTGCAAGAAAATTAGGTGTTGATCGATTAGCAGAAACTGCAAAAAAATTTGGTCTTGGAAAAAGAGTTTTACAAAACTTTGCTGAAGAACGATCTGGAGTAGTTCCTAGTACGTCTTGGAAGAAAAAACATATTGGACAAAATTGGTATTTAGGTGAAACATTACACTCTGGAATAGGTCAGGGTTATTTTCAGAGCACACCAATTCAATTATGTTTAATGACAGCTCAAATTGCTAATGGTGGTTTTGAGATTAAACCTAGAATAATATTTGATAAAACTAAAAATAACTTAAAAGAATATTTAAAATTTAAAAATGATAATCCAGGCAAACCATTACCGACAGATTTATTAATATCAAATTTCGAGCTAAAACCATTATTCAAAAATCAAGAAAACATTAAAATTATTAAAGATGCAATGTATTCATCTTCTAATGAACCTGGAGGCACATCTTATAGATCAAGACTAGAAGATAAAAGATTCACTTTTGCAGGAAAAACTGGATCATCTCAGGTTAAAAGATTTACTGAGGAACAACGAGAGGCAGAAGTAAAACAAGAGCAACTGAAGTATGAAAATCGAGATCATGCTTTATTTATTGCTTTTGCTCCAGTTAATGACCCTAAATATGCAATTAGTGTTGTTGTTGAACACGGAGGATCTGGTAGTAAAGCAGCTGCTCCCATTGCAAAAAAAGTAATTAAAAAAGTTTTAGAACGTCATAGTCTAAGAATGGCAACAAATAATTTAACAGGAGACTCAATTTAATGTTTAGACCAAGATCAATACAATCTTCTTTAAGTTTTAGAGACAAATTAATCTCAATTGATTACATTTTAGTCTTTTCTATATTGATTCTTGGTATTGTAAGTATGTTTGCTATGTATTCTACAGATGGTGGACAATTTAAGTATCACACGGAAAGTCATATACTTAGATTTTGTGTTTTCTTTATTATGTTTATTATTTTGTCTTTTGTTCAAATTAGATTTTGGCATAGCACTAGTTATTTAATCTATATACTTTTTTTGATACTTCTTTTAGCTGTTAAGTATTTTGGATTAACATCATCAGGGTCTCAAAGATGGCTAAACCTTTACTTTATGAACCTCCAACCATCAGAGCTAATGAAAATAGGTTTAATTCTTTTTCTATCTAAATATTATCATCGTATACCGATTGAAAGTATCAATAAGTTAAGATTTTTATTTCTTCCAATATTCGTTTTAATTTTTCCGGTTCTTTTAGTTATTATGCAGCCTGATCTAGGAACGTCTTTGTTAATTGCAGCTGGCGGTTTAGTGGTAGCCTGGCTAGCCGGAGTTAGAGTAAAATTTTTTGCATATTCCTCATTAGTTTTTATTGCTTTATTGCCAATTGCAATTTCTTTTCTGAAGCCATATCAAAAAGCACGTATATTAACTTTTCTTAATCCAGAGAAAGATCCACTTGGTGCTGGATATCAAATTATACAATCAAAAATAGCCATAGGTTCAGGAGGACTTTTTGGAAAAGGTTTTTTAAATGGATCTCAGAGTTATCTTGATTATTTACCTGAAAAACATACTGATTTTATATTTACTTTATTCTCGGAGGAATTTGGTTTTTTTGGATCTGTATTTATTCTTCTTCTTTACGGAATAATTGTATCAAGAATAGTTAAAATTGGAAATATAACACGAAGTAACTTTGGTAAACTGTATTGTTACAGCTTTGCAACAGCGTTTTTTATATATGTGGTTGTAAATATGGGCATGGTTTTAGGATTATTACCTATTGTGGGCTCTCCCTTGCCAATTCTTTCATATGGAGGCTCTTCAATGATGGCTATAATGTTTGGTTTAGGCATAGCAATGTCCTGTAAAGTCTACAAAGACAGCCCAGTGAACTAAAAAAAAAAGACCTATAATGGTGAAAATTTTTTTCATTAAAGGCTTGTAAACTTAACTTTAAGGTGATTAGATTAATCAAAAATATATGTTTGGTGATAAAAAAAATAAACTAAAAGACAGCGAAAGATCTCTCATTAGCGAAACAGTTAGCATTGAAGGTACAATAAATAGTTCAGGTGCTATCGATATAGCTGGATTAGTTAAAGGACCAGTAATTTCAAAACAAATTATTGTAAGAGAAACCGGGTCAATAACTGGGTCAATCGAAGGAGATCATGTTGAAATTCACGGACATATGGATGGAAAAATTTCAGGTGGAGACGTTGTTATAGGTAGCGCTGGCACTGTTAAAGGTGACATAGAATTTAGTAATAATTTAAAAACTGAAAACGGTGCTGATATAGACGGGTACATCAAAAAGACCAATGTAGCAAAATCCAAGCTTTCAGCAGATTTCTTATTTAGCAAATCAAAAGATAAAGAAGAAAAGAAACATAAAGAAAACGGTGGCTCCGAAGCAAATTTGAATAAAGACTCGGAAGTACTAGCCTAATCTACCGCACTACCAAATATTCAAAATTGCATTATAAATTTCCTATGGAAAATAATAAATGCAAATCAGTTGGTGTCATTGGCTCAGGAATCCAAGGGGTTTGTATTGGACTACAACTTATAAAAAGGGGAATTCCAGTTACAATTTTTGATCGACAAGACCCTTTGTCTACAGAATTTAAACCCGCATCTTATGGTAACGCTGGACACTTCTCACCTTATGCAGTTTTACAATTCAACAGACCAGATATTCTATCTGACGTTCCTAAAATGCTTTTAAGTTCTTATGGGCCGCTTGCACTAAAATGGAACTATGTCCCTAAACTTTTACCTTGGTTTTTTAATTATCTAAAAAGTTTTAATAAGAAATCAATGCTTCATACTGCAAAATATATGCATCAAATCTTAAATTTGTCTAACGATGCATATGAGGAAATATTTCAAGAAATTAATATTAAAAATTTAGTTGAAAGAAATGGAATCGTATATGTTTGGACTAATAAAAATTTAAAGAGCAGAGAACTAGAAATTAAAGTAAGAAATGATTTAGGAATAGAGCAAAAAATCTTAACGAAGGAAGAAATTTTAGATTTAGAGCCAAATTTACAGCCTGTTTTTGATGGAGGAGTTTTATATGAAAACGCAATGCATGCTAAAGATCCACATGGAATATTGAAAGAAATATTTAGATTATTTTTAAGAAAAGGTGGAAAGTTTATTCAAGAAAATGTTAAGCAGATAAAGCAAATTAACACAAATCAAACAATTATTTTATCAGATAGAGAAAAATATCATTTTGAAAAATCTGTAATAGCAACTGGAGCCTTTTCTAAAAATTTTACAGATCAACTAGGAGAAAAAATTCCTCTTGATACTGAAAGAGGCTATCATGTACATTTTAAAAATATGGATCATTTAATTTCTAGACCGGTAATATTTTTAGATAGAGGATTTGGAATGACACCTATGAATCAAGGATTAAGAGCGGTTGGAACTGTAGAGTTGGGAGGGCTAGAAAATCCTCTATCAAAAAAAAGAATAGATTATATAATAAAATGTGCGAAGGAGCTTTTACCGCAATTAGATAAACATGAGGATGAATGGTTGGGTTTTAGACCTACACTTCCCGACTTTCTTCCTATAATTGGCCCTTCTTTAAAAAATAAAAATATTATATATGCTTTTGGTCATCACCATTTGGGCTGGACTTTAGGAGCAGTTACAGGCAAGATAGTTTCTAGTATAGTTGCTGGGGAAAAAACAAATTTGGATTTATCTCCATACAGCTCGAAAAGATTTAACTAGGAACTTATTGTCAAAAAATTATTTAGCCTATCTATTTTTAGTGCTAGCAGCACTGTTTTGGTCAGGTAATTTTATTGTTGGAAAATTTGCAACGCTGTTTGAAGTTCCTCCTTTAACACTTAATGTTTTTAGATGGATTTCAGTTTGGTTTATATTAATACCTTTTACATATAAAGAAATTTACAACAATTTACCTTATATAAAAAAAAATTGGCTTGTTATCAGCTTCATGGGAGTAATTACAATAAGTACTTTTAACTCTGTTGTTTATTTTGCACTAAATTATACACAAGTAGTAAATGCAGTTCTAATGTTAGCTGCTATTCCTGCAGCAACAATTGTGCTTTCGTCTTTAATGAAAATTGAAAAAACAAATATTTTTCAAATTCTTGGACTGTTGTTGTCAATTATAGGAATTGGATCAATCATTTCCAACGGTGATATTCAAAAAATTATTTCTTTAAGTTTTAACAAAGGTGACTTATGGATGCTAGTTTGTGTAGTTACGTGGTCTCTTTATACTACTTTACTTAAAAAACATAAATTTAAATTTTCACAGTTTACTCTAATACAATTAATGGTTTCAGTAGGGATATTATTCTTAATACCACAATATTTTTATGAAAAATCAATAGGTCTTGAAGTAAATTTTAACAAAGCATTTTTTTCAATTCTTTTTTATGTGGTTGTGTTTCCAGCTATTGCTGCTTATTACTGTTGGCAAAAAGGCGTTCAGATCATTGGCCCAAATAGATCTACCATGTTTGTTCAATTGATGCCTTTGTTTAGCGCAATCATGGCAATCATAATTTTTAATGAAAAATTCGAGTTATATCATTTTGCTGGAGCTAGTTTTATATTAACTGGTATTTATTTATCTAATAGGAAAGTAAATGATTAAAGTAGGAGTTTTAGATGACTATCAAGAAGTATTTGAACAAATAATTGATACTGCTAAATATAAAAAAAAATATGAGTTTAAAACTTTTTACGAGCCTTTTTTAAATGAAAATGAGGCAGTCATTGCTTTAGAAGATTTTGATGCATTATTTATTATGCGTGAAAGAACACCGATAACAAAGTCACTTATAACCGCTCTTCCGAAATTGAAATATATTATGACATCAGGAATGAGAAATAACGCTATAGATTTAGAAACCGCAAAAAAAAATAAAATTGTAGTTTGTGGTACTGAAATCAATGCTAATCCTGCAGCTGAAATTACTTGGGCATTAATTCTAGGTTTGCTTAGAAACATGAAACAAGAGGTTGACAATATGTTTCAAGGTTATTGGCAAACTACAATTGGCTTTGAGTTAAAAGGTAAATTATTAGGTTTAATTGGGCTTGGTAAAATTGGAACACAGGTAGCAAAAATTGCAAAAGCATTTGGAATGGAAGTTTGTGCATGGAGCGAAAATTTAAACTTAACGCATGCAAATGACTTAGGCGTTCTTCCAATGAGCAAAGAAGACTTATTAAAAAATGCCGATATTATTTCAATACATGTCGTATTAGGAGATAGATATAAAAATTTAATAACAAAAAAAGAATTCGAGATAATGAAGAAATCTTCCTTCTTAATTAACACATCTCGTGGATCAATTATAAATGAGAGCGATCTAATTCAAGCTTTAAAAGATGAAACCATTGCTGGTGTAGGACTAGATGTTTATGACCAAGAACCATTACCACAAGACCATAAATTAAGATTTCTTCCAAATGCTTTTTTGTTACCACATATTGGTTATGTAACAGCTGAAAATTATTCTAAGTTTTATAAGCAGATGTTAGAAAATTTAGATGCTTGTTTGGAAAATAAACCGATTCGCACACTCAAGTAATTAAATTTTCAATTATTAGTTGATTTTAAAAAAGACGTTGATAAGCTCAAAATGAGAGAGAGATTAGTTTGTTTTAAAATAAATCTCTGTATAAGCGTTTTGGGGAAGTATGAAAAAAATATATTGTCTTATTGCATCATTATTAATGTTGAATGGATGTGCAGAGTCCGTGGCTTTACTTGGACCAGCTTCTGGTGCATTTGGAACAAGTATGACTGGAGGAGGGAAAATTGTTCAATCGACAGCCTCATCAATTATAAGCTATGGCATTAAACAACAGACAGGTAAAACACCCACAGAACACGCCTTAGCATATGTCAAACAGAATAATCCAAATAATAAAAAAGAGAAATGTGTTAAATTTTTAGAGTCAACAGATACTGAAATGTGCGCGGCTTTAAAAAATAGCATTCAAAACACCAAAGAAAAAATTTACAAAAAATCTAAAATTGAAGATTTAGCTTCTAAGTCAATTCAAAATCGAAGAAGATAACTAAATTTTATTAAGCCCTATTTTTTTTAAAACAGGGCTTAAATAATTTAAGCAGCTAATGCTTGTTTAATATCCGCAATAATATCATCTGGATGCTCAATACCTATAGAAAGTCTGACATATCCAGGCGTAACGCCAGCAGCTAGTAACTCTTTATCATTTAATTGACTATGAGTTGTGGTAGCAGGGTGTATGGCTAAACTTCTAGCATCACCTATGTTTGCAACATGGTATAAAAGTTTTAGATTATCGATAAACTTTGCTCCAGCTTCTCTAGTTCCGACATCCATTCCTACTAAAGAGCCGTACCCACCCTGCATATATCTTTTTGCTCTTTCTTTTATCTCACCTTGATGATTTGTAGGGTAAATTATATTTTTAACTTTTTTTTGTGTTTCTAAGAACGACACAACTTTTTCTGCATTGCTACAATGTTGCTTCATTCTTAATGCCACGGTCTCAAGACCTTGTATTATTTGGAAAGCATTAAAAGGACTTAGAGGAGCGCCCAAATCTCGAAGCAATACTACTCTTGCCCTAATTGCATAAGGTATATTAGCTCCAGTAAGTTGAGGCACTGCATCAGCCCAAATCGCTCCATTATAACTTTGATCTGGTTCATTCATTAGTGGCTGTCTCTTTCTATCTTTTGTCCAATCAAAATTACCACCGTCAACTATTATTCCTCCAATTGAAGTTCCATGCCCACCGATATATTTTGTCAGGGAGTGCATTACAACTGCAGCTCCATGAGCAAGAGGCTTACAAATTACTGGTGAAGCGGTATTGTCTATTATTAATGGAATACCTTTTTTTCTCCCAATATCTGCAACTTCTTTGATTGGAAAAACTCTTAAGTAAGGATTAGGACAAGACTCGCCATAATAAGCCCTTGTTTTGTCATCAGTCATTTTTTCAAAGTTTTTAGGGTCAGCTGGGTCAGCAAATCTCACTTCAATACCTTGCTGTCTTAAAGTATTCTTAAATAAGTTTACTGTCCCACCGTAAAGATCTGTTGAAGCAACAACATTGTCTCCAGCTTGTGCTAAATTCTGTATACAAAAAGCTGATGCTGCTTGGCCAGAGCCAACTGCTACGGCGGCTAAACCACCTTCTAAAGCTGCAACTCTTTTTTCCAAAACATCTACTGTTGGATTCATTATCCTTGTGTAAATATTTCCAAATTCTTTCAAACCAAATAAATTTGCAGCTGTTTCTGCGTTTTTAAACTGGTAAGAAGTAGTTTGATAAATCGGAACAGCTACAGCAGTAGTTGCAGGGTCGCTTCTGTATTCACCACCATGCAAACCTATAGTTTCCGGGTGTTTAAAATTTGCCATTTTTTTTCTCCTTTTTTAGTACTTCGACGATATGTCAGGCGTACAATACAGTTCAAATGCCCGGTTTAATCTTGAAAGATTTCAAAAAAAAACCACCGGCTAAAGCGGTGGTCAAAAGACTTATTCGCTTTAGCTGGATTTTTTAAGCGCTCAGCAATTTGACTTAAATCAGCGCTATATGATGATTATCAATCTTTAAATTTGATTGTCAAGTTGTATAAACCCCTCAAAATCAGCATTTTATGCATATCATACTGATACTTTTTGCTTTTGAATTCTTTTGTTATTTTCTCCTTTTTTGCTAATTTGCATTATGAGAAAAAAATATTCAATTTTTAGTCTGATTAAAAATGCTTTCTCTAATAATGAGAATTGGCAAAAAATGTGGGAAAGCCCAGAGCCCAAAAAAGGGTATGATGTAATTATTGTAGGAGGTGGAGGCCATGGTTTAGGAACAGCTTATTACCTTGCAAAGGAACACGGTTTTAAGAATATTGCAGTTATAGAAAAAGGTTGGCTTGGCGGCGGTAATACCGGAAGAAACACTACAATAATTAGATCTAACTATTTATGGAATGAAAGCGCGCATTTGTATGATCATTCAGTAAAATTGTGGGAAAACTTATCTGAAGAATTAAACTTTAACATGATGTTCAGTCAAAGAGGCGTAATGAATTTAGCACACAATGAGCATGACATTAAAGAGATGAAAAGAAGAATAAGCGCAAATAGATTAAATGGTCTAGATACTCAATGGATTGATACAAAACAAATTAAAGAATTAGTGCCAATAATGAATACAGAAAATTTAAGATATCCAGTACTAGGTGCTGCTTTTCAACCACGAGGAGGAGTTGCTAGACACGATGCTGTTGCTTGGGGCTATGCATTAAGATCAAATGAGATGGGTGTTGATATTATTCAAAATTGTGAAGTTAAAGATATTAAAACTGACAATCACAAAGTTGAGGGCGTTAATACTTCAAAAGGTTTTATTAAAGCAAATAAAGTTGCTGTAGTAGCATCAGGACACACAAGTGTGCTTGCTCAAACAGCTGGCGTAAGGTTGCCACTACAAAGTAGGCCTCTACAAGCTTTAGTATCAGAACCAATTAAACCTGTAATAAACACTGTCGTAATGTCCAACGCAGTTCATGCTTACGTAAGTCAATCAGATAAAGGTGAATTAGTTATAGGAGCCGGAACAGACGGTTATAATTCTTTTACACAAAGAGGTGGATACGATGTTATTGAAGAAACTGTTCGTGCTATTGTAGAACTGTATCCAATTTTTGGAAAAATGAAGATGTTAAGACAATGGGGTGGAATAGTTGACATCTGTCCTGATGCCAGTCCAATAATAAGTAAATGTGAGGTTAAAGGTTTATATTTTAATTGTGGATGGGGCACAGGTGGTTTTAAAGCAACTCCAGGAAGCGCAAATGTTTTTGCACACACAGTAGCAAACGATGAGCCACATAAAATCAATGCAGCATTTAATTTAGAAAGGTTTTCTAACGGTAGATTAATTGATGAACATGGCGCAGCTGCTGTAGCACATTAATTATGATTTTAATAAACTGTCCATACTGTGGAGAACGAGAACAATCTGAATTTACTAATGGTGGAGAGGCTCATGTAATACGGCCAAAAGATCCTGATATTTTAAATGACAAGGATTGGGGTCAATATGTTTTTTATCGATCAAATCCAAAAGGAATTTTCTATGAGAGATGGGTGCATACCCATGGATGTAGAAAATGGTTTAATGTAGTTCGTGACACCTCAACTGATACAATCTTAAAAATTTATAAGTTAACTGACAACAAACCAGATATTAGTGAATTCCAAAGCACTCTAAAATCCCCGTCAGGTGAACCAATAGTAGGATCTGGAAATTTTGCTGTTAAGAAATAAATTATGTCAGCTCTTAAAAATAAAAATTGTAATTATATTTCTAATAAAGAAATCAAAATAACTTTTGATGGAAGGTCTTACTCTGCCTATGAAGGCGATACTATAGCTTCAGCTTTACTAAGAAACAATATTAGGTTGATTGGTAGAAGTTTTAAATACCATAGGCCTAGAGGAATTTATACTTGTGGAATAGAAGAGCCAAATGCACTTGTCCAAATTTTAAATGAACATAATGAACCTAACACACGAGCAACGATTAAAAGGGCATATGAAGGGATTAATATCTGTAGTCAGAATCGTTGGCCATCATTGTCTTTTGATATAGGTTCAATAAATAATATTTTATCTCCGATATTTTCAGCTGGATTTTATTATAAAACTTTTATGGGACCGAAAGGATTTTGGAAAAAAATCTACGAGCCATTAATTAGGCGAACAGCCGGATTAGGAAAGCCACCAAAAAATTTTAGATCGAAAAGCATACATCAAAATCATAATGTTGATATTTTGATAGTAGGAGGTGGTCTCAGCGGCTTGTTAGCTGCAAGAAAATTAATTGATACGGATAAACAAGTCCTTCTTGTTGAACAAGATAGTTTTTTAGGGGGAATTTTAAATAACTCTAATAAAGTAAAAAAAATTGACGGCAAAAATACTTTTGAATGGATTCAGGAAACCGAAAAATTAATTTTAAAATCAAACAATATTAAAATTTTAAAAAATACTCTTGTCACTACTTATAATTTTACCAATCATTTAATAGCTTTAGAGGATAAATTTTCAGGTAAAAAAATAGATATCAATAAATCAGAACTAACATTACACAAAATTAGAACAACCCATACAATTTTAGCAAATGGTCATATAGAAAGATTTATTTCTTTTAGAAATAATGATTTGCCTGGAGTTATGCTAGCATCCTCATTTGAAAAATATATTGAAAGATATGGAGTTGTACCAGATGAGAAACCTGCAATTTTTACTAATAACTCGTCAACAATAAGTTTGGTTAAATCATTAATTAATTTAAATTGTAAGCCTTGTGCATACATTGATTCAAGAAAAAAAGAGGACATAGAGGATGAAACAAAAGAGTATCTTATAAAAAACAACATCCCATTTTACCCCGAGTCTGAAGTTGAAGGGTGTGAGGGCAATAAAAAAGTAGAAAAAGTTTTTATAAGAAATAATAGTAACAAAATATCATCTATCAATTCTTCAATGTTATGTCCCTCAGGTGGATTTAATCCAGATATTCATTTATTTACACAATCTAAAGGTTTGGTTAAATGGGATGAAAAGATTAATTCGTTTAAGCCAGATACTGCTTTTCAAAATACTATCACACTAGGTTCAGTAAGTGGAAACTATGAATTTAAAAATCTTTGTGAAGAAATAAATAAAAAATTATCATTTTTAAAAGTTAAGGATCTCAATCCTGAAATAGAAACAAATATAAGAGATGATTTTTCAATCGAGGAATTGTGGGAGACAAAAACTGATAAAACTTCTAAGTGGGCTAAATCTTTTATTGATCTACATAATGATGTAACAACGAAAGATTTAAAACAAGCGATTAATGAGGGATATGATCGAATAGAGCATCTAAAAAGATATACAACTAATAGCATGGGAACAGACCAAGGTAAAATAAGCAGCATTAACTCGTTAGGAATTGTATCAAAAATTTTAAATAAAAAAATTTCAGAAGTTGGGACTACAACTTATAGACCGCCTTATGCTCCTTTGAGCTTTGCAGCTATAGCCGGAAGAAGTACTTATGAATATTATGATCCAGAGAGAAAAACACCAATTCACAATTGGCATATAAAAAATAATGCAGTTTTTGAAGATGTGGGGCAATGGAAACGACCTTGGTATTTTAAAAAACATGAGACAGAAACTATGCATCAAGCAGTTCAAAGAGAGTCAAAACAAACAAGACGCTCTGCAGGAATTTTGGATGGCAGCACTCTTGGAAAAATAGAAATTAAAGGAAAAGACGCTTTAGAATTTATGAATTTAATGTACACAAATGCGTTTACAAAAATGAAACCAATGACTTCAAGATATGCGCTGATGCTAGGAGAAGATGGAATGATCATGGACGATGGAATAATTTGCAAAATTAATGACAAACACTTCATAGCAACCACAACTTCAGGCGGAGCGCCAAAAGTTTTTGCACATATGGAAGAATTTCTTCAGACTGAATGGCCACATTTACAAGTTTATCTAAATTCAATTACAGAACAATTCACTACTTTTAATATAAGCGGCCCCAGAACAAGAGAAATAATGAGAAAAGTATTTACAGACATTGACTTCAACAATGAAAAATTTCCATTCATGACATTCAAAACTTTCAATTACAAGAACACTGAAGCTAGAATAATGAGAGCAAGTTTTACAGGTGAACTAGGTTATGAAATTTATATTAGTCCTCAATATGCCCTAGAGCTATGGGAGCTGATATTTAAGCATGGAAAAGATTTCGATCTAGTTCCATATGGTACTGAAACCATGCATTTATTAAGAGCTGAAAAAGGTTATGTTGTAATTGGGCAAGAGACAGACGGAACAGTAACACCGATCGATATAAATTTTAACTGGATGATAGGTAAAAAGAAAAAAGATTTCATTGGAAAAAGATCTCTAACCAGAAGTGACACTGTAAGAGATGATAGAAAACAATTAGTGGGCATTATTCCTTTAAATAAATCTCAATTTATTGAAGAGGGACAACATGTTGTTGAATGTGAAAACTTACCTAATAAGATTAAAACTCCAGTAGAATATCTTGGACATATTTCTTCTAGCTATCACAGCCCTAATTTGAATCATTGTATCTCTATGGCTATGGTTAAAGGTGGAAATAAATTAATGGGTAAGAAATTATTTGTTTCAACACCTAAAGGTACAAAAAATATTCCTGTTGAAATAGTAAATCCAGTTTTCATAGACCCAGAAAATAAAAGGTTAACTTCATGACCAAATTGCTTTCAGCTGATGGAGTAGATATTACTCAAAAAAATTTTCAACAAATTTTGATAAGAGGTGATGGAAAAGATCAATTTAACCAAGTTGTAAATAAAGAAATATCTTTACAACCTCCATCTAAAAATCTTGAACTAAAAACTAATGATAAATGTATTTTTGCAAAAAATTCTTTTGATCAGTGGACTTTAGTTTATTTAGTTGAACAGGATTACAAAGAAATTTTAAAGATTATTTCGAACTTAAACTTAAACGATGAAATTCTTGCCTCTGATTATTCATATGGACAAGTATACTTTGAAGTATTAGGTAAAAATAAAAATGAGTTCTTAAATAAATTAACTCAATTTGATCTTCGCGATAAAAAATTTCCTGACTTTTCAATGGCACAAACTTTAATAGCCCGAATAGATTGCTATATATACAAATTAAACGAAAAATATATAATAACTTGCAACAAATCATACGAAGATTATTTCAAAAAAAGACTGATTGATTTGATTAACTTGTAGATCGTTAATTTTTTGCCCAAATATATCTTGAGGATAGAGGACGTTTGGTATTAAAGGCATAAAAGATTATTGCAGTTGTAATAATGCCTCCTCCAATTAAAGTATTTACAGTTGGAACTTCATTAATTCCAAATATTGGCAACCAAACCCAGAAAATTCCACCTAAGACCTCAGTCAGTGAGAGAAGAGTCAAATCTGTTGCTGGAAGATATTTTGACTTCATTGAAAACAATATAAGCCCGGAACAAACTAGAAATCCGTGTAAAGCAGATAGAGATGAATTTTTAACTGAAATTAAAATATTACTGTCATAAAATATTAGAACTAAAATTGCTACTGCTGCACAGAAAATTCCTGCTATAGCTACAGTAGTAAATTTTGGAGTTTTTTTTCTCCACCTTAGTGAAACAGTAAACCCTGCAAAACCTAAAGACGAAAGTAACCCATTAAACAAACCAAATAATGAGCCTTCTCCTTTGCTATCTAAAGACATAAATATAATACCTCCAGCAGCTACAATTATTGATATCAGTGTTGTCTTTGAAATTTTTTCTTTTAAAAAAATATAAGCTAGAATTGCAGCTACAAACGGTTGAGTTGCTAGCATCATCATAGTCACGGCTGCAGTAGTAGTTGTAATAGAAAGGATAAAAGATATATTAGCAATACCAAGACTTACTCCGCCAATTACTCCAGATAAACCGATCTTATTATAATTTTTAGTAAATTTATGACCTTCAGCTAAAAATAAATAAATGTTTAATACTAAAAAAATTACTGAACCTCTAAAAAAAAGATATTGCCAGGGAATTAAGTGCGCATCTTCTATGTATCTTACAACTAAAGGCCCAAAAGACCAGAACAGCCCTGCAATTAAAACAATTAGTATGGCTGAACTATTTTTTATCATTTGAAGTATTAGATAAGTCTACCCCTGTATCTGGATCAAGTTCAATACCTAGAGGAGTAATATCTTTTGGTAGAGGTGTAAAAGTAGAGTCAGGATTATCCTCATACTTTCTTTTATTCATTCTAAAAATCCCAAAAATAGAGATTACAATGAAAAAGATTAGAAGATGAATAAAGAATCCGTTAGGTCCAAAGATATTCATCAAAACTGAACACATAATAGGCCCGGCTATTGCACCTAAACCGAATATAATGTTTAAACCAGCTCCAGCAGCAACAAACTTTTCTTTTGGTATGTAGTCATTTACAAGCGCAAGATTTAATGCAAATAGGGGAAGTGTCATTCCAGATAAAAGAATTACAAAAATAAATAATTTTGTTTTATCCATGCTTGTTTCTGTTGAAAAGTAATTAAATCTAAACATTTCTTCTACAAAAAGATTTTCAAAAGAAATTCCAGATGCCATGATCGAAAGAACAGCAAAAATAGATGATGCTACACAACATCCTATAATTATTATTCGTCTATCATAATTGTCTGACAACGAACCTATTGGCCACTGAAAAAGTGCACCTGCTAGTGTTACTGCAAATAGCAATATGGAAATTTCTAAAACAGATAGATTCATCGTTACAGCATAAACTGATAACATTGTGAACATTGCCGAAAAAATGAAACCTGAACAAAATGTAGAAAAACTTCCAAAAGGAGAAATTTTAATAAGCTCCTTAATCTTTATCGAACTAGTTTTTTTAAACGTAGGCGGTTTTCTTTTAGTAAGTAATATCGGAATTAATGCTATAGAAAATAATAAAGAAATTAGTATGAACGGTTCATAGTTTTTAGGGCTACTTACATTTAATAATAAGTTTCCCAAAGCCATAGCAAAAAAAGTAACAAACATGTAAAGAGATAAAACTTTACCTCTTGTTTTATTAGTAGCTCTATCGTTTAACCAACTTTCAACAATGATAAGAATCCCAATCATGCTAAAACCGGTTAAAAATCTTGCTAAGGTCCAAATAACTGGGTCCACAAACACAACATGTACTAAAGAACTTAAAGATGCCATTGAAGCAAAAGCCGCAAATACTCTTATATGACCTACTTTGCTGACAAGATTCGGAATGATATTAGCACCAATGAAATAACCAATAAAATAACCTGACATCATCGTGCCCGTTGCAATAAAATTAAAATTTTCTAATACAGCTCTAATTCCTAAAAGGTTTCCTTGAAAACCATGAGAGAGCATAATTACTGCAAATCCTGTGAATAGAGCCCAAGAATTTTTTATAATTTTATACATGGTGGAAAGCCATTATGCTTTCTCACAGACAAAAGCAATAGTCTTTTTACATGTTTCCGTATTTAGGACCACCGCCACCTTCGGGTGCAACCCAAGTGATATTTTGAGAGGGTTCTTTGATATCACAGGTCTTACAATGGATACAATTTTGAGAGTTTATAACAAATTTTTCTTTTTGAACTTCGTAAACTCCTACTGGACAGTATCTTTGAGCCGGTTCATCGTACTCTTTTAAAGTGTAATTAATAGGAAGATTAGGATCTTTTAACCTCAAATGGACAGGTTGGTTTTCAGCATGATTAGTCCCTGTTAAATAAACAGAGCTAGTTTTATCAAATGTTAGTTTACCATCAGGTTTTGGATATTCAATTTTAGGCATTTGATTAGCTGGTTTTAAAGTTTCATGATCTGCATGTTTATGTTTTAAAGTAAAAGGTAGCCTTCCCCTGAATAAAATTTGATCTATGCCTGTAAAAATAATTCCCAATATCAAACCCCAACTGAAACTAGGTTTAACATTTCTTGCAGTATACAATTCTTTATAAGCCCAACTTTCCTTAAACTTTTTTTCATAAATCGAGAGATCAGATTTATTTTTTATATTTTCAATTATAGACTCTGCTGCAATTATTCCACTTTTCATTGCAGTGTGTGAACCCTTTATTTTCGGCATATTTAAAGTTCCAGCATCACATCCAATTAGTAATGCTCCTGGCATAAACATTTTAGGTAAACTTTGTATTCCACCCTCAATTAAAGCTCTTGCACCAAAAGCAATACGTTTACCACCCTCTAACATTTTTTTTATAGCTTTATGTGTTTTAAATCTTTGAAATTCATCAAAGGGAGAAAGATAAGGGTTTTGATAATCAAGACCAATAACATATCCAAAATAAATTTGTCTTTTTTCAGCATGATAGATAAAGCTTCCGCCATAAGTTTTATTATCTAGAGGCCAGCCAGCCGTATGCATAACTAACCCTTCTTGATGTTGTTCTTCATTAACTTCCCATATTTCTTTAAAGCCAATACCATATTGTTGAGGACTCTTTCCTTCATCTAAATTAAATTTTTTAATTAATTGTTTACCCAAATGACCTCTACATCCTTCAGAAAACACTGTTACTTTTGCATGTAACTCCATTCCTTCTTGATAAGTATCCTTTTTATTTCCCTCTTTATCTAAGCCCATATCTAAGGTAGCTACACCTTTTACCGATCCATCTTCATTGTAAAGAACTTCACTAGCAGGAAAACCAGGAAATATTTCTACCCCTAACTTTTCTGCTTGTTCACCCAACCAACGACATAGATTAGCAAGGCTAATAATAAAATTCTTGTGATTTTTTTGCACTGAGGGCAAAAGCCAAGTAGGCCAACTTAAAGAAGAATTTTTTCCTAAAAATAAGAATTTTTCTTTTGAAACTTTTGTTTTTACCGGAGCTCCTTCATTTTTCCAATTAGGAATTAATTCATCAAGAGCTTTAGTCTCAAATACATTCCCGCTTAAAATATGAGCACCAACCTCTGATCCCTTTTCAAGAATACAAACATTTAAATTAGGATCGAGTTGTTTTAGTTTTATCGCTGTAGATAGACCTGCTGGTCCTGCACCAACAATAACTACATCGTATTCCATTGCTTCTCTGGCCATGAAATTACTATATCAAACTAGTTATTTTTGGATAGTATTCAGTTTGTTCAACTCAGCTAGAAATTCCGGCAAAGCTTTAAATAAATCTGCTTCTAAACCGTAATCTGCAACACTAAAAATTGGAGCTTCTCCATCTTTATTAATTGCGACAATTATTTTACTCTCTTTCATGCCAGCTAAGTGTTGAATTGCTCCTGAGATTCCAACCGCAATGTATAAATCTGGAACAACTACTTTTCCTGTCTGACCAACTTGGTGGTCATTACTTATATATCCTGCATCAACCGCAGCTCTTGATGCCCCAACTGCTGCATTAAGTTTATCAGCAATATCATTTATTAACTTGAAATTTTCTCCACTTTCTAATCCTCTTCCTCCTGAAACTACTATTCTTGCAGTTCCAAGTTCTGGCCTTTCTGATTTGGTTTCTTCTCTTTTAATAAACTTTGAACTATTTGGTATTTCAACTGCATCTATTTTTTCAATTTGAGCTGAACCTCCAGCTTTTTCTGCTGGTTCAAAAGAAGTAGGTCTTATTGTAATACACTTCTTCTTGTCATTACTTTTAACTGTCGCAAAGGCATTACCAGCATAAATTGGTCTTACAAAAGTATCTGGACTATCAACTTTTATGATGTCGCTCACTTGAGATACATCAAGCGCTGCAGCTACTCTTGGCATAAAGTTTTTTCCAAAAGTATTAGCTGATGCAACAATATGATCATATTTTTCTGAAATTTTTGCAACCAAAGGGGCTAAATTTTCTGGTAAATAATTTTGATAATTTTGAGAGTCACAAACTAAAACTTTTTTGACTAAAGGAATACTTGCAATCTCTTTAGAGACATTATCACATCCTGCTCCTGCTACTAATACATGAACATCACCGTCTATCTTAGATGCAGCAGTAATTGCGTTTAATGTGAACGGTTTTAATTTTGAATTATCATGTTCTGCTACTAATAAAACCGACATTAAATAACTTTAGCCTCATTTTTTAATTTGCTCACTAATTCTGCAACATTTGCAACTTTAATACCCGCTTTTCTTTTAGGCGGTTCTTCTACTTTTAATTGTTGAATTCTATTAGTTAAATCTAGACCCAAATCTTTAGCATTTAACTGCTCCATGGGTTTTTTCTTTGCTTTCATAATATTTGGAAGCGATGCAAACCTTGGCTCATTTAATCTTAAATCACAAGTTACAATTGCTGGCAAATTAACTTCAATTGTCTCTAATCCTTCATCAATTTCTCTTACAATTTCTAAAGACTTATCTTTTAAATTTACTTTTGAGGAAAATGTTGCTTGAGGCCAATTAAGCATTGCTGCTAACATTTGACCTGTCTGGTTACAATCATCATCAATGGCTTGTTTGCCTAAAAAAACCATATCTGGTTTTTCTTTTTCTACAATTTTTTTTAAAATTTTTGCAATTCCTAGAGGCTCAACATAGTTATCAATCTTAACATGAATTCCTTTGTCAGCTCCAACTGCTAAAGCTTTTCTTATACTTTCTTGAGCTTTATCTTCCCCAATTGAAATGGCTACAACTTCTTTAACTTTACCAGACTCCTTTAGTTTAACCGACTCTTCCACAGCATTGTCATCTGGAGGATTAGTTGACATTTTTACATTATCGGTGTGGACTCCAGAACCATCCTCTTTAACTCTTATCTGAACATTATAATCAATAACTCTTTTTACAGCTACAAGGATTTTCATTTAAGCTCTTAGTAATTTATTTTCAGAATCATATGGAGACTCTTCTACTATAGAAGCCTCATGCATTTTTCCAAGAATATCAATTTTTAATTTTTGTCCAACTTTAGCTAGTTCAGGTTTAATCATACCTAAAGCTATTGATTTATTGACTCTAAAACCAAAGTCACCACTTGTAGCCCTTCCAACAACTGTACCATTGTCATATATAGGGTTATTTCCTAAAACATCTGCATCGGTCACACCGTGTATTTCCATAGTAACTAATTTATTTGAAAATCCTTTAGCTCTCCATTTGTCTAATGCCGCACGCCCAATAAAATCTCCTTTATTTGGGTGAACAAACCTATCTAGACCTGACTCATAAGGTGAATATTCAATTGATAATTCAGTTCCTACCAACTTGTAAGATTTTTCTACTCTCAAACTATTCATGGCCCTAATACCATAAGGTTTTAATCCAAATTCTTTACCAGCTTCCATTAATTGATCAAAAATATGATTTTGATATTCAATAGGATGATGAAGTTCCCATCCTAATTCTCCAACAAAGTTTACTCTCATTGCGCTACATGGAGCTAAACCAATATTAATATTTTGTGCACTCAACCATTTAAATCTTTCATTAGAAAAATCTGATCTAGAAACTTTTTGCATCAACTGTCTCGCTTTAGGTCCTGAGACTACTAGAACACCCATACTGTTTGTTAAGTTTTCATATTGTACTGAACCATCTTTTGGCATCCATTTGTGTATCCAATCGTGATCTAACCTTTGATAAGCACCTGCTGAAACTAAGTAAAAACTGTCTTCTGCCTCTCTCATAATAGTAAATTCTGAGTGAACACCCCCTTTAGTATTTAAAGCATGACAAAGATTAATTCTTCCAATCTTTTTAGGAAGTTTATTAGCAACAAGTTTATCTAGAAATTCTTCTGCTCCAGGACCTTTAATTCTACATTTTCCAAAAGCCGTCATGTCAAGAAGACCAACATTTTCTTTAACATTTTTACATTCACTCTCAACATTTTTAAACCATTTAGATCTTCTAAACGACCAATCATCCTCTTGTTTCTCTCCTTCTTTTGCAAAAAAGTTAGCTCTTTCCCATCCAAATTTAGATCCAAACACTGCTCCTAATTTCTTTAAACGATCGTAACATGGAGCTTGTCTTAAAGGTCTACCTGCCTCTCTTTCTTCGTCGGGATAGTGAACTGTAAATACATTTGCATATGCTTCTTCATTTTTAGCTTTTAAATAAGATTTAGTTGCGTATGAACCATATCTTCTCGGTTCAACTCCAAGCATATCAATTGTTGGCTCTCCGTCAATTATCCACTCAGCTAATTGCCAGCCTGCTCCTCCTGCAGCAGTAATTCCGAAACTATGTCCCTCATTAATCCAAAAATTTTTTAATCCCCAAGCAGGACCAACTATGGGATTTCCATCTGGAGTGTAAGCGATTGCACCATTATAAACTTTTTTTACACCCACTTCTCCAAAGGCAGGAACTCTTTTTATTGCTCCTTCAATGTGTGGAGCTAGACGATCTAAGTCTTCTTGAAATAATTCATACTCACTATCTTTTGAAGGACCATCAACATAACAACAAGGGGCTCCTTTTTCATAAGGCCCAAGTAATAATCCACCAGCTTCTTCTCTCATGTACCAAGAGTTATCACTATCTCTAAGCACTCCCATTTCTGGTTTTCCTTCTTTCCTTCTTTTTTGAATCTCTGGATGAGGTTCTGTAACAATATATTGATGCTCAACTGGAATTACAGGAATTTCTAAACCAACCATTCTTCCTGTTTGTCTAGCAAAGTTACCGCTACAAGAAACAACATGTTCACACTCAATATCTCCTTTATCAGTTTTAACCACCCAACCATCTTTTGTTTGTTTAATTTCTATAACTGTTGTGTTTCTATATATTTCAGCTCCATGGTTTCTTGCACCAGTAGCTAATGCTTGAGTTAAATCTGCCGGTTGAATATAACCATCTTCTGGATGCTGAATTGCTCCAACTAAACCCTCAGTATTAATTAATGGCCAAATCTCTTTTACTTGATTAGGTTTTAAAAATTTTACGTCAACTCCTATAGTTTTAGCTACACCTGCATATTGATGATATTCATCCATACGATCTTGGGTTTGAGCTAAACGAATATTTGAAACTACGCTGAAACCAACATTCTTACCAGTTTCTTTTTCTAAAGATTTATAAAGCTGAACTGCATACCTATGAAGTTGTCCAACAGAGTAGCTCATATTGAATAAAGGCAGTAAACCCGCAGCGTGCCAAGTAGATCCAGAGGTTAACTCTTTTCTTTCAACTAACACAACATCAGACCAACCTTTTTTGGCTAAATGATAGAGTACGCTTACGCCAACAACACCACCACCAACAACGACTACTTTAGTTTTCGATTTCATAGATTGTTTATTTCTAATAGAAGTAAATGATACGTCAAGATAATCTAACTTGTAAATAGTGGAAAAGTTGTGATTTTATTCGAAAGTTTTAAGTTCTAAAACGTTACCATTAGGATCTTCAATAAAAAATGTATTTTGCTCAAATTTTGTACCCTTGAATCTAGTATAAGGTTTATCAATATAATTAATGTTGTTAGACTCAAGATTAGATTTAATTTGGTTAAAAACTTCTTTTTTCAAATGAACACCAAAATGAGGCACTGGAACATTACCCATATCTACATCGTGCCTTTCTCTGGGTAATTTCATTTTAGTTTGGTGAAGCGTTAATTCATTACCCCAAAAATCAATATCAACCCATTTCCCCTTTTCTCTATTTCCAGTTTTACATCCAAGTATTTCTGTATAGAACTTTTCGGTTATTTGCAGATCTCCTGCAGGCAATGCTAAATGAAACGAATTACTCATATAATGATTGGTATATTTAATTCTTTAAATTTTTCAAGTAGTCATTATATATAGAATTAGATGTTATGAATGATTTTATAAGTTCTATAAAAGAAAGAGACCCTGCGGCTAAATCAACACTAAGTATAGTTTTGACTTATCCTGGAGTAAAAGCTGTTTTTTTTCATCGAATAGCAAATTTTTTTTACTTAGCTGGGTTTGATTTACTTGGAAGGATAATTTCACAAACTTCTAGATTTTTTACAGGAATTGAAATCCATCCTGGAGCAAAAATAGGTAGCAATTTATTTATAGATCATGGAATGGGGGTAGTTATTGGCGAGACGTCAGAGATTGGAAAAAATGTAACTATTTATCACGCAGTTACATTAGGTGGAATTTCTCCAAGCATAGACTCCGAAAGACAGAGACACGAAAAAAGACATCCAACAATTGGAGATGATGTTGTAATCGGATCAGGTGCGCAAATCATTGGACCTATTAAAGTGGGCAATGGTTCAAGAATAGCTGCTAATGCAGTCGTCGTTAATGATGTTCCAGAAAATTCAACGATGGTAGGAGTTCCAGCTAAAGTAATCAAAACCGGGAATAAAGGAAACTTTAGACCTTATGGAGTTGATGAAGAAATTAAAGATGAAAAATAAAGACTGGGACTCAAATTTAACTCCTGAACAAAATTATATTTTAAAACAAGAGGGCACTGAACCACCTGGATCAAGTCCTTTAAACAATGAAAAAAGAGAAGGAAGTTATCACTGTGTAGGGTGTGGAACTAAACTTTTTGACTCAACTGCAAAATATGAAAGTGGTTCGGGTTGGCCATCTTTTTTTCAATCTATAGCTGGAGTATTTGAAGAAAAAACTGATATGCACATAGGTTATCCTCGTACAGAATATCATTGTAAAAAATGTGGAGGACATCATGGACATATATTTGATGATGGTCCAAAACCTACAGGAAAACGATATTGTAATAATGGAGCATGTTTAATCTTTAAACCAAAAAATATATGAGAAACATTTTTAAGTACTTTTACTATATGTATTATAGACCTAAAATTTTCTTTCCAAGAAAGTCATATTCAATGTACGGGGAAGATATCATTATAGATAAGTTTTTTAAAAAAAAACAAAATGGATTTTATATAGATATCGGATGCTATCATCCTATAGATGGAAATAATACTTACTTACTTTATAAAAAAGGATGGAATGGAATAAATATTGATATCAACCAGCTTTCTGTTGACTTATTTAAAATCGCAAGAAAAGACGATCTTAATATAAATACTGCAATCTCTAATACATCGAAAAAAGTCAAACTTTATTACAGAAAAAAGATTAATATGCTTAATACAATCGATAGAAAATTTGCAAAGCTAAACTTTAAAAAAGGCTTCAAGACTAAAACAATAAATTCGAATTCAATAAATTCAATTCTGGAAAAAACTAAGTACAAAAACAAAAAAATAGACTTTTTAAATTTAGATATAGAAGGGAATGAGTTAAAGGCGCTATTGTCTTTGAATTTCAAAAAATATAAACCAAGATTAATTTGTATAGAGATACACAACCTTAAGTCGACTAAAGATACAATTGACTATTACAAACACAATCCTGTTTATAAGTTTTTAAAAAAGAAAGGTTATCGCCTTTTTTGGAATAACGGTTTTTCTTTTATTTTTAAAATCAGTAAAGTTATCCACTAAAGATCGATTTTTTTTGAATACAACCTAGCAAGAGATTATATTTGAGTTGCCATGTCCACTAGACCTAGGCAGCATAAGTTTGTAAGACTTTCTTTTCATCCACCATGATAAGAACTAATGTTCCCCACATCTTTTTTCTAACATTACTATTTATACTTTTAAATATCTCATCTACTCTTGCTGACTGGCAACCAGCAATAGAAGGCAATAAAGTTATTCTAATAAGACACTCAATAGCTCCAGGAAGCGGCGATCCTTCCGGCTTTCAAATTAAAGATTGTAATACCCAAAGAAACCTCAGCAAGGAGGGAATAGATCAATCAAAAAGAATTGGAGAATTATTTAAAAAAAATAAAATCAAGATTGATCAAGTTTTAAGTAGTCAATGGTGTAGATGTAAAGATACTGCTAAATACGCTTTTAAAAATTACAAAGAATTTTCAGCGCTCAATTCTACTTTTCAGCCTCCTTATGACAAAAATGCAAAGAAACAAATAAAAGAGTTGAGAAATTATATTCAACAATGGAATGGGAATGGAGGCAACTTAGTTTTAGTAACTCATTATGTAATAATAACAGCAGTAACAGACACAGCACCAAGATCTGGTGAAATCATTATCATTGATAAAAATTTTAATACTCTTTCAACTATTTTAACTAATTAGAAAAAAATATAATAGGCAAAAACTGCAATAATTAAATATTCAACAGTTGTTTTAATCATTATCAGATATCTTTTGTCACTAAATTTTGAATTAACATAAAGACTCAATCTTGCAAATGCTAAGTGAACTAATACTATACTTACTATAATTCCGAGTAATGTTTGATAAAATGAGAAATTCTTGAACCCATAAAAGCAGGCAGCAATAAATGTTAACCAAGAGATATTTGAAACAAATAATGTAATTAGTATACCGGACCCTTTTTTAAAAATACTTTGAGATTTTATAAAAGTATAAGACCACAAAAGAGTAAATAAAAAGCCAATGTATTTTAATATCATGAGCCAATATTGTAATTGCGAGAGGTAATAAAGGCAAATATAAAGAGAATATGATTATTAAGCTAGCTTTTGCTTTTGGTGCTGGATTTATAAGTTTTTTGACACCTTGTGTATTACCTATTATTCCAGGATATATTTCTTACATAACTGGTAAAAATTTAAATGAAATAGATCAGGATAAACAAATTGTCTTATATAAAACAATATTATTTTCTTTAGGATTTTCTTTAGTGTTTATAACACTTGGTGCTACTGCTTCTGCAGTTGGAAATATTTTATTATTTTTATCTAATGAATTAAGAATAGCTGCAGGAATAATAATTATTTTATTTTCTTTACAAATGCTAGGTGTTCTTAATTTTCAATTTTTAAATCAAGAAAAGCGTATCGATACCAAAGGATATAAAGATAATTATGTATTTCCTTTTGTAGTAGGATCAGCTTTCGCTTTTGGTTGGACTCCTTGCATCGGTCCAATTTTAGGTTCTATTTTAGCTTTATCAGCCACTGATGCATCAATAAGCAAAGGAATTCTTTTGCTTTCTTTTTACTCTTTGGGATTAGCAATTCCTTTTATTTTATCAGGTTACTTTATGAATAGTTTTTTAATTTCTAAAAAAGGTTTTGGTAGATACTATAATAGAATAACTAAAACAGGTGGGATAATTTTATTAATCACAGGAATTTTAATCGCTACTAATCAAATTCAAGTTATAAGTTATTTTATTTTGACAACGTTTCCTTTCCTTACTAGTCTAGGTTAATGAGCGATATAACTGTTCTTGGAATATTTGTTGCGGATATAAGTTTTTCAGGAAACAAACTTCCAAGCACGGGAGAAACAATACTTGGTGATAGTTACAATGTAGGACCAGGAGGAAAAGGATGTAATCAAGCTATAGCAATCTCAAGGCTAGGTGGAAAAGTAAACTTTATCTCTAAGTTAGGCGATGATGATTATGGAAAGCTTGCAATCAACAAACTTAAAAAAGATAATATAGATACTTCAAACATTATTATTTCAAACAAACACAAAACAGGAGTTGCTGGTATTCATGTTGATAGAAATACAGGAAAAAATGCTATAACTGTAGTTAGAGGAGCTCCTTCTAGCTTAACCATAAATGAAATTGACACTAATTTATTTAAACAATCTCAAATATTTTTAACGCAATTAGAAATACCAATAGAAGTTACTTTACATTGCTTGAAAGCTGCAAAGGAACATGGATTAATAAATATATTAAATCCTGCCCCAGCTTGTAAATTAAGCAATGATTTCTTTAAGCTGGTTGACTATTTTACACCTAATGAAACTGAAGCAGAGTTTTATACTGGAGTCAAAATTAATGATGAAAATGATGCAAAAGTTAGCGCAAAAAAACTTATTGAGATGGGCATAAAAAAAGTAATAATTACCTTAGGTGAAAAAGGATTATTTTATTCAGATGGTAAAGAAGAAATTTATATTAAAGCAACTCCAGATAAAGCAATTGATACTACAGGCGCAGGAGATGCTTTTAATGGAGGTTTGGCCTTTGGGCTGCTTAAAGAAAAACCAATTAAAGATTGCTTAAAACTAGCAAATAAAGTTGCTGGAATTTCTACAACAAAGCTTGGGGCTGGAGATGCGATGCCTTTTATTAAAGATTTAAAATGACAAAGAATAAGATCTTGATTTTATTTTTTTTAATCTTACCAAACTATTCTTTTGCATGTAATAAAGAAGATTTTCTAACATTTGTCTCTGCTGAAAAAAACAAGTGTATAGCACTACAAGCAATTGGTGAAATTAAGAAAAATAAAAAAAACTTAATTATATTTTTACACGGAGATTTATCTAGCGGCGCAAAACCTCCTGGGAAAAAAGGATACTGGAAATTAGGAAATGATTTGTTATCAGAAAGCGTTAATTTTTTCTTTCTTGCAAGACCTGGATATACATTAGACTCTGGGAGGAAATCCTATGGAAGTTATAAGGAAACAAGAAAAAATAAAACAAATTACAAATGGGAAAAATTAGAGTTAGTTGCGAAAGCTGCCCAAAATTTAAAAGAATACTACAATGCAAATAATCTAATTATGATTGGACATTCTGGTGGCGCATATACCTTAGCAACAATAAATGGTCGAATTCCAAAACTGATCGATAAAACAATACTAATCTCTTGCCCTTGCGAGTTTGAGATGTGGAAAAAAATGAAGGGTGAGCGTGTTTATAAAATGAAAACTTCACCTCATAAAAATATTGATAAAATTTCAAAAGACTCTCAAACAATAATTATTGTTGGCAAAAATGATAAAAATACTTTTCCAGTTTTATCGATAAACTATCATGAAATGCTTGTTAAAAGAGATCTGAAAAGCGATCTATTTGTAATTGAAGGAAAACATTCGTCTGGTTCTTTAATAAACGCGTCTAAAATTATTAAAAAATTTATTGATTAAGATAGAAGTTTATCTAACTCACCACTTCTATTGGCTTCTTGAAGCTTATCATTTCCACCTATGTAGTGATCTCCTATGAATATTTGAGGAATGGTTCTTGCTCCGTTAGTTCTTTGTAACATTTCTTTGGCTTTTGCTGGATCTTTCCAGATATCTAATTCTTCAATCTCAACGTTTTTAGTCTTCAACAAAGCTTTTGCAGCTTCACAGAATGAACAAGGATCTCCGGTGTAAATTGTGACTTTTTTCATAGTTAGTATATATCAGTAATCTTAATTTTTTCCCTGAGTTTTTTTCGCCCAAGTTTAAATTTTTTCCTATGTTTAATGCTAGTATTATGTACACGCTTTCTCCAAAGTCTAAAAGAACCAGGTTTTAAACTTTTTCTCATAAGCTTAATTACATCTGACTCAGATTTTCCTGTTTTTTCCCTAATTTCTTCAAAAGTAATACGATCTGCCCATGCAGCCCAAATAACCCAATTATCATCTTTTTCTTTAGGTTCTGGGTTCTTAACTTTTGTTTGTGGAATTAAACTTCTTTTCTTCATTATTTTCTATATAGTTACTTTTCTAATGTTTCCAAATGATTTTTTTATCTTTTTACAAATAATTTTATTTTTATTCATTACACCAGGGCCACCACGTGTAGTAATTGTTTCCCATACTTTGAACTATGGAATTAAAAAGTCTTTTTGGACAGCTTTTGGCGATATATCTGCTAATTTGTGCCAAGGGATTTTAGTAGTATTTTTTATAGGAACCTTTCTAAGTGACAATCCAAGTATACTTCAAGCATTAAAATGGGCTGGAATTTTATATATTATCTATTTGGCTTATGACACTTACACGTCGAGAATTAAAATAATAAATTCTGGAAAAAAAAATTTAAAGTCTATTTTTTCTTTCTACAGAGATGGTTTTCTCGTTGCAGGTCTTAGTCCAAAATCAATTATATTTTTTGGAACAATTTTTACCTCTTTTATTGATTTTACTACAAACTATACTGCACAATTTTTAATATTAATAATTACTTATATAACTTTAGATTTTTTAACTTTGATGATCTATGCTTTTGCAGCTAACAAGGTATCAATTTGGCTGAAAGATAATCCAAAAGTTTTAAATACAATCTCAGCGTGTGTATTAATTATTATAGCAATATATGTCGCGGCCTCTCAAAGTTATTAATTAATTCTAACGGTTGTTTTCATCCTCATTTCTTGTTTAAATATTTGAAATTAATTAATTAATTAACAAAGGGGAACTAATGAATAAACTAGTAAAACTATTTACTATATTTATTTCAGCTATAACTTTAACATTAGCAAGTATCTCTTCATCTTTCGCAAAAGTTGAAGGTGACTATATTGTTTTAGGTTCAGCGATATCTCTAACGGGTAAGTATTCTTCTAACGGAGTTCACACTCAAAACGGTTATAATATGGCCGTTGACAGAATCAACAAAATGGGTGGAGTGAAAGTTGGTGGAAAAAGCTATAAATTTGAAATCATTTATTACGATGATGAGTCAAATCCGAAAAGAGCCGCTCAATTAGCTGAAAGACTAATCAAGCAAGATGGCGTTCATTACATGCTTGGACCATACAGTTCAGGTTTAACGAAAGCCATTGCACCAGTAACCGAGAAATATAAAATTCCTATGGTTGAAGCAAATGGTGCATCAAGATCTTTATTTACAAAAGGATATAAATATTTGTTCGCGGTATTATCACCAGCTAACCAATACCTTGAAGTAGCAATTGATCTTGCTGTTGAAAAAAATGGTGGAAAGCCAGTTAGAATTGCACAAGCATTTGAACAAGATGCATTCTCACAAGACGTGAGACTTGGTATCTTAGATGCAGCAAAAAGAACTGGATCTGAAATCATCATTGATGACAAATTGCCAAAAGAGTTAAATGATATGGCTGCTACATTAGCTAAGGTTAAAGCAACTAAACCTGATGTACTAGTAGTATCTGGTCACACAAAAGGCGCATTAACTGCAATCAGACAAATATCTGAAATGAAAGTTGATGTTCCAATGTTAGCGATGACTCACTGCGATGCTGCAAAACTTTCTAAACAACATGGAAAGAAATCAGAATACGCATTGTGTGCATCTCAGTGGCACAAAAATTTAAGCTATAAAGATAAGTTTTTTGGTTCAGGCAAAAAGTATGACAAAGACTTTAAAAAAGAATTTGGTTATGCTCCACCTTACCAATCAGCTGAATCGTCTGCTGCTTTACTAGTGTTTAAAGATGCGTTCGAAAGAGCGAATTCTTTTGACAGAGATAAAGTAAGAGATGCTCTTAAAACTACTGAAATGCAAACTTTCTATGGAAATATTAAATTTGGTCCTGGCGGTCAAAATGTTGCTAAACCAATGATCTTGTTCCAAGTAAGATGCAAAGGTGATACGTGTGAGAATAAAGTTGTAGCTCCAACAAAATGGGCTTCAGACAAATTCTATCACCCGATCCCTAAGTGGTCTGAAAGAAGCTAATAGCTTATAAATAATTTGAAAAAGCCCCTAGTTTTCTAGGGGCTTTTCTTTTATAAATTTTGAAATTTTATGGACTTTCTAATTTTTAAAGCTCCAATGTTAATGGTCCAAGCATCTTTGGACGGAATTCTTTTAGGTATTTTATTTGCTTTAATTGCATACGGTATGGCTCTTCAGTGGGGCGTGATGAATATAATTAATATCGCACAAGGTGATTTAGTAATTCTTGGAGGTTATATTGCATACACTATGTATCTTGCTGGAATCCATCCAGCTTGGGGAGTTGTTGTTTCTCCAATTATAATGTTCTTTGTAGGATGGGCACTTTATAAATTAGTAATTAATAAAGTTGTAGACCGTGATTTATTTATTTCAATTTTAGCAACTTTCGGTATAGCAATTGTTTTTCAACAATTAATGAATTTTATTTTTGGTGCAGATGTTGTTGTTGCACAATCTGAATATGGAACAACAATGATATTTGATAATTCAGTAACTTTACCTAATTCAAAAATATTTTCTGCTTTTATAAGTGTTTTATATGCAGTTGCTTTGGTTGTTTACATGAAAAAATCTAGACTAGGACGAGCGATAAGAGCTACCGCACAAAATGCAAGAGCTGCAAAAATTTTAGGTGTAGACACTGAAAAAGTTTATGCAGCAACTTTTGGTATTAACGCTGCGTTATGTGGAATCGCGGGAGCTTTAATTTCGATCACTCTTACCCTTCATCCTTATGTAGGACTTCCTTACACAGTAAGATCTTTCATGATAGTTATCGTTGCAGGTCTTGGTAATTTACCAGCAGTAGCACTTTCAGGAATGGGATTAGGACTATTTGAAGAGTTTGCAGATTATATTTTAGGAACAGAATTTAGAATTGGTGCAGTATTTATGCTGCTAGTTTTCATATTAGTTTATAGAAGATTTAAACTATCGAAAAAAAGGGAATATTTAAAATGAATAAGTTTGCACTTATCTTATTTACTATTTTATTTTCAACTAGTTTACTAGCTCATGAATCACCAAATTTTAATTCCAAAGACAATTGCAGAAAGAAATTATCAATGCTTAAAGGCATCTCCAAATTAAAGGGTTATGATGGAGGTGAAATAATTAAATTTAATTCATACACTGGATTTGACCAAAGAACAGTATTGATAGATGGTCATTTAAATAATCCTGTTGAAATTACAGGATATCTTCGATTGCCAGAGGGAGCAGGTAAAGTTCCTATAGTAATTTATACTCACAGTAGTGGCGGACCAGGAGATTATGTTTGGGATGACTTCGTGTATCATGCTGCACAAAATCTTTTAAAAGAAGGTATAGGTGTAATGTATATTGATAATTTCTGTCCAAGAGGCGCCAGGTCCACATGGAGAGATCAATCTAAAGTGCCTTTGATAAATGGGGCAATCGATGCACTTTTAGCTTTAAAAGTTTTACAATCTCATCCTAGGTCTAATGGGAAATTTGGAACGACTGGCCACTCTAGAGGTGGAACTAACTCATTTTTTTTATCGGATGTTAAACTTACTTCTAAATTTCTAGAGGGAACAAAAGGTTTTGACGCAATTCTTCCAGAAGCGGCAGAATGTAGGATGGCTGGCTTTTTTGCAGAACCAGAATTAACTTCTAATACCACAATGCTTGTAGTGCACGGTGGTGCAGATGATTACACTTTGGCTAAATTTTGCAAGGAGCATGCGGAGAGAATTAAAGCTCCCCCAGGAAAAGTAAAAGTAGATATTAAAGAAGGTTGGTATCATGCTTGGGCTGCTGGTAAAAAACCTTGGAGAGAAAAGATGGCAATGACTCTTCATGATTGTCCTGATTTTTATGTTGATAATGAAGGTAGGTTTACTAATCCGACATGGGTAGAGTGGATGGTCAATAAACACAAAGTTTATTCTTCCGTGGAAGAATTTTATGAAACTGCACAAAAAAATCCAAGAAAAGCATGGAAAACTGGTTTTAAAATTATGAAAAAAGAAAAATGTATTTCTAAAGGAGTAACAATTGGTGGGGATAATATGGATATTTATATGCCTCAATTTATTAATTTCTTTAAGGAAAATTTATTATGACAAAACAAAAAGATTTAATATTATATTCTGGTTTAATTATTCTTGGTTTAGCTGCACCTTTTTTATTCTCTGCTTTTAAAGTTCAGCTTACATATCTTTGTGTTTTGATTGTTTTGGCGATGACTTGGAATCTACAAGGTGGAGAAATGGGTTACAATAGTTTTGGAAATATTCTTTTCTATGGTCTAGGAATGTATTTAACCGCTTCAGTTCAAGTGGGGATGTTTTTCCCATTAGCAGAATGGACGGAAAGTGGTGGCGAAAAAACATTCGTTCATACTACTGCACAATATTTTCAGGGTATCGGTGTCGGATTATTAGTTTCAGCAATTGTTCCAGCTATCGTCGCTGGCGCTATTGGTTATGCAATTTTAGGTTTGAGAGGTCATTATTTTGCGATTTGTACTTTGGGTCTTGGAATTGCAGCAGGTGAAATTGCTGGAGGAATAGAAATTATCGGAGCAGGCCAAGGTTTCACTACACCGCCTTTCCCTGCAGAAATAGTTGATGTTGAAGCCAGAGGTAAGTTTTTTTACTTTTTAAGTTTTGCTTTATTAATCGGAACATTTGTTTTTGTTAAATATATTTACGGTTCAAGATTTAGATTAATTTTAAATGCGATAAGAGACAATGAAGATAAAGCTGAAGCAATGGGTATTCAAACAATGAAATATAAAATTGTAGGTTGGATGGTTTCTGCATTTTTCTGTGGTCTTGCTGGTGGAATTATGGGTGGACTAATTGGATATATTGACTCAACAGATGTAGCGTTTGATGGAAGAGAGATGGGAGTATTCATGGTTCTTATGGCAATTCTTGGAGGTAAAGGAACTTTATGGGGACCAGTAATTGGCGCAACTTTATTTCATTTTTTTAAAGAAGGTCTTTGGACATTAATATTGGGTTGGCAATATGTTGCGCTAGGGGTTTTAATTGTTGTGATCGTAGTCTATTTCCCAGAGGGATTGATGGGTTGGTTAAGAGAAAAATATCCTGAAAGATTCGGTGAAGTAATAGATGATAAAGATCGGAAAGCACAAGTAGAATTAAAATGAGTATTTTAGAGGTCAAAAATGTAAGTAAATCTTTCGGCGGTGTGCAGGCTAACGTAGATATCTCTGTTTCAGTAGAGCAGGGATCAATAGTTGGTTTAATAGGACCAAACGGTTCTGGTAAAACAACTTTATTTAACTCAATTGTAGGAACACATCCTATCGATCAAGGTTCAATTGTTTTTGATAATACAGAAGTTTCTCAAATGCCTGTTCCTGCGGTAGCTAAACTTGGTTTGCTAAGAACTTTTCAACAAACAAGAATTTATTCAAAACTTAACTGTGTAGAGAATATGCTCATTAGTCATAAAGCTAGTGACTCAGGATTTATCTTTGCGAAAGTACCTGCTGAGCTTACTGAGAAAGCAGAAAATTTACTAAACTTTGTTGGTCTTTATCAAAAAAGAAATTTAAGAGCAGGAGATCTATCATTCGGACAGCAAAAATTACTTGAATTGGCAATGGCTTTAATGAATGAGCCTAAAATGCTTTTATTAGACGAGCCCACAGCTGGAATTAACCCAACTTTGATTAATGGGATAATTGATAGATTGATTAAAATAAACAAAGATTATGGAATAACTTTATTAGTAATAGAGCACAATATGAAAGTGATTATGAGTTTAGCGCAAAAAATTTTCTGTTTAGCACACGGCAAAATGTTAGCAGAGGGTTTACCTGATCAAATTAAAAATGATAAGCGTGTTGTTGACGCTTATTTGGGAGCACAGTAATGGCAAATCAATATGATGTTTTAGGTAAAGCGCCTGTTTTAGAAGATTTAAACAAATTATCTCCAAATGATGCCCACCTAACCATTAGAGGTTTAAATGCTGGCTATGGAAAAATGGAAATCCTACATAATTTTGATTTAACAGTGAGTAAGGCTCAATCATTATGTTTAATAGGGCCTAACGGAGCAGGTAAATCTACAATACTTCACTCTATTTATGGTTTTACAAATATTTTTGATGGAAAAATCGAACTAGAGGGAAGTGAAATAACTAAACTAACCCCAGCTCAAAAATTAAGCAAAGTAGGTATCGCTTATATCTTGCAAGATAATTCAGTTTTCCCAGATATGACAGTTGAGGAAAACCTTTTAATGGGTGGCTATATTAAAGACAAACAAGACGAAGCCTATGAAGAAGCAGAAAGAATTTTTGAAAAGTATGAAAGATTAAGAAATAGAAGAAACCAACCAGCAAAAGTTTTATCTGGGGGTGAAAGAAGACTGCTAGAAATTTCTAGAGCTTTAGTAATGAAACCATCAGTTTTATTAGTAGATGAGCCGTCAATTGGTTTAGAACCAAAATATATAGGCATGGTTTTTGAAATTTTAGAAGATCTTCAAAAGGCTGAAAAGAAAACAATTATACTCGTGGAGCAAAATGCTAAAAAAGGATTAGAATTTGCTGACATTGGCTATGTATTAGTTTCGGGACAAACTGCTATCGCAGGTAAAGGCGATGATCTTTTAAAAAATCCAGATGTAGGAAGATTATTCCTTGGTGGATGATAAATTTTAAAATTTTTTTTCAAGGTTTAAAATCTCTTAAAGGTTCTAAAAGTCCAGCAATTCCTTTAGCAGCATGTTTTATCGCTTTAGGTGCGTTACTAAAAGATGCTGGTTTTAACTTACAACAAAGTGCTGCATCAAGTTTATTTACTTATGCATTACCAGGTCAATTAGTAATGGCAGAGTCTTTATTAGTTGGTACATCAATAATAAACATATTTATAGCAGTTTGGTTAGTTAACTTTAGACTTTATCCGATGACAGTTTCACTATTTCCTTTGCTTGAACATAAGAAACAACCAAAATGGAAATATTTTTTATCCTGTCACTTTTTAGCTGTTACATCTTGGTTGATTGCAAAAGACGGTTATCAAAAAATAGATAAAAAATACAGAATAGATTTTTGGATAGGTATAGGTATTGGAACCTGGACCACTGCAATATTGATGACAGTGGCAGGTTATCTTTCAGCTGATTATTTAAACAAAGACATGTTAATCGGTTTAGCAATTGTAAATCCAGTTTATTTCTTTTGTATGATGATAGGTGCCATGAAAAATTTAAGTATTATTAGTGCAGTTTTTGGAGGAACAATATTAGGTCCATTAATTTATACAGTTTCAAGTGAGTGGGCATTGTTGTTTGCAGGAGTTATAGCGGGAACTTTAGCTTTTTTAATTGGAGGAAAAAATGGCAAGTAGCCAAATAATTATACTGGCAATTATTGTAACATCTTTAGCAACGTTTATCTCTCGCTTTATGGGAGCTATTACTTCAAAAAAAGTCAGTGTTAAATCAAAAGTTTTTCAGTGGTTTAATTGTGTGGCTTACGCCACGT